>CAZJWY010000163.1:0-11332 GCA_964549545.1 uncultured Planctomycetaceae bacterium | reverse complement strand
CACTCCGAGCAGTGGCCATGGCACCCAAAGGCTCATTGGTTGCGCAGTTATCATTAGAATAAATTTGCCACCGACAATTGCCTTGGTGTGATTAAAGCGATGCAAAGCTCGCTGTACGAGCATGGACTATGAACAATTCCTTGCAGTCGAAGATCGGAACGAGTGCCTTCGCCTTTCGTGGTTACAACACCACGAATTTGGGGCGCACACCCGAGTTGCTTGCATACACAGCGTACGGCCCGACGATTCGTCGTTATCTCGACCGCGCGAGTGAGATCTGCGAGGAAATCGTGCGTCGACCGGTGGACCTGGCCTCGGCGGTCTCGGAGCGGCGCGAATATGGTTTAGATCGATACGCCGAGGCGGTTGCGATGATCGTCGCGGCTGATTTGGCGCAGGTCGAGCTATTAGAGAAGTTCCATGGCGTCCGTTTTGGCGAGGCTAAGCTCGCCTATGGATACAGCCTCGGCGAGCTATCGGCCGTGGCATGTGCGGGCGTCTTCACGATGGCTGAAATACTCAGCGTACCGGTCGCGATGGCCGAAGACGCTGCCTCGCTGGCCGCCGATGTGACGATGGGCATTCTCTTCTCGCGCGGCCCGACGATCGACGAAATGGACGTGAACCGGCTTTGCCGATTGATCACGTCTGAAGGCAAAGGCACGATCGCAGTATCGTCCATTCTCACTCCCAACACTTACCTGCTTCTTGGCCAAAATGACACGATCGCACGATTCAAAGCTCAGATGCACGAATTCCTGCCAGACCCAGCTCATCTGAAGCTCAACCCCGAGCGCTGGCCGCCGCTGCACACGCCGATTGTTCGGCAGAAACACATTCCCGATCGCGCGGCCGTAATGATGGACGTCATGCGAGGCGGATTGCAACCGCCCTGCCCTCCGGTGCTATCGCTAGTCACTGGCAAACGAAGCTACGACGATTACCACGCTAGAGACCTTCTCCGCGATTGGGCCGATCACCCGCAACGGCTTTGGGATGCGGTTTACGAAACGCTATCGAGCGGCATCTCGACAGTGATCCATGTTGGACCCGGCCCCAATGTAATTCCGGCGACATTCACTCGGTTAAGTGAAAACGTGACTCAACAAATGAGCGGTAGGTCGATCGGCCACATGGGGATGCGCGCCGCCGCTGGCTTGGCTCGCCGACCTTGGCTTTCATCGCTGCTGCCTAACCGCGCCGCGCTGCTGCGGGCTCCCCTGTTACAGCACATCATCCTGGAAGACTGGTTGCTCGAAAATCCACCGCAGGATGGCAGCGAGAACGATGGCTAGGAATGGCTCAAAAATAACTTCGGCAGATGGGATTCACCACGGAGACACAGAGAAGAAATACAAAGGCAAGAACACTGATCTGCGCTAATTTTCACTAATGACGAAAAAATTATTCCCGTCTTTTCCTATGTTCTGACTTACTATCGTCGATTCGTTGCGATCTAGTATTCTGTGCTTTCTCCTTTTTTCTTCTCTGTGTCCTCTGTGCCTCCGTGGTTATTCCGGACATGGGGAAGTTATGGTTGAATCGCCCCTTAGCGCGCCAACGATTCACTTTTTGATTGCCAGGCGATAACAGACAGCCTCGCGGGCATTCCGAATGAGCAAATACGGCGTCGAAAACGCCGGGTTGTTCCAAGTTACGTTCGCATCGCCTAGCGCTTGGATATGCGCCAATTCGCGATACTCGCGCGGATTGGCTTCGACTAGGGCCAACTCCCCCGTTTCGGACAGCACAAGGATTGTGCTGCCAACCAACATAATCTGGCCATGCCCAAACTCCGGCCGGCGGCGCTTCTTCCATTTTACAGCCCCCGTCTCCAACTCGAGGCATTCAAGTAAAACGTCGTCGAGCCCGTAAACGAATCCATCGCGCATGACCACATTGCATAGCTTGGTCTTCATGGCGCTCTTGATCGGCGGCGTCCAGAGCGGAGCGGCCATCAATGCGCCATTGCCATCCTTCGTAATCTCCAACAACGAACATCCAGTGCCATAGCCCTTAGACAGAAACAATCGATCCTCGCCGACTGGCACCGGTTGTGAGCAAGATGCATTCGTATCGGTCTGGCTGGACCACGGATACTCCCAGAGAATTCCGCCATCGCTAACACGATGGGCCACCACCCAGCTTTCATTCACGACCACGATTTGCCGTTCGCTTGCCAATGTGGTGACGATTGGCGAGGCATAGCTAGCCTGGCGAGATCCAGCGGTCCAGCGAACGGCGCCCGACTTCGCATCATAGGCTACCAGCGACGAGTTGTAAGGCTTATCCAGTTGCTGTTTGGTTGTCGTGGAATCGGAAGCAGAAGACTCCCAACTGCCGGTAGGAGTGCCGACGCTGATAACGACCATATCGTCGACCATCAGCGGCGAACCAGACTTCCCCCACATCGTAACCGTCGCCCCGAACTCGACAGGCGTATCGTGCGACCAGACGACACGTCCTGTGCGCGCGTCGAGGCAGTTGACGATTCCCGTGCCTCCCTGCGTGAATATCCGATCGCCCACAATCGTCGGCGTGGCGCGCGGGCCGACATCGCCTAAACCGCCAATCGCATCTGGCGGATCAAAGCGTGCCACGTCGGAGTGCGACCAGATGGGCTTGCCAGTTTGCAAACGGTAGCAGGTGACCAGTTCGTTCTCGCCGCGCTGTTCTTGCGTTACGGCATAATTGCCGGCGATCGCAAACGCCGACCAGCCGGCGCCGATCTCGTGGCGCCATAGTTCTTCGGGTGGATGAGCCTGCCAATCAGTTTCCAGTTCAACGCCGCTGACTTCAGCCCAATAACCGTTACCCAAGAAGCGCGGGTAATCATTGGGCGTAGTTTGCCAATCCGTTGCTTCGTTTGCTATCCGCAGATTCTCCAAACGCTGATCCGCATTCGATGCGAAACGCAGCCTCCAGCGGTAGACGCCCATGTCACCGTTGTATACCGGCCGGAACAAAACCAAGAATGCCCCGATGACCAGTGCCACTCCGCCAACAATTACTTGTCTCGCTCGCCGCGAAGCTCCGCCAAATACGAGAAACCAAGCCGCGACCGAAATGATAACAAGCAGCACCACTGCCGCATGAACCACGGTGTGATACCCTGCATAACGAGCGCGCCACAGCCACCAGCCAACCGCCGTAACAAGCACAAACACCGGGAACCATCGATACCGCGCTTGATGAATCGTTTGAGGGGACTGGTCCATAGTGAAAAGAGCTAGAAATGGATGCCGTTTCCGAACGTGTGGCAGACATTCTTGCCTGCCACATTTGGGCAGGCAACAGCAATGCCCTCCACGGCGTACCGAATCCTAGAGATTAAGCGATAGACGGACAAGGCGGCTGCCATACGATGGCATGGGTGCTAGGATAGAGCTTGAAGGCAATTTCACAAAAGCAGCTTGAGAATCGTTCGTGACCAATCCAGCCGAAACTTTGAAATGCCAATCGGCCGTCGTCACCGGCAGCTCCACCGGGATCGGCCGGGCAATCGCCTGCGCGCTGGTTGAGGCGGGCGCAAACGTGCTCGTTCATGCAAGACGAAGCCACGACGATGCGGAGCAAGTCGCTCTCCACGCCCGCTCGCTGGGGCGCGATACGCGGATCATCCTAGCCGACCTAAACGACCTCGCCGAGCAAGACCGACTGATTCAAGAAGCTTGGAATTGGCGCCCTATCGATATATGGATCAACAACGCCGGCGCCGATGTTCTGACGGGTGCCGCCGCCAAATGGTCATTCGAGGAGAAGCTGAACGCGCTATGGAAAGTTGACGTCGTGGCGTCGCTACGCTTGTCCAGAGCAGTCGGCGAGCGAATGCGCCAACGCGGACATGGCGTGATTCTCAACATGGGCTGGGACCAAGCAGAAACCGGAATGGCGGGCGACAGTGGCGAGTTTTTCGCGGCAGCCAAAGGCGCTGTGATGGCGGCTACGCGCAGTCTGGCTAAGTCGCTAGCGCCTAACGTTCGGGTAAACTGCATCGCTCCCGGATGGATACGCACCGAGTGGGGTCAACAAGCATCCGATGAATGGCAGGCACGGGCTCAACGTGAATCACTCGTCGCACGTTGGGGCGAAGCGGAAGACGTGGCGCGCGTTGCCTGTTTCCTGGCATCCCCAGCGGCAAGTTTTGTCAATGGCCAGATCGTGAACGTCAACGGCGGACGCAACGATTGACTATTATCGCAATCGAATAAATAGCGAGCGGCGGGGTTCATCCCCGCTGGGATAAACCCGGCGACTCGCACTGACGAGCAATCCCCAAACCATGGCGACGGAACATATCCATTTCGTTACAGGGCGCCTGGCGGAGCACGCGCTACGCAAAACGGTCGCGCCGCTCGCCAACGCCATCGGGTTCGACTACTCCATCGACGTGCTGCCGATTACCGTTGCCGCATTGATGACGCCCAGTTGGATTGCCAAGCGTATCAACGCGCCGGTAGAGACCACCAGGGTTCTCGTCCCCGGCTATTGCAGTGGCGATCTGTCGCCCATCGAAGAATTGATCCATCGCCCCGCCGAGCGTGGACCGCGCGACCTGCGCGAGTTGCCGCGGTTTTTTGGGCAGTCGACCACGCCGGTCGACTATGGGGCATTCGATATCGAAATCATCGCCGAAATCAATCATTGCCCCCGGCTGACACTCGGCGAAATCCTCGCGCAGGCACGCAGCCTGGCCAATGACGGTGCGGATGTTATCGATGTCGGTTGTGAGCCTGAAGGGCCTTGGAATGAAGTGGCGAACGTTGTGCGAGCACTACGAGGGGAGGGGCATCGCATATCAATCGACAGCTTGAACCCCCGTGAAATCGAACCTGCCGTGCGAGCCGGGGCGGAGCTAGTCCTCTCGGTAAACAGTTCCAATTGCAAAGCGGCCCGCGATTGGGGCTGCGAAGTCGTCGTCGTGCCGGACGACCCGAGGTCGCTGACTGGCCTCGATAACACAATCGAGTTCTTGGCCAACAATAACGTACGACTTCGCATCGACCCGGTCCTCGAACCGATCGGCTTTGGGTTCGCCCCAAGTCTTCATCGATATTTACAGGTTCGCGATCGTTATCCGGATGCAGAAATGATGATGGGGATCGGCAATCTCACGGAGCTGACCGACGCCGACTCCGCCGCGATCAACGTGATGCTCCTCGGGTTTTGCGAGGAACTCGGGATCCGAAGCGTTCTCACCACGCAAGTCATCAACTGGGCCCAATCAAGCGTGCGCGAGTGCGACCTGGCGCGGCGACTCGTGTACCATGCGATTCAGCATCGCGTGCTCCCCAAGCACCTTGAGCCTCGGCTTGTAATTCTCCGCGATCCTGCCGTCATCGAAATACCTGATGAGGATTTGGATCGACTCGCCAGCAATATCAAAGACGCCAACTACCGCGTCTTTAGCTCTGGCGGCGAGGTGCATGTGGTAAGCCACGAACTTCACCTGCACCATACCGATCCGTTCCTTTTGTTCGACCAACTACAACGGAGCGGCCTCAATGGCGGCTTACCGAAGAATCTCGACGCGGCCCACTCTTTTTACCTGGGCTACGAAATGTGCAAGGCAGCGACTGCGGCAGCCTTAGGCAAACAGTACCTGCAAGACGAATCGCTTGACTGGGGATTCCTGACGAAACCAGAATCGCGACACTACTTACGTCCTCGAACCAATCGCTCGGAGTAGTCGTGACGCAAACTCCGAACAACCACAGTTCGCTTCCGCTTATCGAACGGCTCGATTCGTCACTCTTGCCAGTGGATGTGTTCAAGCAACTGAGTGGATTACCGCACGTTATTTTCTTCGACAGCGCGATGCGACATCCACAATTGGGAAGATACTCTTTCATCTCCGCCGATCCGATCGATTGGCAATCAGTTCCCGCCGATGGCGTCGACGCGCTCGCGCAATTAGCCAACCATATCCATCAATTGCCTACTTCAGTGAATCGCGAGTTGCCTCCCTTTCAAGGCGGCTGGGCGGGACTCTTCGGTTATGATTTAGCCAGCAGCTTGGAGCGCGTTCCCAAGGCGCCGATCGATGAGTTTGGGATTCCGGCATTGGCAGTCGGTTTGTATGACGTTGTTGTCGCGTTCGACCACCAAAACGGCGGTGCGTGGCTCATCTCCCAAGGACTTCCCGAGACAGATGAAGCTGCCCGCCGCGCCCACGCTGCGGAGCGGCTGGCCCAATTCAAACGCCAGCTTTATTTTGGCAGTAGCAGTTTGACGCAGAGTGCCACAAACACCCTGCCTCCCCTCTCCACCGACCAATTGGCCCCCCAATTCTCGATACCCGGTCGAGGCAACTTGAAGAGTAATTTCTCGCCGGACGGCTATCGCCGCGCTGTCCAACGCGTGATCGATTACATCCATGCTGGCGATGCTTTTCAAGTGAATCTTTCACAGCGGCTGTTACACGAGGCCAGTGGTTCCTCGATCGATTTGTATTGCCGGCTGCGAAAGCGCAACCCCGCCCCCTTCGCCGGTTATCTCGATGGAGGCACATGGCAAATCGCCAGTGCTTCTCCCGAACGGTTTATTCGCATCGACGAGAGCTTCGTCGAGACCCGTCCGATCAAAGGCACCCGCGGCAGGTCGCCCTATCCAGTGGCCGACATGTTCACCGGCGATGTGCTCCGAGCAAGCGAGAAAGATCGGGCGGAAAATGTGATGATCGTTGACTTGCTGCGAAACGACCTCTCGCGAACCTGCAAGCCAGACAGCGTTCGCGTGTCGCAACTCTGCGGGCTGGAAACATACGAGTACGTGCAGCATCTCGTGTCAGTCGTTGAGGGGATACTGCGGCCAGAGTGTACTGCGATCGATGTACTACGAACATCGTTTCCTGGTGGCTCCGTGACAGGGGCCCCAAAAATTCGGTCTATGGAGATTATTGCCGAACTAGAACCCACTGTTCGGGGCTCCTACTGTGGTTCCCTGGGCTACATCGGAATCGGCGGGAAAATGGACACAAGCATTCTCATTCGCACAATCACCTCAAAACAAGGCTGGTGGCAACTGCCCGTTGGAGGAGGAGTGGTTGCAAACTCCACCCCCCAAAGTGAGTATGACGAAACTTGGCAGAAGGCTGCGGGGTTAATACAAGCATTGAAGCCATGATCGCGCCCCCGGCCTGGTCATGAACGTATTGATAATGCTGGTCGCTCACCCCCACCGCCGTGGCGGCCGCCTTAATGGTGTAACCTTCTTCAACCACCACCCGCACCGCATCCCGCTTGAACTCCTCGCTAAACCGGCGAACCCGCCGCCTCACTTCCTGTTCGACACCACTCATTCTTCGGACTTCCTACGTGTACCATTATCCGGTACCCGCCGCTGTCCGAAAGTGGTGGGCTATCACAGCCGTAGTTGGACGGCAACCACGGCCGAATGTCGGTGCGGCGCAGCCGTGGGAGGTGAGCGGGTAAGACCTCTGGCGCCTGCGGCGTACCGACAATCGGCCGATCGGCGCGTCGAAGGATCGCAACGCACATTCGGCCGAAAGTCGGTGCCACCCGCTGTTGTGCCGCACGAATAGAAGCACCGTCACCGATACGCACACCCTGCATACTCTCGCCGATCTTGTACGTGCTGCCGTCCGGTGCTTTGATCCGATAAACATGCGTGTCGCCCACGAAATCGAGCGAGTTGCCATGCGGAATCTTGCTTGGCGCAGCTACCGGCCGTGTGCTGGGTTCCCACTGCAAGGTGACGGCAAAAACCGCGCTGCCGGGCCAGCCGGCAATGGCACCCGATGCCGATCAACAAGGCGACGAGCGCGAATGTGTTCGGCTCCGGCACGGCGGGGTGCCCAGCGGCGATGGCCGCTGCCCCGGCGGCTGTGCGGCCGAAGTTGGCGCGCCATTCGGTGTAGTGGTTTGGCGTGTACTCGCTGCCCATTCCCTTGCGCCACACGACGTAATCGGCGGCGTCGACCGTGTCGTCGTGGTTGAAGTCGCCGGGCAGGCCGGTGGCGATGGCGATGGCGATGCCCTGGCGGCCGTCGGCGAGTGCATACAAGAAGGCGAGATTCCCGCTGCCGTCGGGGTCGAGGCTGCGATGGTCAATATTGCGACTATAATCGAGGAGGACGCTGCCGAACAACGAGTCGCCCGTTTTGATGACCGTGGTGAGCGCACCGCCGCTGCCGGTGAAGAGTCCCGAACCGCCCGAATAGAAGCCCTTAAACGCCGCCGTGCCGCCGCTCAGCGCGAGATCGCCGAAACCAGTGAACGTGCCGCTGGGGGCCGGGTCGCCCGATTTGGCGATCGTCGTCAGCGCCCCGCCCGCGCTCGTGAAGATGCCGTTACCGCCCGCATAGTTGCCCTGAAACGCCGCCCTGTCGCCGCTCACCGCGGGAGAGCTGACGGAAGTGAAAGTGCCGTTGGGCGCCGGATCGCCCGTCTTGACAATCGTCGTCAGCGCCCCGCCTGTGCCGGTGAAGATGCCAGTACTGCTTGAAGAGCCCGAAGAATAGTTACCCTGAAATGCCACCGTGTCGCCGCTCAGCGCGGGAGAGTGGACGAAAGTGAACGTGCCGCTGGGCGCCGCATCGCCCGTCTTGACAATCGTCGTCAGCGCCCCGCCCGTGCCGGTGAAGATGCCGCTACCGCCCGCATAGTTGCCCTGAAACGCCGCCCTGTCGCCGCTCAGCGCCGGATCGGCGCTGAAGTATTGGAACGTGCCGCTGGGGGCCGGGTCGCCCGATTTAGCGATCGTCGTCAGCGCCCCGTCCGCGCTGCTGAAGATGCCACTGCCGCCCGAATAGCTACCCGAAAACGCCACCCTGTCGCCGCTCACTGCGGGAGAGTAGACGAGAGTGAAAGTGCCGTTGGGCGCCGGATCGCCCGTCTTGACAATCGTCGTCAGCGGCCCGCCCGCGCCGGTGAAGATGCCCCATCGCTCGAAGGAATATTCACCAAAAAACGCCGCCGTGCTGCCGCTCAGCGCGGGAAGGCTGAAGCTAGTGAACCTGCCGCCGGGCACCGCGGTGGTGGTGTCGGCCACATTGATGAACGTATAGGACGCGGCGGCTGCGTCTGGGCCTACCAGGCCCGGGGCCAATGAGCCGAGGGCCAGGAGGAGCGCGACGAGCGGCCTTGGGGTCAGACGGATAAACATGGCGGATCAGCCTCATGGTGTGTTCATGCGAACCGGTGCTGGGGCGAGTGGTTCGGTCGGCGATGCGTGCTGGTTGCTAAACATTGGCTCCACCCGAAGGCGTGGCCCGGCTTTCACCTGGTTGATCCGTGCATGCCGTGCTGCGGCTCTGAGAAAAAGTAAGGACCTTTATTTTGGCTCCCGCCATTTTCTGTTTAATACACGAACCAGCATAGCTGATCTCGCTTAATAAAAACATAGCCCGGCCATCTTGGCCGGAAAGCGGCGTCACTTATTCATTTTTCATTTCTGCTTCCTTTCGCAAACTGCGAGCCCGACCCAGTATGGGTCGGCTATATTTTCTAGGAGCCACTCCTACCGTCGTCCTCCTGGCGTCACATTTTCTTACGTCGCCCTTTTGGCCGCAACTCATTGCGATCCTCACTCTCCGCCACTACATCCGGGATATGTGTAAACGCAATCCGCATCGGCGCTTGCTGCCGTCCTTCGTGCATCGAACCAAAGTAAACTGAATTCGAACCCAAGCGTTCGTTAATCAGGTCCATGGCGCGAGCCACTTGCAGATTCTGCGAATCCTCGACAAACAACGGCAATGGCGTATTGGCGCTCGCCGTCATATCCCACAACACCACGCTTACTTTCAGGGGCACTCCGCCAGCCGGGCGCTTGGACCAAATCGCCTCGAAAGCCCGCAGCATCGTTTGGGTATCTTGGCACAGCCCAAGACAAACCGCGGCCCTCCACTTGGGCACCCCACGCGTGTAAGATAGCCCGATCTTCATGCGTCTGGCCCAATAACCTAGCCGGCGCAATCGAGCTGCCGCCTTGTGGATCAAGCGAACCAATACTGACCGGGCGCCATGCTCGTTGCGAAACTTCGGCCCTAGCACATGCGAGTGGCTCACCGAACGTCGTCGCGTCGGCGTCTGGGCACATGCTTCACCACGAAGCCAATGCCACCAATGCTCTCCGACCACGCTCTCCCATGTTTCCACCATCTGCTCGCACGATAAACCGCAAAGCTGCTCGACCGACCGCACACCGCGTCGATGCAACCGAGCCAACATTCCCCGCCCAATCCCCGGCAAGGCCTCCAGCGAAAGCGAATAAAGCTTATGCGGCAAATCTTCTAGCGTGAGCGAGGTCAATCCATCAGGTTTCTGCATATTGCTGGCCACCTTGGCCAAAAACCGATTCGTCGCCAAACCAATCGAACAACGCAAATAAGGCCCCACGCGCTGCGCAATCGCCCGTTTAACCTGCCCCGCCACTGCAAGTGCTTCCGGCAACGAGCGATGCTGTGGCGAAAGCTGGCACACCATTTCATCGATCGAGCATACTTGGGTAACCGGCAAAACCATCTCGACTGCCTCGATAATCCGCTGATGGGTTCGGATATAAAGCTCATGCCTCGCCTCGACCAGTCGCAAATGAGAACAAAGCCGACGGGCCTCGCCCACATTGGTCCCCGTGCGAATCCCAAAAGGCCGCGCTTCATAACTGGCCGCGATGCAACAAGTACCGTCCGTCATCACCGGCACCACCGCCACCGGTCGCCCTCTCAACCCCGGCCGATCCTGCTGCTCGACCGACGCGAAGTAGGAATTCATGTCCAGGAATAGCCATTCGACGGTTAGCATACATGCGTACACTACACATTGCCGGGAAAAAAGTCAAACGCGAAGATGGGGAGGAGCTTCCGACTCGCTAATCGCGGGTGGCACCTTACGCCGTTAACCGTAATTGAAGTTGCAATTTTATTGTTTGCGCTCGTTTTTTCAATTCGGCATTGGCTAGCAGGATGACGGGCGGACCTGGGGGGCGTTCTTTCTTTTATCTGAGGTGGTTTCGGCTCTCTTTATTTTGGCGGGTATAGGGATCGATGACAGCCCGACGAAGTCGCTGACACAAGCGGTTAGAGGATTCCGCAGGATGTAAGTAGTCCCGCATCGTGCGGCGAAAGGCCAGGAGGAGCTTGGCAAAGCTCAACCGATTGGGCGGAGTGCCACAACGCGTGGCCTCATTCAAGGCGTAAAGGGCCATCGCCCATAAACCCATCAGTGACCATTGGATCTCTAGACGGGCGTTGGCGGCGCTGGTGGAGAGGAGTTTCCTGCGCTGGAAGGTGTGCTTCAAGTGCCGGTAAAACAGTTCAGTGTGCCAATCATAATACCTCCCAAGATAACACTTTGATCGAGCTAGCACA
>CAZJWY010000162.1:11149-11454 GCA_964549545.1 uncultured Planctomycetaceae bacterium | reverse complement strand
TCCGCGTTCATCTGCGGTTTCTTTGTAAAAAAGGGTTAACGGCGTAGCCCGTCGGGGCGGAGGACCGCCCGGCTCGCTGTGCATACTAAGGTCAATGGCCGCGCAAGAATCAGTAAAATACACCCTCTATTTCTGCGAAAGGATTCCAAAGCAACTGCTTTCATTCGAGACGGGGCGGTGCTATCGCTTCACGTCATTCACAACGACCTTGACGCCCGTGGGCCGGCGTGGGGAAGATGCTCGCCCCCATTATTCCCTCCAGCCGATGGATCGCCATGAAAACCGGCTCCGCTCACTCGAATCAT
>CAZJWY010000162.1:0-11139 GCA_964549545.1 uncultured Planctomycetaceae bacterium | reverse complement strand
GGCGGTGCTTGCCGTAGCGCTACTCGCTGCCGTGGCTCATGCCCAACAGGTACAGGTATCCGATACTCGCGTCGAACAGGCCACCTTCACTCGCCAAGCGATGGAAGGCGCCGCCGAGCGCGTAACGTTCGCCAGGCAACTCGCGCAAGTCGGCGATGAATCCGAGCAAACGCTCGGTCTCGATCTGCGAATGAACATGACGATGCGCCAAGCCAACGAAGTTGTTGGCAAGAACTTAACCACCGTCCATACGGATCAAAAACGCATCCTCACGACGACGGGCATTGAAAACGGACGAGTCGTCGCGGTTCGATTGCAGTATCCCACCGCGACGAAACAAGAATTGATCCTCGAAGGACTCAACAGCGGTCAGCCCACCGCCGTGCCGCAGCCCGTTCAGGGAAAAACTTATCTTTGCCGGCGCGAAGCGGGCGAGGACAGCAAACTCATCATCACCGATGAAGCAGGCAATCGGCCTCCCACGGAAGAATACGAAATCGTCTCGCAACAGATGCAGACGGTTGGCCGGTCGAATCCACTGGCCGAGTATCTCACGGGCCGCGAAGTTGCCGTGGGGGAGAAGCTCGAGCTACCGAACCATGTGGCAAGCCAGCTTTTCAACCTAGGCGACAAGTTTGGCAAAGTCTCCCGCTTCACGCTCACGCTCGAGCGCGTGCAGAAGGAAAACGGCGCCACCAGTGCTGTATTCCACGCGAATGTCGACGCGGTCTCCGCGGCTGCAACGCAAATGCGATTGGAAGTCGAAGGGCCGCTCGTGGTCGATGTCGCAACTTGCCGAGCCCAGAAGTTCACCCTGGTCGGACCAATCGGCATGTCCGAAACACGCGGCAGCTACAGCACGGCTTACCAGATCATCGGCACCGGCAAGCTGCAGATGAGCATCGCGTCTACCTATCGCGATGCGGCGCGGCGGTAGCTGCTGCTATCGCTATCGATTGATAGCTGCGCAGCCAATGAGTCTTCGGGTGCCATGGCCACTGCTCGGAGTGGCAATGTTTTGACAATTACGGCATGCCCACGCAAAGCCGTGGGCATGGCACCCGTGCGGCCCAAGGATTACGAATACGGGACGCCGGACAAATGCTCTCGGAGATTCTCTTTCCCCGCACCCTCCTTCCCGCACCCTGCATCCTCTTCGCAAACAACTCCCCACCCGTCTGCGTACTGCCCAATAGACACGCCACTCGTGCGCCGTTCTTTTCACGCGACGCTAGCAATCGAACTCGGCTGTCGTCCGCTTGTCTGAACATGGAGGGATGACACATGCGACCCATTCAATCTGTATTAAAAGCCAAATCACAGCATCGGATCGGAGCCCATACTGCTGCTCATGGAATTGGCATCACCGTTTTGCGTTGGACAGCCAGTTGTCTGCCGCTGCTACTGCCGGTCAACGCGCTGGCCGCGCCGAGTGTTGAATTCGACGTCGCGCCCACGGCCGAGTGCCGCGACGTGACGCCGCCCGAGCGACTTGCCCAGATTCCCTACCAGCGATTGATCGAAGTGAAGCTGCCCGTCTCGGTGCGCTTTCGCGGCGTAGCGATGGAGGAGGTCGACGAGTTGGCGATTGAAGTGAACGGCGCGTCGGCCAGTATGCGGGTCCATTCCTACTCACCCACCACGCAACTCTTCACCGAGGTCTCGCGTGAAATTGAAACCACGACCACAAAGAAGAAGGCTCACTCGCTCGATGGTTCGTTAGGAGGCACGATTCCTATTCCCGGCGCAGACGCCGCGGCCCGCCTGACACCCACCATCTCCGGCGGCCTTGCCGGTTGTAATACCGAGACCGAGAAATCGAGCCGTTTGCCGCCGAAACACGCGGTCGTCGTAAGCGGCACCTCGTCGGAAGGTCGCGGTGTGTTCTTCAAACTGAAACGTTATTCGCAAACTTCGCTCGAAGGGTCGCATGAGTTGACTGTTACGTTCATCGCACCGACCGCGTGGCGCTGGAAAGAGATTCGCGTCGATTGCGCCGCGCGTGGCGAACAGAAAGTCTTGTGGATGAAACAATCAGGCACGATCGGCCAGACGACTCGAATGGTTCAACTAGAAGAAACGAGCATCGAGCTGAAACGACAAGTTGTTCTCAAACCGACCCTCTCCGAGCAACCGGCTGCGTCTCAAGCAAAACCGGCCATTAAAACACCGCCGACACCGCCGACACCGCCGACACCCGAAGCAAATCCCGCCGCTTCCACAACGACCTCGGCTGCGATTGCGGCAGGCCAGTGGCGCACGCCGCTCCACACATACGCGACGAGTAAAGCATCTGTCTTGCTGAACGACGAGCCCGCCATAACGGCTGCGGCTGCCGCCGGTTCGACCACATCGGTGGATGAGTGACACCGTTCCAAGTTGCACAACTCCATCGCTGCGTAGCTTTGTCGCCAAGTGGTCAATTTGACGTCAACCGTCTAAATCTGAGACAGCCTCTATTCGGTGATAACGCCGCTTTAAATCACCGGTATTCGATTATTCCATTTCGCACCTCTAGCGTCATTGCCAAGCACAATCTGCTTTCGCTTGGCACTCCATGCTCAGCGGCATACAAGTTGCACTCTTCACTTGGCCCAGAGAGTGAAGTAGGAGTTTTGGAGGTAGGGCGCTACGACGCCAATCGTTACGACGAGGCTTACCGCGTTAGGAATTCGATTCCCCGCGGAATCCAAGTGTTTGCAGAGTACAATTGAAGACGTTAAAGACCAAGCGTGCTTCATCTACTCGCGGAGGTCAACGAAATCATGCGTATTACTACTTTTTTTCGAACGTCTGTAGTTTTGGCCCTATTCGCCGTACTGATGCCGACTGGATCGATTTTCGCCGATCGTGATGGTAAAAGCGGTAAAGATGGAGCTGGCGGGGACCGCTCCGGCTCCTCGTCGCGATCTTTCAGCGGTAGTTCTAGTATTAGTAATCGCAGTAGTGGGGAGAGATCCTCTGGGCCGAGCTTCAAGTCCTCCGACAGCAATCGTGGGCCTTCGAACAGTGGTTCAACCAGAAAAAGCTCGGATAGTCCGAGTACATTTCGCGGCAATCGCGGTACGGACAATACCAAAATAAACATCCAACCACCCACCAAAAACGTTCAGCCACCCAAATCGCCTCCATTCAAGCAAGATCAATCCGATTCCAAGTCCCGGACATCGCGAGATTATCAAACGCTTCGACCGTCGGACGACAAAGTTCGCGACATGCTCAAAGACAATAAGAACGTCGACCGCTTCAAAGACCGGAGCCCAAAGGACCGGGAAGTCGTGGATCGTGAATACAACAAGTGGCGAGACACCTGGAACGGCAATAAGGACAACCGAGGCGAAAAAGTCGGTGACGATAAGCATCGCCACGATCATCGCGACTGGTCGGGCACTTGGAGAAACAGCGATCGCTTCACCACCGCAGATCGCATTCGCAACGACTGGCGTTATCGCAAGAACAACGATTACGTCTTCAACGATAATTGGTGGAAGAATAAATATCGTGGCAACTATTGGAACTTCTGGGGCGATTACGGTCGCCGGTATCGAAATCCGTATTATTGGTGGGGCTGGACGAGCGGCCCGCGGTTGGGCTCGTGGTTCGTCTTCAGTTGGCCGACGCCTTACTATTGGGACTACGGCCAAGGTGAATATATTTACGCCAACAATGGCGTAGTTTATGTGAACGGCCAATGGTATCAGCCCGCGCCGGTCTTCTACCAACAAACAGCTCAACTGGTTGACCAGGTTCCCACGCTAACGCCCGACGTCGCCGCGAAGCTGGAGTGGATGCCGCTTGGCGTGTTTGCCGTTACTCCAGACGGCCTCAATCAGCCCGACATGACGGTTCAATTAGCCGTAACGAAAGAAGGCCAGATCGGTGGCACCGCGTTCGATACGAAGAGCAACGCCGCCTACAACATTCAAGGCACCGTTGATAAAAAGACCCAGCGCGCCGTGTGGTCGTATACCACCGACCGCAACCAACGCGTGATGATGGAAACGAGCGTTTACAATTTGACACAACCCGCAGCTACCGGCTTGGTACATTATGGCCCGAACGACATGCAAGTAGTCGAGTTCGTACGGCTCCAACAGCCGGATGCGGAATCCACGAACGCACCGACGCTACCGGCTCCACCGTCGAGTCAGTAAAAACAACCGCAGCTGAATTCGCCAGAATTCGGCGCCACAATAAAAGGGTCCGAATTTTTGCAAATTCGGCTACATTGGGCGAGCCGCCGAGGTCAACTCGGCGACTCGTTGATGCCGGCTGTGCTGCATCCTTTTATGGCAACTCGCGGATCCGAATGTTCTTGAACTCGATCGGTGCGCCTTCCGCCTCTAAGCACAGGTAGCCGGAACGTGGCTCGCAATCGGTACCGCCAGAGACCTCCTCGCCATTGACCCATAGCCGCACTTCGCCATTGATAGCGCGAACATAGTAGTGATTCCACTCCCCCACGCCCTTACTCAGGTTCTTGCGAGGAAAGCTTCGGTTACCCTGCGGAGACACGGGCGGAAAGGGCTTCATCTTCGAATTGGCCACGGGAAATATATCGCCGTTGGTCGTGAACCAATCTGCCTTCTTGCCGGTTTGCTTTTCGAATTGCTCGGTAAAGCCGTGGTCGAGGATTTGGACTTCGATTCCCGTCTTGGGCAACACTCCTGGTTTCAGGCCTTCGAGCGCGGCCGCCGGCGCCCAAACAAAAATGCCCGAGTTGCCGCCTGATTGCAAATGTTTCCACTCTGCCACCAACTCGAAATTTGTGTATTGCTTCTTCGTCCGCATCACGCCGATCGGCTGCCCCTTGCAGTGCAGAATGCCATCTTTCCAACCCCAAGTGTCCTTATCGCCATTGACCGGCTCGAAGTCGGACTCGGTCAGCGACTGCCACCCTAGCCCATTCCCATCGATAAAGGCCTTCGGTGCATCCGCTCCCTCGGCGCCGAAAGCAACTAAAGTTGACAAAGCACCGAGTGTAATCACAACGAGAAAGTCAGTACGAAATTGGCGAGCCATATTGAGTCCTAAGGTTGTGCCGGGTCATCGTAAATGGAATGAGGGAGAATTTGCACTGTCTTGCCTTTGATCTCCGCGGCGACCTGCTTGTCGGTCGAGTTGTACGCAAAAACCTGCTCGCCCCGGCGCGAGGTCCATACGCCATCGAGCTTGCCATCGACGCCTTTCAGGCCGCTTAGGCTCTCGGTCAGTGCCGGCAACCATTGCTTGTCGCCGTTCGGCGGGTCGACCCGCTCAATGGCCGAACTGCCGCTCCAAGTCTGGCCAGCCACGTCTTTGATCGGCGTGCTCCCGACGACAATCAGCCGGCCACCCGCTTTTGCAAAGGCCGCGAATTTCTCCAGCACGGGGCTATCCACAACCTCGGCCTGATAAATCACGAGTGCTTTGTAACGCTGCGGATCGAGCGCGCCGTCGAGAATCAACGCTTCGTCCAATACATCGTACTCGCAGGCATCGCGCATTTCATTGCTAGCCTGGATCGTGTAGCCCAAGTTCGCGCCCAAACGGTACAGCGTCGTCGGGCAATAGACGGCCACCTCGGTTTCGCCCGGCTTGCCGGTGATGAGGTGAATGTACTTGTGAATCTCCGGCACGTGCTGCTCGAACTCATACGTGAAAAACTGCTTCGCGCCGGCCGAAGCATCGGAAAACACTCGCCGCACAAAGGCATTTTGATCGAGTGCCGTCGCGGGCTCGGTGCTCTCGGTCACGCCGTAGAATTGGTACGCGGTGCCCATCCACTTATCCGCAAACACGGCCCCCTGGCAATCGGCCGGCTGAATCACGATGCCATATCCCTTCGCCATTCGCGCGTAACCCGGGCAATACGTGCCCCAAGGCAGCGGATTCACGCCCCCCGCGCTACCGCCCGGCTTGATGCGCACTTTCGACGGCGGATAGTACTTAAGCACCGTCTTCAACGATTGCTCAGCGAAGTCGATGATCGCCTGATGGTACCACGTAATGAAATCGAGCCACCGCCGCTTGTCCTCACTCGTTGGAAAAGCCGCCAGCGACGGCTTGAAATCCTTCTGGGCAATCTCCTCCGGCGGCAGCACTTCTTCGAACGAAGCCAGCTTCTTTCCCCAAGCCGCATTCAACCGATCAATGCTGCCATACTTCCGCTCCATCGCGGTTTGAAAGGCTCGCGTTGCGTATTCATCGCCACACCAGTACCCCTCGTGGCAATGCCCCATATTAATCCAATCGGGCACAGCCAACGGATAGTTGCCTTCGCCATAGGGGCCCAGGATGCAGGCGTAGATGTCGTCCACTCGATCGCCAAAATGATCGTGGATATTTTTATAGAAGTGGTCGTACCACTCGATCGTGCGCGGATCGAAGACGGAGAGGTAGTTCGTCTCCTCGCCATGCTCCAGGCACTTCAGCAGCGTCCGCCTTTCTTTCTGCTCGCGTAGCCAGACGGGCGGAAAATGGGCCCAGTTGTAAACGACATATTTCAGGCCAGCCTCGTGCAACGCTCGCTCCATCGCGTCGTGCTGCTGCCACTCCCATTTACCAGGCTCGCGCTCCACGGCCCCCCAAGCAATATAATCCTCGTTGGCCACAAGCCCCATGTTTTTGAGGCGAACGAGCGAATCAACCGCAGGCGGCGGCTCGAGAAAACTCGGCTTCGGAAAAGCACCCACCGGCGAGCCCTGGATAAACGCCACCGACAAATTGCCTGTCGACAAATTCCACGGCCGACCATCGAATGGCGGTGCCTGGGCCACAGCACCGGTGTTTAAGCTAATGGCAAGTAAAATCCCCAGGACTAGAGCGTTGGCTGTCTGGTCCTGGCACGCACGGCGATAATTGTTATGTCTCATATCATTGACAACAGTTAGGGCTTTATCCAGGCTATGTCAAGCGGCCGGCCCACTGTCCTCGTGCCCCATGCCGCCGATCCCACCGATTAAAATTCCATTCAGAACCGCGCAGGCGAGCAATCCCTCTGCTGTCCGACCTGCGCCCAGGCGCGAAATCTGAGGTATCTCCAATGCGTTCACTTTCATCGTTGCACCGACAGATGATTCTGGCTTTGTCTGCTCTTACTCTTACCGCGGTCGCTTTGTTCGCATTTACCCCGACTGTGTCGGCAGCCCCTACGTCCAAGCCGAATATTATCGTCATCCTGGCCGACGATTTCGGCTGGACCGATCTCAGCGGCTATGGCAGCAAGTTCTACGAGTCGCCCAACATCGATCAGCTCGCACGCGACGGCATGAAGTTCACCCAAAATTACTCGGCCTGCACCGTCTGCTCTCCCAGCCGCGCCGCCCTGCTCACGGGCAAATACCCGGCCCGGCTCCACATCACCGATTGGATCCCCGGCCAAATGCCGGACAATCCCAAGGTCATCGTCCCAGACTGGACCAAGTACTTGCCGCTCGATGAAACCACGATGGCAGACGTATTCCGCAAAGCCGGTTACGCGACCGCCGCAATCGGCAAGTGGCACCTGGGAGGCGAAGAATATTATCCCGATAAGCACGGCTTCGACTATTTCGTAGCCGGCACCGACAAGCCCAACACGCAGCACTACTTCTCGCCGTACGACATCCCCACGCTCAAGGACGGCCCCAAGGGCGAATACGTCACCGATCGCCTCACCGATGAAACAATCCACTTCATCCGCGAGAACAAAGACCAGCCGTTCTTTGTCTACCTGCCCCACTTCGCCGTCCACTTGCCGCTTCAAGCCCGCCAGAAGTTGATCGCCAAATACGAGGCCAAGGTCAAAGAAGGCGAGCCACAATCCAACGCCATCTACGCGGCCATGATCGACAGTCTCGACCAATCGGTCGGCCGCATTCGCAAGGAGCTGAAAAAACTCGGCATCGCCGATAACACCGTGGTCATCTTCACTTCAGACAACGGCGGCCGAGTGCCGACCACATCGAACCTGCCGCTCCGTGTTGGCAAAGGCTCCTGCTACGAAGGAGGCACGCGCGTGCCCCTGATCATCGACTGGCCCGGCGTCACGAAACCGGGCGCCGTTTGCGATACGCCCGTCATCACGATGGACCTGTTCCCAACGCTCATGGAAATCGCCGGCATTCCGGACGGAGCAAAAACCGCGGTCGACGGCGTCAGCCTCGTGCCCATCCTCCGCCAATCCGGCAACCTCGAGCGCGACGAGCTCTTCTGGCACTATCCCCACTACCAACACTACCAAAAAGGGGGCGCTACCCCTTACAGCGCGATCCGCAAGGGCGACTATAAGCTGATCGAAAGTCTCACCGATAACCACGTCGAACTCTACAACCTGAAAGAAGACATCGGCGAGCAACACGATCTGGCCGCTCAAATGCCAGACAAAGTCAACGAGCTGCGCGATCGCTTGAACGCTTGGCGCAAGGAAGTCGGCGCCCAGTTCCCGACCCCCAATCCGAAGCACGATCCCTCGAAGCCCGAAGCAAACCTCACTCGTCAACAAAAGAAATTCACTGAAAGCGCCGACCCCGCTCGCGATCGCGACCCCGTCAAAAGCCCCGCAGAAACAAAATGAGGCTCGACAACTTCGAAACTCAAGCAAACTCCCCCCTCTCCCTTTGGGAGAGGGCCGGGGTGAGGGTGTCTTGGAAACAGCTTTAGCGTCTCTAAAAGATTCTCACGCGGGCGCCATGGCCACTGCTCGGAGTGGCCATGTTTAGCAACACTTCGCCAAGCCACGGGCATGGCGCTCTTGGCGCCGCTAGCCGCCGCATTGCGGTTGCTGCATTGTCAGCCGATTTTTAGAATTATTTTGAAAGGATGTCCGAAAGTTCGAGCTTATGAGCGGCACGCCCTGAGTCTGCGAAGGGCGTGAAGCGTACCATTCGGCAACCATGTCCTCCGAAAGCAGGATTATGCAAGTGATGGCTGTATGAGTTGTTCCGTAGGGACATCCGAAAATAGCCCAGGATTTTAATCCTGGGTCAGATCCGCATATCATCAAGAAAGTCCCGTAGGGACGACAGACACACTGCCAATGTTCTGTCGTCCCTACGGGACTTGATTGGAGCAAACCGGTCTTCTTACCCCAAGCACTAAAGTGCTGGGCTATTTTCGATAAGTCCCTACGGGACCCTCCGATACTCGCATTTGCATAACCCTGAAAGCGTGAGGGCGTACACCCGGAATTTCCGGACGCCCTCAATTATCCTGTCAAACGATCCCCAAGCGGACCATCTCTTCGGCCGGCATCCTTAGGAAACTTCATGAGCGAACTCGCGCCGCCGAATCGATTGGCAACGAAACCGCGCGCGTCGCTATCCGAAACTTTTTATCGCCTCGTTCCGGCGTTCGACTCCCTGCGCAACTATTCCTGGCGCACTTTTTCCAGCGACACGATGGCGGGCCTCACCGTGGCCGCCGTGGCCGTTCCACAGGCCATGGCCTACGCCCAGATCGCCGGCATCCCGCCGCAGTACGGCCTCTACACCGCGATCGTCATGACCGCCGTCGGCGCTCTGCTCGACTCCTCCAAGCAACTGATCAACGGCCCCACGAACGCCATCTCGATCGCCGTGCTGAGCGCGCTCGTCGGGTTTGGCGATGCCGAACGCATCCCCGCCGCCATTCTGCTCGCCCTCATCGTCGGCACGATCCAAACCGGCATCTCGCTCTTGCGGCTGGGCGACCTGACGAAATACGTCTCCCACGCCGTGATCGTCGGCTTCACCCTCGGCGCTTCGATTCTGCTCGTTCTCGATCAACTCAAAAACCTTTTAGGGCTCCCGGCCGCCGGCACAGGCGAAGACCATTTCCTCGAGCGCGTCGGCCTCACCCTCTCACAAATCCATCAAACGAATTTCGCCGCCTTGTTTATCGGCCTGAGTACGGTCGCGATCGCGCTTGCGCTTCGCTGGATCAATACGCGGCTACGTATTCATCTGCCCGATCTGCTGCTGGCGATCATCTGCATGACCGCCGTGGTCGCGAATTGGCGCCTCGACCACGAGGGAGTGGCCATCATCGGGAAAATTCCCGCCGCGCTCCCTTCGTTCGCGTTCCCAGAATTGAAATGGTCGTGGATAAGCTCGCTCGCCAGCAGCGGCCTGGCGATCGCGTTGCTTGGCCTGCTCGAAGCAATCTCGATGGCCAAGGCCATCGCTTCCGTTACTCGGCAAAAGCTCGACATCAATCAGCAATGCCTTAGCGAGGGCGTCGCCAATATCGCCGGCAGCATGTTTCACTGCTTCCCCGGCTCCGGATCTTTGACGCGATCGATCATCAACCAACAAGCAGGCGCTCGCACGCAATGGTCCGGCGTCATCGCGGCCGCCGCCGTCGCGCTCACCGTGCTCCTCTTCGCCCCGTACGCCTACTACATTCCCAAGTCGGGCCTCGCCGGCATCCTCATGCTTTCCTCCTGGCGGCTGGTCGATCGACATCAACTCATGTATTACCTCCGCACCACTCGCTTCGATGCCTGGATCGTCATCCTGACCGCCGTTTCAGCCGTCGCCGTGTCGGTCGAGTTCTGCGTGCTGATCGGCGTCTTCATGTCGTTCATTCTCTATGTGCCGCGAGCCGCCCGGGTACATATCACCGAGCTAACCATGACCCCCGACCGCGTCGTCCGCGAGCGGCATGAATCAGACCCACCCTGCAACCGCATTCGTATTTACAGCCTGGAAGGCGAGTTCTTCTTCGGCGCCGCGCCCGAGCTGGAACAACATTTCGACGAGATCGTCCGTTCCGTCAACTCTGGCGTGAAAGTAGTGATTCTGCGTCTCAAGCGGGTGCGCAACCCCGACGCCGTCTGCATGAGCGTACTCGATCGATTTTACGAGCAAATGCACGAAGCGAACGTCAACGTCCTGCTATGCGGCGTCCGGCCCGATCTTATGAAAGTGCTGAACTCCAGCGGCCTCATCAGCCGGCTCGGCCCCGAGCGCGTGTTCGTCTTCGAGGAAACCGGAAAATTCTGGACCAGCACGCTCGAAGCCATGCGCGTCGCCTACGAGCTCATCGGCGACGACGTCTGCGATACCTGCCCCCGCCACGCCGAAAGCCTCAACAAAAAAGACGGCTGGTACTATCTAATCTAGAAAACCATAGCAACACCAAGGGCTTAGTTCGAGTTTTGCACTTTACGCTGCTAAGTTTACTAGGTTTTCCAGTAGT
>CAZJWY010000161.1:0-11550 GCA_964549545.1 uncultured Planctomycetaceae bacterium | reverse complement strand
CGCCAGGAAGTGGACGAGCGGCTGCACACCATCATCGTGGGCCTCCACAACGACATCCCTGTGGGTTTCGCCCATGCTGGCTTCGGCGCCAACGATGAACAAACGGCTCTCTCGACCGACATCGGCACAACCTACCAACTGATGGTTCGTGGCGATCACCGCGATGGCCCCTTGGCGAACGAACTTCTTGCCCACTCTGAAGACTATCTCCGCCAACACGGAGCCAAAGTGATCTACGGCGGCGGCGTTCGCCCGCTCAATGCATTTTATCTCGGTCTCTACGGCGGCAGCGAGTTGCCGGGGGTCCTGGCGGCCGACGCCAGCTTTCACGCCGCCTGCCAGCAGCGCGGCTATCGCCCGATCGACCGCGTGCAGATTCTGCAACTCGACCTGGCCTCGTTCCGGGCACCGATTACTCGCAATCAGCGTCAGCTTCGTCGCGAAGTGATTATCGAGGAAACTCCCTCGCCTCCGTCGCAATCCTGGTGGGAAGCCTGCACGACCGGCGCATTCGAGCGGATTCGCTTCTCGCTCACGCGCCCGGGCCACCATGAGCCGCTCGCGGATGTGTGGTTTTGGGACATCGAGCCTCTCTCGACCGCCTGGGGCCGACCGACGGCAGGGATGTTCGACCTCAGCGTTCCCATTCATGAGCGTCGCCGAGGCCTAGCCACGTTCCTATTAAGCGAAGCGTTCGAGCGGCTCCGCAACCGTGGCATTCTTCTCGTCGAAGCCCAAACGATGCAGCAAAACGCGCCGGCCATTGCCGCCTATACGAAACTCGGCTTCAAACAAATCGATGAAGGCGTCATCTACCGCCAAGATGCGTGAGTGAGCCACCGGGTTTATCTCGGTGGTCTTAACAGCACACGGGAAGTCACGACAGAAAGACAGCGGGGATAAACCCCGCCGCTCGCTTGTGTTGTGCAAGCGCTCGTGTTACTTCACTTCCGTTGCCTTCAAGCTGGCGATGTATCGCGTCAGTGGCTCGCCGGGTTCTACTTGCAGCGCCGCCAACCGTACCGATAGCGGATCACACTTACCACGGCTCCGCAAATCAGCCAGGTATTGCAACAGCACCTGCCGGCGCTCGGGCGGCGAGTTCAAGAAGAAATAAACCCAAGCCCACGACTCGGCATAGTCCCGCTGATCGAGTTGCCCTGCCTCGGTCAGCTTCTCCAAGCGCGACAAATTCGGCCGCCAATTGTCTCTCTGCGTCATGTCCGCCAAGAGATCAACATGCGGCCGATTCAATCCGTTCTGCCCGCGCGGCACCTCGAAGTACTCGGCCAGCCCTTCATCGAGCCACAACGGAATTTCCGGCAACGACGAGTGCATGTACCCGTGCGCGATCTCATGGCGCAAATCCTCGGCCACGCGATCGTTCCAATGCGCGTAGATTGCCAGCCGCGTATCGGTCTCCAAAAAGAAGGCCCGTCGGGATGGAACATTTGGAAAGTTTCGTTTCAAAAATTCCTGATAGCGCTCCACGTCGCGAAACAGATAAACGTCGATCGGCTCGTTGCTCGCCGCGAGGCCGAGCGTCCGGTTCACGTCGTCGCGCTCGGCCGTCAGCTCGCGCACCAGCCGATGATCGGCCGGCAATGGAAAGTCGCTATGAAAGATCAATTGCCCAACGGGTGTTTGGAAGGCGTCTGGAAGTTTCGACGACTCCGGCGCGCGAATGGACGACTGCAACACTTTCGGCTGCGGCACGCCACGGCAGCCGGCTGCGAACATCAGTCCGGCACACAGAATCGACATCCAACGCATTCGGGCTCCTCCGCGAAGCCCGGAATTCTAGCGGAATTCGGCGTCAGCTCGAAGATCAGAAATGGGGCTTGGGAAGCTCGGTATGCGGCTCATCCCGCCGCTCGCGGCTTCGCGTACTGCCCTTCCCGCTCTTAACCCCCGCTCCCTTCCGCTTCCGCCCCAACCGCCGCAAGGCCTTTCGCCGCAGCGCAACGAGGCAAATTTCTTGACCGCCCGTCACGAGCTGCCGGCAGCGCACGTCGCGATACCCCCACCCACGCACTCGCGAAACAAATGCCGGCAATTGCTCAGCGACGCTCCAATCTGAAAACTTCAATGTCAGCACCAATCCACGAATGGACAGGCCCGGATGACGCACGATCGACTCGACCTCATCAAGCGTATCTTGCGGCGCGATATTCATATCGGCCACGAGCCACCGCACCCCCTCGAACTCGCTGCGACGAACATCCGACCCACGCTTTTTCAAATGACGAAACCGTGTGTGCTCCAGCACGACCGGCTCTACTTCCGCCGGGTCGATTCCAGTGACAAACAACCCGCGTTCCAACAGCGCCTGGCTGGCTCCGCCCGGCGCGCAGCCGACCTCGACACACTCGTCATCCTTGGCCAGCGGCAGGCCACTCCATTGAATGGCTTCTTCCAGTTTCGCGTACGCGCGGGAGACCGCATGCGCCGGCAGCCGTACTGGAATCGCGCCGCCGGGCCAGCGCTCCGTCGTCTTCACGGCCGTGTGATAACCAATCCACCATTCGCCCGGCTCGACCACCACGACATCCAGAACGCGTCCATTGCGCGGCGCCGCTTTGCGATGCGCTGGCATCTCGCGCGCCAATGCAGATTGTTCCGGCGCAGCCGCTCGCAACGCCGCTTCAATCTCTAGGCACAGTGGCGTAACAAACGTGCCCAGCCCCTCTTCATCGTCCGCCGCTCGCTCGCGTTGCCACACATGCAGCTCGATGGGTGAACCAGAAGCAGCAATCGCCATAATCTCCGGCCGTTCCCAAAACTGTCGCACCAGGTCCGCCAATTGCTCACTGGCAATCCGGCCTAGCGAGATTCCCTGTGTGTACGCAAATGTCCAACCCCGCTCGGCCAATCGCTGGTCATCGATCGCCCGCTCGCCGCCATTCTTGAACGTCAGAAACCCGGGCCGCGAAAACGAGGGCCGCCACTCCGGCTCGACGCGCGCAACCTCCTGCTTGAGCGCATTCTCGGCGCCCGCGCGACACGTCATGAAAACAAATTGGCTCTGTTCATTCGCCATCCGGCCTACTTACTTGCTGTCGAAAAAAATAGGAACCGCAGTGGTAGGTCAGGCTGTGCCTGACAGAACTACTAGCCGTTTGTTGTCAGGCACAGCCTGACCTACATACGGCATTCACCACAGAGTACACAGAAAAGAATTTATCCGCGGATAAACGCAGATGGACGCAGATTTAATTCAAGGCAAAGTCATTCGATTTTTATCTGCGTTTATCTGTGTTCATCTGCGGTTTCTTAAATGTTTTCTCTGTGTCCTCCGTGCTCTCTGTGGTAAATAATTGCCTTGTATATTGCCGCCGATCTCTCTACTGCTAATCTAACTACTAACCATGCCCAACGACATCCAAAAATCCGACGACGAGTGGCGTGAGCAGCTTACGCCCGATCAATTCTACGTAACCCGTCAAAAAGGAACCGAGGCCGCCTTCACCGGCCAATACTGGAATCATCACGAAGAGGGCCAATACCGCTGTGTTTGCTGCGGCGCGGAATTGTTTCGCTCGACGGAAAAGTTTGACAGCGGCTGCGGCTGGCCCAGCTTCTACGCGGCCGCCAACGATTCGATCGTCGACACCCAGCCCGACACCAGCCTCGGCATGGTCCGTGAGGAGATCATCTGCAGCCAATGCGGGGCTCACTTGGGGCATGTGTTCCCGGATGGACCGCGTCCGACTGGTCAGCGCTATTGCGTGAACAGTGCGTCGCTCAAGTTTGAGCCGAAGGAGTAGCTCAGCATGATCGACTTGCCCTACTCGTTGGTGATCGAGGCGATTAAGAACCTGAGCTATTTTGAATTCTGTTCAGCTAGACTGGACGGATTTAGCGGCTGGGTCACTCTTTGGAGGGTTGCCACTGCAAGGCTCGCTAAGGTGTGAGACAGCACGTGGCACTTTTGTGCCCAACGGCGGCAGCCCATCCTCCCGACGAACGCAACTCCAACCGTAACAATCCAAAGTTAGATCAGTCCGGCTGTTGCCGAATAAATATGGAGGTGCCTAAAATGAGAAGTTTAGCGGAACTTCATCTCATATTAATGATTGTGTTATGCCGACCGCTGCGACCCCTGAAGCAAAATTTGCTTCCATCAGTGACGAAATTGAGCAATTGAAGGATGACGTTACGCGTCTCACCGCTGAAAGATTTGATTGCGCGAAGTGCGCACGGAAAACTAGCTGGTGGCGCAACTACCTCAGATTGGCTCGCTGCTTACGAGCGCCGGCGGCCTCGTACAACTTGTGGCGTACGGGCGTTCTACTCGCTGGACCAGTTGCTGTCGGAGTACTCTCCTTCGTTATAGTAGACCTCGTTGCCGGCTCGTTGAGCGTCGCTTTGCTCAGCCTTGCCATAATCGCGGCATCTGTGGCGACCATATTGTCAGTTTTGCTCTATCATCCCAATGATGCGATGCTGCCGACTGCGATGGCACAGGCGGAGACCGACGCTACGGTCGCAAAAATCTACTTGAAGGATGTCGCTGAACGTTGGATTGCACAGAATCAGCGGCTCCAGGCGCTGCAAAGCGAGCGAAGTCGACTAACTGCCTCTGCCGAATTTCAACGATCAGCACTGATCACGGCTGCCCGACTTCACCGAGAGGCACTACTGCAGCGAAACTGGAAGGCGATGCGCGGCGACGAATGGGAGAACTACCTCGTCGAAATCTTTTGCGCTTTAGGGATCGACGCCAAACGAACCAATGAAAGAGCAAGCAGCGACCAGGGCGTCGATATTATTGTTATCGTTGGACAACAGCGAATGGCCGTACAGGCAAAAGGCTACTTTGACGTCGTCGGCAATAAGGCTGTGCAGGAAGTCGTTGCCGGCTCGCAGCACTGGGGTTGCGCTTCATGGGCCGTAATTACTAATAGCCGTTTCACGAAACATGCAAAGGAGTTGGCTGCAAGCAACCGTTGCATTTTAATTGGCGAGGATGAATTTTCGGACTTCGCGACGGGAAGGATCGAATTGTTCGCACCGTCTGAACACTACGCCGTTGCTTCGCCACACGATGCTCCTTGAATAAGAAATCCCTGCGGAACTTGACTTAGGAGCTCTAACAAATCCGTCTGGGAGAAGGTAACAGTCCCATTTTGTTCCGAAGACTCCGCAAAATTGGGACAGTCCCCGCCGGTTATCTTGAAGTTCCCTAAGCATATAATGCCGATATGTCTGTCGATTCACATTCCAAACGCCCGCTTACGCAACTCAATTTTGAAATTGAGGCGGCCGAGGCTGACGCCAAACGCTTGGAACTTGAACGGGCCACCATCGTACGATTGGCCCGCAAAGCAACACGACGACTGCGATATCTGCGGCTCGCTCAATCAATGCGCGGCCCCGCAGCCAGCTACAGCCTGTGGACAACAGGAGTGATGTTCGTCGGTTCCGCCCTCACGGGCATGCTGGTTTTGGTCGTGGTGCATTTTCTGTCGGGCAGTTACCCGGCCGCTTTTTTCGGTTTCCTCTTGGGCTCAGTTGCTGGAGTGGGGCTATTTGCATCACTGATGTACAATCCACCCGACACGCTGCTTCCCGCCGCAATCTCCGAGGCCGAAAGCAACCATCGACTCGAAGAAGCTCGCCTCAAAGAAAAAGTCGAACGCCTCACCGAGACGAAAACCCGCCTCAACAACCTTCTCGAAGAACGCCGCGATCAAATTGCCTCTGGCAAGCTGCAGAAGGCCGCGCTTCTGCAGCGCACCTGGAAGACCATGCCCGATGCCGAATGGCAGGACTTCGTCGTCGAGGTTTGCCGTACGCTCGATGCCAAGGTCGAGCGCGTCGGCCGTTCTGGCGGCGACGATGCCAACCTGATCGCCGATTTTGGCGGCCGACGGGTTGCGATCATCACCGAGGCGAAAGATCACAATGTTAGCAGTGCCACGATCCAAGCGGCCCTTGCGGCCAAGAATCGCCATCATTGCGACTCGTGCGCCGTAATCATCAACCGCCGATTCACCGGTGCGGCCCAGGATTTTGCCCGCCATAATGGTTGCGCAGCGATCGGAGTTGGCGAGTTTCCCGATTTTGTCATGGGAAAAGTCAGCTTGTAAGGCGAACGCGGTCGGGCTGAACGCTTGCCATCTTGGCAGCAAAGCTCGGGGAGCCTAGTTTCTAAGCGGCACATACTTTGCACAGCATCCGCGGCGAAAGGCAAACCATGGCGAAAGACCGTTCGTTCTCTCCTCTATTCTTCCTCGTGGCGGTCGTCACCGCCGTGGCCGCTCTCTATTTCGCCAAGGAGATCCTGCTGCCGATATCGCTGGCGATTCTTTTGTGCTTCCTCTTAACGCCGCTCGCCGACCGACTCGAGCGATTCTACGTCCCGCGGGTCGCCTCGGTGATTATCGTCGTCGCGATGTCGGTTGCTGTTCTGGGATGGGTTGGCTACATCGTGACCAATCAAATGGTTGAACTAGGAGGTGAGCTGCATACTCACAAACAAACCCTGGTCGCCAAGATGAAGATATTTCACATGCCCGGCGCGTTCACCAAGGTATCGGAAACGATTTCCGATTTGCGCAAAGAATTCAATAAGGGCAACGATCAGAGCAACAGCGCCCCTAATCCTGCAACGCCAGATACCTCCGAACCGGCCGCGACCAATGAATCCCCGCCTCCAGCAACTACGTTTGATGCTCAGCGCTTCAATATCTCTTACGAAGCGATCTTCGCTCAGATTCAAAACTGGATCGGTTCACTCATCGCGCCATTCACCACTGCGGGAATCGTCATCATCCTTGTCATCTTCATCCTTCTTGATCGGGAGAACCAACGCAATCGCCTCGTGCAACTGTTCGGCCGCTCTCACATGCATTCGACCACGGAGGCAATCAACGACGCTGCTGGGCGCGTCGGCCGCTACCTGCGGATGCTCTTTGTCGTCAACGCAACTTATGGAATAACTATCGCCGCTGGACTCGCGCTCATTGGCGTTCCCGGCGCCATGACGTGGGGTGTACTTGGGTTTTCATTGCGATTTTTGCCGTACCTGGGGCCCTGGATCGCTGCCATCATGCCGATCATAGTTTCCATCGCGACGTCGGTCGGTTGGACTCAGCCCCTGTTAGTCGTCGGCTGGTACATCATTGTCGAACTCATCTCGAACAATGTCGTCGAACCGTTGGTTTATGGCACCAGCATCGGGATTTCGACCGTTGGCGTGATCATCTCGGCACTGTTCTGGACGTGGATTTGGGGCCCCATCGGCCTTATCTTAGCCATGCCGATGACCGTGTGCCTCATTGTCGCCGCGCGGTACGTGCCGCAACTGAACTTCATCACGATTCTTCTGGCCGATGAGCTTCCCCTCTCGCCGCCCGAGCGCGTCTACCAGCGGCTTTTGGCATTCGATTATCTCGAACCACTTAAGCTGGCGAAAAAACACCTCAAAGAATCTTCGCTCGCCAGCTACTACGACGAAGTATTGCTCCCCTCGCTCCGGATGGCAGAACAAGATCGCCACGACGACTTGCTCAGCGACGAACAAAGCGCGTTTGTCATCGAAGCCACGGAAGACCTTGTCGAAGAACTGGGCGACGAAGCGTTCGCGGCCATCGCCGCCAAGGCCGACCATTCCGCCAAACCAATGCTCGCCATCGACACGGCCCGGCTGGATGATGAGAAGGTGACCGCGCGCGTTCTCTGCATCCCCCTGCGCGATGAGGCCGATGAAGCCACCGCGCACATGCTGGCCCAACTACTCGTTGCCGAGGGTTTCGACGTCGTCGCCGAAAGTTACAAGTCATTGGCCAGTCAGATCGTCGACCGTGTGGCCGAATCCGAAAGCGAGGTGATCGTGATCTCCGCTGTGCCGCCGATTCGAGCGCGCGATAGCCGCTTGTTGTGGAAGCGCCTCCGTAGTCGCTACCCAGACTTGCCGATCGTCTTCGGCTTCTGGACCAGTCTGCCGAACAAAGAAGATTTACCGATCGCCGACGGCGATCGAACCAGCAAAGCCGCGACGACGCTTACCGAAGCAGTCAGCCTAGTTCGCACACTCTCCGCGCAGCGCCGCCTAGCACCTAAAACCGCGTAACATTTCAAGCATACTTAATGGATCGGAAACGTAAAAAATCGAAGCCAAAGAAGAAAAAGGCGACGTTGCGCGAGAAAAACGAGCAACGCAAACTGTCACAACTTGCAAAAGAAGGACGCGTCGTTAAAGGCCAGGTCATTCCACCCGACGCGATTCCCGCTGACCCATCCCAGCAAGCAAGTAATAATAGCTATTCAGCGCCGCTTTACTACCGCGACATCGAGTTCATGTGCTCTGATTGCGGCGTCAGTGAAGTTTGGAAGGCTAAGGATCAAAAGTGGTACTTCGAAGTCGTAAAGGGCTCGATCTATTCCGGTCCTAAGCGTTGTCGTGCGTGTCGTATGAAACTACGTGCAATGAAAGCCGTTCAGCGTCAACAAATGGATGTCGCAAAGCAATCTCGTCGCGAGAAAGGGCAAGGAAATGATTGATCACAAAACCGGTCGCACCGCGCTGTGCGCCAGAATAATCTTCTTCTGCCCCACCGTTGCAAACTGAATCGTCGCCCGGCGGTTCTTATCCGCCCCTGACAGTGCAATAATTTTCCCGGGCCCGTATTCCGGATGCGTCACCGTCATTCCCTGCCGGAAAACATCCGGCGACACCCGCGGCAACTCCGCGGCCTTCGCCCCGCCCTGCTCTTCGCGCTCCAGCGCGGCCGCCGTTTTGATCGACGCCGCCGCTACCGACAGCGCCGGCTTCACTTTGCTTTTCTCAACGCTTTCTTCAGCGGGCTCAACCGTCACATCTTCAATCTCCCAATCCTCCCACGGCTCGCAACTGCCCTCCTCATGGACTTCGTCCCAATCACTGGTGATTCTGCTGTCGAATGCGCCAACCGATTCGACCATCTCCATCTCACCACGCGGCATCTCCATGAGGAAAGAACTGGGGATCGTCCGTCGCCGCACGCCGCGAAAGTCGCGAGTCACCGCATAGCTGAGCTGTAATTCTTCTTCCGCCCGCGTGATACCGACGAACGCCAGCCGCCGCTCTTCTTCGAGTTCATCCGGATGCTGTCCCACGCGCTCGTGCGGCAGCACGCCATCTTCGACCGCGACGATGAACACCACCGGAAACTCCAGCCCCTTAGCGGCGTGGAGCGTCATCAGTGTGACTTTATCGGTATCGGTGTCGAGATTGTCTGTCTCGTTAACAAGCCAACTTCGTTCGAGATACTCCTCCAGGTGCCCGCCGCCAGGGTTCTGCTCGTCAAACTGCCGGGCATCGGTGAGCAGTTCCTCGATGTTCGCGAGGCGAGCTTGATCCTGTTCATCATCACTACCGGCCAGCGATGCTTTGTAACCAGACGCTTCGAGCACTGTGCCAATCACTTCTTCCAAGTCTCCATGGGCAACCGCCACGATGCGATCGATGATCTCGACATACGAGGCCACTTTCGCATACGTCGCCTTCGACAAGCCTTCGATCTCGAAGGCCCGCCGCGCCGCTTCGAGCAGAGGCGTGCCATAGCGATAGGCGTGCTCCGTAACCCGCTCGATCGTCTTCCGGCCGATGCCGCGCGGCGGCGTGTTCACCGTCCGCTCGAAGGCCATATCATCGCGTGGATTATTCACCAATTGGCAATACGCGAGCACGTCTTTGATTTCCTTGCGCGCGTAGAACTCCTGCCCACGCACCATCTGATAAGGCACGCCCGCTACGCGCAGCGCCTTCTCCAAGGCCCGCGACAACGCATTCACGCGATAAAAAATCGCGAAATCGCTCGGCTTCCGCTTTCCGCAATCCACCGCCTCGTGGATTTGCTCGGCGATTCCCGCCGCCTCTTTATCCTGATCCGCATATGCCACCAGGCGTACCGGTTCGCCCTCGTCGTTTTCGGTCCACAGCTCTTTCTTTTTCCGCTTGATGTTGTGCCCGATCAATTCGTCGGCCACGTGCAAGATACGCTTCGTGCTGCGATAATTTCGCTCCAGCCGCACGATCTTCACATTCGGATAGTCGCGCTCGAACTCCAAGATATTGTGGAGGTCTGCTCCGCGCCAGCCGTAAATCGATTGATCCGGATCGCCCGTCACGGCCAGATTGGGATAATCGACCGACAGCGCCCGCAGAATCACATACTGGGCTCGATTCGTGTCTTGATACTCGTCGACCATCACGTAGCGATACCGCGCGTCCAGCTCGCTCCGAATTTCGGCATTCGTATATAAGAGCTGCGCCACATGCAGCAATAAATCATCGAAATCGACCGCCGACGATGCCAACAGCCGCTCCTGGTAGGCCGGATAGACTTCGGCCACAACGCGCGCGAGCATGCTGCTCGATCGTGGTTCGTATTTATCTGCCGTGATCAGCTTGTTCTTCGCCGCGCTGATCGCCTCGCCCAATCGGTCGGGCGAGTAGTTGAGCGTGTTGATTTCCTTCGCTTCGATCACGCGCTTGATCGTCTGCCGCGAATCGCCCATATCGTAAATCGTGAAGTTCGGCTGCAGTCCGACGAAGCTGGCGTACTGCCGCAGGAGCTTCGCGCCGAACCGATGAAACGTGCTGAGCCAAACTCGCGCCCCCGGCACAAGCTCCGCCACCCGCCGCTGCATCTCGTCCGCCGCTTTGTTGGTAAACGTCAGCGCCAGAATCTGCGAAGGCGGCACGCCATGCTCGATCAGGTACGCAATCCGATGCGTAATGACGCGGGTCTTCCCGCTCCCCGGCCCGGCGAGCACAAGCATCGGTCCTTCCCGATGCGTCACCGCCGCCCGCTGCGGCTCCGTCAACGATTCAAGCAGGCGCTCCACCATGCCATCCAATCATTTCAAAGTTTTCAAATTCCGGGTGGCACGCCCTGAGTCTTCGAAAGGCATGGCTGCGCATCCAAACCATGCTGAATTACCACGCCCTTCCCAAAGCGTCAGGGCGTGCCACCCGATACAAACCTAGATCAGCTACAAACCATCATTCCGAATTCACGTTCGAACGTACATCCCTCGCCAGGCAACTTCATTTGCATCATAAAACCAGTCTGCACATCCGCTCCGCGCCCGATGCTAGCATCGGGCGCGAATTTGCCGGATTTTTTTCTTAGAGTCGTGCGCGCTTCGCGGGAAACTTGGTATACTTCCGCCGGCATCGACAATGTCGAGGCGGGCCCCGCAAGCTCGTCAATCAGGCATATATTCAATCATATCGGGAGGGACCCCACGCATGACCCGCATTCCGCTGAACCATGCTTACGAAAGCAACATGAATCTGCGCGAGAAGCTCCAGATGAGCTGTGCCGAGATCGGCCTCGCGGTTCGCACGACCAATTGCCTGGAAGAACGGGGCGTCTTCACGGTCGACGACCTGCTACACTGCCGCCGTGAAGACCTGCTGAGCATCTCAAACTTCGGCGAAAAAACACTCGAAGAAGTTTACAAGGCCCTGGAAAGCATCGGCTTCTACCGCCCAGGCCACCCGCCGGCCGTCATGGCTTAGGCCAGGGTAATAGCACTAGCGAGCGGCGGGGTTTA
>CAZJWY010000160.1:0-11710 GCA_964549545.1 uncultured Planctomycetaceae bacterium | reverse complement strand
CCAGATGGCAGCTATCGCGGCACCGATGGCGCCGGAACAACGGGAAACGTTCGCTACCTTTTTAGCAACTGGGGAGAAGGCGCGCACAACATCGCGGTCGTCTACGCCGACGGAGCCTACCAAGGCCCGCCTTTTGGGACAACGCTCAAAGCCCAGTCGATCATGCTGCTCCGCTCCGAATCGGTCCGCGAAACCAATGGCCGACGTTATATCACGGTGAAGGTCGACACCTTCGTTCGTATCGATCAGCTAGGCGTCGAGATCGTCGCGAAGACGGTGCAGCCCTGGATTACAAAAACGGCCGACCAGAACCTCATCGAAACGCTCACGTTCGTCAGCAACTTCTCCCGCACTGCCGAGAGAAACCCACAAGGCATGCAGCGGCTCGCCAATCGGCTGGGCTCGGTGGACGAACCCACGCGTAATCAACTGGTTAATCTCTGCTTCCGCACTGCCGAACGATATGCTCAGCGCGACAACGGATCACGAACTGGTTCCCTTGACTCCCAGGGCATAAACCTAGCAGTCACCGATCATTAGTGGAAAATCTAACAATGTGATCAGCACAAGCTAAAAATGCATCCTCGCTAGCACCCGTGGAAGTGGCTCTTCGCCAAATCCGAGACCGCCTTCAGGTCGGTCTTTCCACTACCGAGAATCGGTATCGCTTCGACTTCCAAAAAGCTGTCGGCTGACGGAATCCACAAATTGGGCACGCCGATCTTCCCGAGTTCTTCGCAGATTTCCTTGGGAGATTTCGTCAGTGGTGTATGAACGACGACGAGCCGCTCCCCCTTCTTTTCATCCGGCACCGAGGTGACCACGACGCTCAGTTGGCCTTCATCCAACCCTAAAATCTTCTGGATAGCCTCTTCGATACGTATGTGCGGCACCATCTCGCCGCCGATTTTCGAGAAGCGGCTCAGGCGGCCCGTGATATGGATGAAGCCATCGGTATCGATAAATGCAATGTCACCGGTGATGTACCAACCATCGTGCATCACCTTGGCTGTTTCTTCAGGCTGGCCAAGGTAGCCTTTCATCACATTCGGCCCCTTGATGAGGAGCATGCCAGGAGTATTGAGCGGTTCGGGTTCACGCGTTTCTGGGTTGACGATCATCGCCGACACACTTGGCACGGGCCGTCCTACCGAACCCTCTTTCATATCGATCGTCGCGCTCTTCGATCGACTAGGCGGCACATTCACCGAGACCAGCGGCGACAACTCGGTCGTGCCATACCCCTCGACCGGCCGAATGCCAAACTTCTTCTCAAAGGCATCGCAGAGCGAAACCGGCAACTTCTCTGCCCCGGCAACTACCACCTCCAACGAACTCAGCTCTTCCGGCTCGCAACGACGCAGGTAGGTACGCAAGAACGTTGGAGTAGCCAGTAGCAACGTGGCACTTCGCGTGCGGGCCAGCTTGGCGACCGTTCGCGTATCAAGGGGCGAGAAGTGATACGCCGCACGCACATCCAGCAACAAGGGCCCCCACAACGTGATCGTGAACCCCAGCGAGTGGAAGAACGGCACGATCCCCAATACCGAATCGCTCGGCTGCGGGTGGACCACCTGCTCGATCGCCTCGACATTGGTCGCGATGTTGTGATGCGTCAGCATCACCCCCTTCGGCATGCCGGTCGAGCCCGAGGTAAAGATCACGGTGGCCACATCGTCGCCGCGGATATGTTGCAAACCCAGTATTCGATCCAGAATCCAAGCCGGCACTACGAACGCGCAGAACGCCCCGAACAGTGTATCGCCACGCAAGACCTTGCCGCGCAAGTCTTCGAGAATAACAAGCTGGGCGTTCAAGCTATCCTTGAACTTTTCCATTGCTGGGTTCGTGATGAACTTTCGACCCGTCAGAATCTGACGAATCCCCGCTCGCTCGATGCACTTATTCAAGACTTCCGGCGTCGCGGTGTAATTCAGATTGACCGTAACCCGTCCACACATGGAAAGGGCCGCGTTGGCGATAACGCCTCCGAGCGACGGCGGCAACAAAACGCCGACATATTTTTCATCCGGCGCAAGCACATGCCGCAGCAAAAGCCGTCGCATGACGATCGTGGCCGCGAGCAGCTTTCCGCCTGTCAGCTCCATGCCGGTCGAATCCGACAACTTACCGCGAAATTTCATCTTGCGGCAGTTGCGAATCATCGCACGAGGCAAGGCGGCGGTCCGCTGTTTCCGTCCCGAGACGGCATCGGCTCCCAAGTCTTGCACTGCTTGCCGCACCGGATGAATATCCGGCGGATTGTAAATCGGCTTGCCAAACCAGATCGAAACACGTCGCGGGCGCAAACTCGGCCATTTCCAAAAGAACTTTCCACCACGAAAGCTGAAGATGCTGCCCCAGATTTCATCGAGCCAGACCGGAATAATCGGAGCGCCGGTGTCACGCTGAATTTCAAGCACCCCAGGGCGAAACTTCTGCAACTGACCGGACCGACTGATCCCACCTTCCGGAAAAATACAAACCAGCTCGCCTGCCGCGAGCGCCTCGCGCGACATCTCGATAGCCTTCCTGGTCGATTTCGGCGACGGCTTGATGGGAATGCCGCCCATGAGGCTAGCGAAACCATGGGCGCGCCAAGTGTCGATCAGCTCCGCGTCGATCAGCATTCGTATCTGGCGTGACGACGTCGCGAATATCAATAACCCATCGAGCCAGGAAATATGATTCGGCACGAGAATCGCGCCACCTTGCTCGGGAATATTCTCTCGGCCATGGACATGAATCCGATAGACCGAGTGAGTGAGCAACCAAGCGAGGAACTTAATCGTCGCTTGTGGGATCAAGAGAATGATATAGATGAATACCGGCACAGTCGCGAGACCACACAGCAAAAAGATCTCTCGTGAACTTAAATACGCCTCTCCATTCACCGGCCGACGCAAAAACCAATAAAAGATCGAGGCAAGGAGCATCCCGCCGAACGTCAGAAAATTACTTGCAGCAAGAATCGATCCCCGATGCTCCGGCGGACTGCGATCTTGCATATAGGAAGCCAGCGGGACGTCGAACAGCCCGGCACTGACGCCCAATAACATAAGAAATAGGCCCGCAGCAAAGTAGTGCAGTGTGTAGTGGCCGTGGGGATCGACCAATACACCTTCGACGTTGTAGAGAAGAAACGCAAATAGAACCAAGCCGCCGGCGCCAAGCGGCAATATACCAAGTTCGACCTTCCCGCCGGACCAGACGCCCGCCAACACGCTCCCCGCTCCGACACCAACAACCAGCGCGACAACCAGCAAGGTCACATGCGTCTGGGCAAATACCATGCTTCCTTCCTGAACGAATTGATCGATGTTCAGTTGGAAGAGCATGGCAAATGTCCAAAAGAACATAATGCCGAGCGCCACTCGTAACAAGGCTCGATCGTGTGCCAAGATTTTCAAGTCACGTATCGTTTGCCGCACGAAGTCGCGCGGAAAGAGTCGAGTTGGGTTTGCGGCCGGCAAATGCGTGATGAACAAGCTAGTGCCCCAACCAGCAACCGCAAAGCTCAGCAGCACAATCGCTGAAATCCACCAACGTTCTTTGCCATATAAACCGGTGACTTGTGTAGTCGAAAGCCAGTTGCCCAACCCAGTGCCTACGACCGTGGCCGTAACGGTAACCAACCCGATCACGCCATTCGCGGCGGAAATTCTGCTTGGCTTAAGCATCTCAGGAATGCTGCCCAGCTTCGCCGGCCCAAACAACGCAGCCTGCGAACCAATCAACGCAACGACGACGAACATCAAATGGATATTGCCGATCAAAATCGCCCCAATGGCGAGTGCCATGATGATGATTTCAGCCACCTTGCAGCGAACGATGACTTCGCGTTTGCTGAATCGATCGGCCAAAAATCCGGCCGGCGCCGCGAGAAGCAAGTACGGGAGCACTAAACAGCCAGAGCCGATCGCCAATACCGCGCTAATATGTTGCTTGTCGACATATTGCTTACCGATGCCAATCACCAACCAGCGCAAGATATTGTCGTTGGCCGCTCCCAAAAACTGGGTAAGCAACAGGCCAATAAAAGTCGCCGATCGCAAGTTGGCATGGTGCGACAAGTCGCTTACGGCATCTTGCGATTGCTCTTTGGCGGCTGGCGGCTGGACCTGGTGCATCTCTTGGTTCGATCTTGGTTTTTCAAGTTAAGACCCATAAATCTAGCCTCCGGCTCCAATAGGGCCAACCCAGCCTGCCACTCTAGACCAGGACAAATCAAAGAACTCCTCTTGATCCCCTGAGCGGCCTACGACTATCGTTTGCTCCTGCGAGTCCAAAAAACAAGCTTGAAAACGCCCTATTTGCGTCTTACACGGCCGTTCTCGACACGGCGGATTCCACCCGAAAACCCTACCTTCATGTCTCGGATATCTACTTTTCTGTTCGGTATGATTGCCGGAGCAGCCCTTTTGCAAGGCGTAACCACTTACCACGTGGTTCGGGCTTCCAATGGGTTCCATCTCATTCCCAAGCAGCCCAGCCGGCTGGGAGAGACTTTCGTCGATATTCGCTCGTTTACGATGACCGATTGGACCGCCCGTCCTCAGTTGGCGTCGGCATTGGTCCAGGCAAACCAGCAACAACTGCTCGGCGACTCCGCGGTCGCCGCTCTGCGAGACAAGGCCCAGCAACTCCTCCCGGAATGGCCGAAAAAATAATACGACGCGGCCTGGCGGCAGCCTCGGCAATTTTTACCTAATCCGCGATTTCGCGCGGTGCCCGCCACATCGGGCTCTGGGGTGACGGCACGATCCAAATTGTCATCATGAACCCAACTCGGCTTGCCTCCCTGAAGTCTTCAGCCGTAATCGTTCGATGCAATAACAATAAAATGAAGTCCGCCAGCACATGGTCGCCCCTGCGCCGCGCGACCTACTAAGTTCCTCGGTGGTGAACGCTGATATGGACCTAAACCGCAATCAATTCTTTTTTCTCGGGTTAGTCGTCCTGATGATCGGCTTGCAGGTGCGATACGTAAGTGCCTATGTGCTGACCCCAAAGGCGACCGAATTTCTTGCTGAACGAACGGGAACTTCATCAACCACGACTTCGATGTTCAATGCTTTTGGCAGTGTTACCGGAGCCCGCAAGGTCGTAACACCGCCTGAGTGGCTATCGTGGTGCCTGATGTCCGTCGGCGCTGTGCTTTGCCTCCACTCCCTAGCCATGCCAAAGCCCGGATAAAGTCCATCGTAGAGAAGCCAACACCCTCGCGCTTTCGAATCTCGCTACCTCCTGGATGTAACAATATCAGCGTTCTGAGCCAACGGTTCGGCCTTCTCCCAAAGATTGGGCTCCAATTCGCCCGTCCGGCAAAGCTACTCAATTGTCTAACCGGCTGGAACATTCCCTACCGGCCTAAAACCCGCAAATCCTTGCGACTCCACCTTGCTGGCGTTATCATCAATAAGTGAGGAAATAAGTACGCCAACTGGACTTAATTCGCAAGGGTAGCGAACTGGCCCGCTGGCCGTTCGACCGCGGAAGGAAGACTCGAATCCATGGCCACGCGACGCATCAAGGTTAATGAGTCGAACAAAGTCACGATCGTGACTTTCAATGATTCGAAAATCATCGACGAGGCAGAAATTCAGGAGTTTGGACAAGAGCTATACGACTTGGTCGAACGCGAGAATCGCAAGAAAATTATCCTCAATTTTGCCAATGTCGAGTTCCTTTCCAGTGCCGCGTTGGGAAAGCTGATCGGCTTTGACAAGCGCGTTAAGCAACATGGGGCCGAATTGATTTTATCCAATATTCGCCCAGAGATTTACGAAGTCTTCGCCATCACTAAACTGACGAAGTTGTTTGTCATCAAGGATGATGAAGCCGATGCGCTAGCCGCCATTTAATGTTTGCCGTCCACGACGATTGCGGGATCAACCGTCGCCTTACAACTTTGATTGGTCCTGGCTCGAAGGTTTGAGGATCGTTGCGGAGTATTTCAGGCATGTCGGAAGTTAGCTGGAGTTGGACCACGCGGCGAGAGCTAAAGAGTCGATCGGGCGCTCACATTCCGCTCTTGGAGGAAATCCTTCAAGAACTCGAACGCCTCGGCTGGGATCGTAATGACCGAGACTATTTCGGCGTTCAGATGGCACTCGAGGAATCGATGTCGAACGCTATCCGGCACGGCAATAAGCTGGACGAATCGAAATGCGTACTGGTCGAGTGCAAGGCCAGCCCCAGCCGCTTTTGGCTGCGGGTGACCGACGAGGGCCCCGGCTTCAAAATCGATGCCGTACCAGACTGCACGGCCGACGAAAACCTCGAATGCTGTGGTGGCCGTGGTTTGGCCTTGATCCAGGCATACATGACTTTCGTAGAGTATAATGAATGCGGCAATTCGGTAACGATGGAGAAAACCCGAGTCATTTCCGCCGCTTCTTAATCACCCCTGCCGCCCTTGCGATGAACGCCACTCCTCGCAAGAATAGTCTTTTCCGATCCCCTGTAGCTCAGTTGGTAGAGCGAGCGGCTGTTAACCGCTAAGTCCTAGGTTCGAGTCCTAGCGGGGGAGCTGTTACAAAACGAAACGCCGAAACGGTTTACGTTACCTGCCAACGTTGGCAGTGCGGCCCAAAGGATTCTTGAAAACCGGTAGTCTACCGGTTTTGGGAATCAGAAAGGGTTGCACCATGCCGAATCTCTGCTCTCCTGAGCGCGCTCCGCGCTATCGCAAACACAAGGCCACTGGCCAAGCGATCGTCACGATTGACGGTCGCGACTTCTATCTCGGCAAGTACCGTAGCGCTGAAAGCCGCGAGGCGTACAAGCGCAAGATAGCCGAATGGATTCAGCACGACGGCAAACTCCCGGCGCCGAAACACTCCGCCTCGGTGGCGGAGCTGGTTGTCGCCTACGTTCAGTTCGCCAGCGGCTACTACCGCAAAGACGACAAGCCCACGAACGAAGTGCGGATGATTAAGAGCGCGATCAAGATAGCGCGTGAGTTGTACGGCCGGACCCCGGCTGCCGAGTTTGGACCGCTGGCGCTTCAGGCGGTCCGCGAAGCAATGATCGGCAAGGATTGGTGCCGAAAACATATCAACAAACAAGTGGACCGTGTGAAGCGAATGTTCAAGTGGGCCACCCGCCAACAAATGATCCCCGGCGGAGTCTACGAGGCGCTCCGTTGTGTGGATGGACTCAAGCGCGGCCGCACCGCAGCGAGGGAAGGGCGAAAGGTGTTGCCAGTCTCGGACGTTGACGTATTGGCGACGATCGAACACCTGCCCGAGGTGGTTGCCGACATGGTGCAGCTCCAAAGACTCACGGGCGCGCGGCCCGGCGAGATCTGCGACATCCGCCCCGGCGACATCAACCGTAAGGGCGACGTTTGGGAGTATGTTCCCGGCAGCCACAAGACGGAACACCACGATAAGCCGCGCGTGATTTTTATCGGCGTAAAGGGGCAAGCGATCCTGCTGCCCTATCTGCTGCGCCCAGCCGACGCTTACTGCTTCTCACCACGTGAAGCCGAGAATAAGCGCCGGGCGGCCCAGCACGAAGCCCGCAAAACGCCTCTTTCGTGCGGCAACAAGCCTGGCAGCAACGTCAAGGCGAACCCGCGCCGCACCCCCGGCGAAAAGTATGATCCGAATACCTATGGCCGCGCGATCCGCCGGGCGGCCTTAGCGGCGGAGGTGGATGCGTGGGCACCGCACCAGCTTCGGCACACGTTCGCCACCGAAGTGCGGAAGCAGTTTGGATTGGAAGCGGTGCAAGTGTGTTTGGGGCACAGCAAGGCCGATGTGACGCAGGTTTACGCCGAGCGCGACTTCGCCAAGGCCGCTCACGTCGCACGGCAGATCGGATAGAATTTTATTGTTCGGGTTCGTGGGTAGCTCCCGCATACGATCATCCGGCATGGCGCGGCATCCTCCCGCCGTGTCGGCTGGTCGGCCCGGCGTTTAGGAGGATGCAATGTCGGAATACTTCTCTACGTGGTATTCGGCGGATGACGATGCGGAAGGCATCTATCGTGTCGAGCCAGCCAGGAATGCTACAAACGCCGCGGCCGAAGCAGCGCGATTGCGCCAGCATCCGGGCGGATTGTTGGCGTCCGTTATCAAGCTCGATGAGATCGAGGAATATGCGCGCCAAGCGGTGCGTCCGTTTGTTGTGCCGTCGCGAGCGAAGGGTTCTGTACCTCTGAATCTGGGAGACGGCAGGAAGCAATACAAGATTGATTCCTCTATCACCGCTGAGGCAGCAAGCTGCAAGGAATTATTAGTCGCTGCCGATGTCGTGCGGGGGCTGATCGACGCCGCCGACGATCCGCAGTTTCTCGCCGTTATGGCTGTCGGGCTCGGGCGCATAATCGAACGGTTGGCGGTTTTGCCAATCGAGCCGCTGGTGAAAACCGGGAAGCGTGCGACGATCGTGCGTCCGCAAGCGATGCGCGATGGCAAGGCCAAAGCAGCAGAAATAAAGCGGCGGCAGAACTACAAAAACGCCGATGCGGCGCTTCAGTGGGCTAGAGAACACTTTCCGACGGCGACAGCCGACAACAAAATCTCTTTTCTCAAAAAAAAGGCGGCTGAGCACCTAGGCATTAACGTCGGCACGCTTAATCGTCGTCTGCGCACGGCCGAATAATCTTGAGAGTTTGGCGCGCGTCTTGTAAGTGGCGCGCCATTGCACGGTGCATGATGGCGTGCATGAGCACTACATCCACCCGCCTCCTCAATGAGGCCCGTATCAGTTTTTCCGCGCTCGCGAAACGCGAAAACGTCAATCTCTCCACCGTGTGGCGGTGGGCGCTGCGCGGCATTCGCGGCCACCGCCTGGAGTGCATCAGCATCGGCTGCCGGCGGTTCACGTCGCGCGAGGCGTTCGAGCGCTGGGTCGCCGCCACGAACGGCGAGCCGGTCCGCACCGAGACGCGCCGCCAGCGCGAGCGCGCGATCGACCGCGCGGAGAAGAGGGCCGAAGAGTTAGGCGTTTGACCACCAACAAAAAATGCCCGGCCACGCGAAGCCAAACTCGCGACCGGGCGGAAAGAACTGACAATGGATTATATTACACCTGCGAAGCCCACCGTAAGTCTCGAATCTCTCGCGAGAGAAATCAACCGGCACCACGCCGTCAGTCGGCAGGCCGCGAAAAACGCCGTGGGGCAGGCGCTCGAAGCCGGCGACAAATTGTTGGCCGCAAAAAAATTGTGTTCGCACGGCCAGTGGCAAAAATGGCTGGCCGACAATGTTGAGTTCTCCAATCGCACAGCTCGCGCCTACATGCGACTTTCGGCGAGCCGGACCGCGTTGGAATCCAAAACGGCAGAGACTGCCGTTTTGGATTCGACGATCGACGGTGCGCTCAAATTTCTGTCGGCGCCAAAGCCGAAGCCGACTTTTTCGGAACCTGACTTGTCAGGCGGCCGTGTTTTTGTCGCCTTTGGCGCGGGCGGGCACATTTGCCAGCTCGAATCTAGCGTGGAACACCCCGGCCATTTTTATGCAACCAAATACCACATTGAATCTGGCGAAGTGTTGGAATCAATGCGGCCGTTTAAAAGAAAAATCGTCGCGATCGGCACGGCGATGAAGTCGCTGGGTTTTGAGCAGAGCACGGACTGGATCGAGTGCAGCCGGGACGAGGCACCAATAAAATCCGCGCCTGAGTGGGCAAAAGCCAAGGCATGGCTCGCAGTCCAGCGCGGGGAGTCGTGGGCGGACAGCCTGGAAAAAGAGATTGTCGCTAGCCTGAAGCCGCTGGCCGACACGATCCGAAAACAACTCAGGAAATTTGAGGAGTGTGAGGACAATGAGCGGAGGCTGCTGATCGAGGCGCGCGATATTTTAGGCGAGCGATTTGGCGAATGGGCGGCGCTCGAATGCGGGCTGGAAAAAAAAGCGATAGAGCAGCTACTCGGCTCCGAGGATGGCGGCGACGAGTGACAAAAGAAACGAAAAAACCGATCGTGCAGCAACGCCACACGATCGGCCTGTGGAATGTTGGCGTTGGTTCGCACGCCGGTAGCAGTATACCGCGCGGGCCGGGTTATGTCGCGTCGGCACTTTATCCCGAGCAAAAAAAGAGTCGAGTAAGAAAACGGCGGGTGAACACCACCACCCGAGATCGTAGCGCCGTATGTCGTTGTAGGCACGCCGGAAAACGGCGAGAGGGCGGCGCGAATGTCAGATCAGAAACCGCGTTCTCCGCGCTTGCGGCGGAGTTTTCCGGGCAACGGGCAGGTAGTCGATCCTGCGACGGCACATACGTCCCGGTCCACAGTGCGATAGCCAAAAAACGCGGACCCGTTCACCGACGGGACGAACGACCAGGCAACGATCGGAAACGATAGTCCCCAGGCACGAACCAACACCAAAGACAGCAAACCCCATATCGCAAGGGGAATGGTGCCGGTGCGCCGACAGTAGCAAAGGATACACCAGTTCACAATGAACATCCACACCCAACCACTAACATTTATCGATACAAGCGACCACTGGCCGATTACACGCAGCAGGAGCGTTATACACGCGATTTAACGGCACAATACTACTGGACAGCCGTCCAAAGCAAGAACACTCTCAGTGAACGCCCGGACGTTTATAAACGCATGTTCACATACCTTGCCCAAATTGCCGTGGGTCCTTCCTGGCGACTGATGGCCAAGAGCCCATACGGAAATACGGAGTTTTGTAACAAACTTTACTTATTTAACCGCACGGACGGATGGTGCCAAATGAACCAAAACCGAGACTCCCGCACCGGAAAATTCCTACCCGTTGACGCAACTACAAAGGTGCTTCAGCGCGCTGAACAAGCGTCACAACTCGCAGACGCCGCGATCGCTGCTGCGGCCGCCGGCAACCCGCAAGCCGCCGGCCTGGTTCGGCGTGCGGCTCGCGCGATTCGCGCCGTGCTGCCGGCGCTCGACGCGGTGGTGCAGCCATACCCACGCGCGGGTGAAAAGTCTGGTGGTGGTACAAAGTGTACCCGCACCAGACTTGAAAGAGTGCAGCAATGAACCACTGCCCGTCATGCGGCACCAGATTGATAGTCCGCACATCGCGCCGACTCAACAAATTGCGTGAAGCGCGGCGCGAATGCAGGTGCGGTTACAAAGACGTTGCGATCGTCCGCCCGGAAGAAATTATTGCGATTCGTGTTGTAACTACAACGACGGGGCGCGCCCAACAAATGGCTACTTCACTAAAATTCACACAAGGAAACCGCAATGAAAAAAAAGCATAAGCAGCGTGACGTGCCGAACCCAATGGCCGGCGAACTAGCACCGCCACCTGATCGACAGTATTACAGCATTGGTTTTGTGTGCGGCATGATTCAACAAACGCCTGATTTTGTCCTGGGCCTCATGCGCCAGGCAAATGTCCAATTCGCCCAGACGCAGGATGGCATCGGCCTGATCCGTGGTGACGACTTGCAAAAAATGGCGTCGTTCCTTGCCGACGTGCGCGAAGAAGTCCAGGACAAGTGCGCAGCCGCGCCGTTCAACTAATGTCCACCCCAAAAACCATCATCGCGTTGTCCGCGCCCGTCGCCGTCGAGGCGAAGACAGCCAAATTGCCGACATTCGAGGCAGTCATTTATACCGGCGGCGCGCTCGAGGTTGGCGGCTATGACAAACCAGTTGTCATCGACTTGGGCGGACTCGGAAACGGAAATGTCCTCGTCGCCAACCTCGATCATGACGCAAGCAAGCGCGTTGGTAACTTCACAACCCAGA
>CAZJWY010000159.1:0-11847 GCA_964549545.1 uncultured Planctomycetaceae bacterium | reverse complement strand
GCAGAACACGGCGAAGGTGCATTTCAACAACTCCCAGAGGATGCGAATGCCGGAGTCATCGAGGCGGGCCTCGGGGTGGGCGAGCAGCCAGATCGAGAGAATGACCAATAGCACGTCGGCAACGAGCAGGATGCTCCATTCGATGTTGCGCATGCGGTCGCGGTAGAAGATCACGAAGTACGCGCCGACGATCGAGATCAGCACCAACAGACCGCGGAAGAATTGCCAAAGCAGGTTGCAGAACTCAGGCGACAGGCGACTGGCGACGGAGTGGCTCATGCCGGTGCTGATGACGCCGTACGTGAGGAACACGCCGGCGGCGAGAACGCCCAGGCCGATTGCGAGGCCGCGGCCCACGCGGTTCGCTTCAAAGTGGCCGCCGAGGGCCGCGGCCAGATTGACAAGGAGCGCGACGCCCAGCAGCTTGCCGCCTGGGAAGTAGAAGCCGTGCGTGAGGTTCCAGTCGATGTTCTTGTTGAAAATCTGGGCAAGCCGCTCGAACGTGCGGAATTCGACCAGGGCGAACCAGCGGGCAAAGTAGAGGTCGTTGACGACTTTCCAGACGTCGTGATCCTTCTGAGCCAGCGTGCCGACGAAGACCAGGAAGATCGATGCGGCGAACAGCACGACGGTCAATCGAAGCGAAGCGAGCGCGCCAATCACGCGTGTGGCGTAGTACTTGGCCGCTGGAATCGATGATGATTGGTCGACGGCGTCGCCAGCGATCGTTCGCGGTCGGATTAGTTCACTTGTTGCCATTGCCGGCTTCTTTTTCGGGAGAGAATTTGAATGATTTGAGGAACGACTTGAATTCGTCTTCGTGCTTTTTCACGAGCTCGCGCTCGCCCCGCAGTTTGACGAACCAAACTTGGTTGCCAGCCTTTACGATCGCGGCCAGCGTGGCTTCTTTGGTCTGTGACTCTTGAGGTTTCGACACATCGGGGATCATCGGGGCGTAGATGGCTGGCGTGCCGTCGACGTCGATCGATTGCGTCGCGGCGGCGACGGTTTCCTTCGTGAGCGGGCTGAGGCCGATTTCGCCACGCCAACGGTTGATGTTGACGAGCGGGTCGGAAATCATCGGACCGGCATCGATCGGAAACTCGAACATCGTGAGTTTGGCTGGCTCCGCGCCGTCACCAACAGCAAACTCGGCGCGGCGCATGCCTTGAGCCGGCACCGATTTCCATGACGCTGGGGCAGTGAACTTAGGTAACGGCGTGACTGCTGGTGGCGCTGCGGGGCCTGAATCTGGCAATGGATCGATAGGGGGATGTCCGGCGGGGAGGTCGGCGGAAGTGGCGTTGGACGGAAGGGGCGGGGCCTTCGTGACGGCGTCGATAGGAGGATGGCCGTCTGGTAGTCCGCCATTCGGGCTTGGATTGGAACTGCTTGGACCGCCGGCTGCGGCGCCGGCGAATGGCGGCGTCATGCCGCCGGATTGGAACTGGCCGCGCAGGTCAACGATCGTGAGCGGCGTTTTGCTGCCTTCAGCTGGATGCGAAACTTCCGGAATCTGGGCTGGGGCGATGGGAGCGAGCTGCAACTGGCCGCGCCAACGGTTGACGTTGGCCAACATGCTTTCCTCGGTGCCGGGCCAGGGAGTGGTGTTGACGGTGATCTCCACGCGTTTGTCGCCGGGAATGACAATCGTTGCCAAGCGGAACCCACCGGTGCCGCCTTCTTCTTTCCAGCCTTCGGGGAGTTTCCAGGTGGCGCGGCCATCGGTGCCAAGCGTTAGGCTGGTGAAGAAGTCGTTGATCGCTTTTTCGTGCTTATCGATTTCGGCGATCGGGCCGACGGCTTTGAAGAACCAGGCTGTCTGACCGGAGGGCAGAATGGCGGCCAGCATCCGATCGGTGGGCTCGCCAGGCTTGACGTTGGTCGCGGCGGCGACCGGGGTTTGTGTCGGCTCCTTGGGAACCGTGTAGGTTTGAATTTGTTCGGTCTTGCCGCAACCGGATAGGAGCAGGAGTGAGGCCACGAGGGTCGTGGCAATTTGGCGAGGAGCCTGAAGATGGAGCGTCGATGACATGCAACCGAAGCGGCGGGGCGGCCGCGAAGCACGAGGAAGGGAGGCGGGATCGGCCCGTTGACATGACGCGCGGGCACTCAGCGCGAAATAGGGCCGGTCTCGGAATTATAGCCGGAGTTGCTTGGCGGGGTAACGCTGGAAAGTTTGTCGTCAATGGTTTAGCTGCCGGTGTAAAACCCTGATTTGGCCGAGCGAAAGCGCGTGGAGCGGCGCGAGACGCAACGGGCACGCGAATTCGCGCAAAAAATTCGCGATTGGGGACGTTTGACCGGTTATCGCCCGAGGAACGGATTGAGCGCTTGCAGGAGCGTGCTGTTGATTTTGCCGACGCCGTCGAAATTCCAGATGTTGCGGACGAGATCGTAGGTCATCATTCCACACAGGCTGATCAGGAGGAGGCAGGCGGCGAGCGAGAGGACGTTCCACAGCGAGAACGGCGTGTCTGGTCCGGAAGGGACCGAGGCCATGGGAGCCGCGCCTGGCGTTAGGCCGAGGCCGAAGTCTTCGCTGATCATGCCGGCTTCTTCGCCGAAGCCGCTGGCCAGGGGCGCGCCGGCCGACTCTTCAGAGATTTCGTCGAGGGCGATGACTTGCGAGCTGTCTTTTTCATCGTCGCCATCGTCGTCGCCGAGGGGGGTAAGCTGGAAGTCGCCGATTTTGGATTCGGGGCCGACGTTGATCGCCAGCGGTTCGAGCGAGACATCACTTCCGGACGTAATCGAGCTACCCATGCCGAGATCGAGCGACGAGCCGATCGGCGCGGAGCCGCTCAGGTCGAGCGAGACTTCGTCGAGGGCGAGGCCGCTGTCGGAGGGTGAGATGATATTGATGCCGCTGCTCTCGCCGGAGAGGGTGACATCGCTGCCATCGCCGAGAACTTGATCGTCGTCATCGTCAAGTTCAAGTGCCGAGAGGCCGGCGAGCGCGCCGCTGGAGCCTTTGCCGCTTTTCTCGCCTCCGATATTAATGTCTGAAGCGCCAGCGGCGAGCCCGCTGTCGAGCGGGGCGAGGTCGAGGTCGCTGAGGCCGCCTAGGTTGCTGGGTGCGGGCGCTTTCTTGCCGGAGTCGGCGGCCTTGGCCGCGGCTTGGGCTTTGGCGACATCGTCTGGAGAGAGAATGCGGCTAGACTCGGCTTCGAGGTCGACTTCAAGCTCTTCAAGGCCTTCGAAGTTGCCGGATGGGCTCGGGAGGTCGAGGCCGAGGTCATCGTCGCCGATCGGCAGAACATCGGATTCGCTGGCGAGCCGAACATCGCTCGCGGGGCCGGGGCCTTTGTCGATTGGAGACAAATCGAGATCGGCATCGAGATCGGCTTTGCCGATGATCGTGCTGGGAGAGCCGCTCATCGAGCCGCCGAGCTCGGCTTCGCTGAGAAGAATGGAATCGGTGTTGATGTCGATCGAGCCGTCGTCATCGAGTGCGAGAGCGTCGTCGGAGCCTTCGTCGAGACCGGCGACGGTGGGTTCATCGACGTCGTCCAGGCTGATATCGCTGGCGGGGCCGGCGATCATTTCCTCGGAGTCGAGGCTGAGGTCGGAGCCTTGTTCGGTAGGCGTCGCTTTTGCGACGGGTTCGTCCGCCGGGGCGAGGGTGAGGTCGTCGTCCGCCAGACTGATTTCATCTTCGTCATCGGCCGCGGCGGCGGGGGTTGCGGCAGCAGGGAGCGCCGGCGAAGAGTCGGCGGGAAAAGTGTAGTCCTCGTCTTCGTCGTCGATCGTGAGCGACAGGTCGCTGGCCGAAGGATCGCCGGAAGGGATGCCATCTTCGGCGAGCTTGTCGATGGCTTCGCTGCGGAACTTCCAACTGGCGCCGTCTTTGTAGCCGGTGACTTTGTTCGCTTCGCGCAGAGCGAGTAGGCGTTCCTTCGTGATGCCGAGTTGTTCGGCTGCCTCGTCGAGGGTCAAAAACCGTTGCGCCATACGTGCCTCGTTGTGACAACCGCCACCACGCGGCACGTTTGCCAAGTCGAGCAGACTTGGCAAAACTGCTTAGCGTTTGAGGCCGTTGCGAATATCCTGCGGTAGCGGATTGCCGCTGTTGAACTCGGTCAGTTGCAAGTCCCAGGTGAGGTTGCGGACGCTCTTCGGCGAGATTTCTCCCGTACTCCGATCGACGTGATAGACCGCCATGACACGTTGCTTCGGATCGATCACCGTGACAGTCAGCGCCGCGCCTTCGGTGGTGCTGACGTGTGTGATCAATTCGTTGCTAGCGGATCGGGCGGGGAAATCTATCGGCGGAGCGTACCGCTGTTCCGAGGAACCTCGGCCAGCCGCAACCGCAATCACCAAACCTGCACCCAGCAAAGCGCCGAATAGCGAACGTCGCATAACATCCTCCACGAAGCCGCCGAGACGGATTCGAGTTGAGGAATTCGGTGCTTTCATTTTCCATTCTAAAAGCACCGCATTCCGATTCAAGCTAAATCCCTCACAGGCCAGAGTTTAGATCAGGCCGGTCGTGATGGGAGGGTAATGCCGGCCGTGCGGCCGGCTTGTCTCGATTGGTCACTTGGCCAAGTAGCGGCTTTCGCGGATTTGCGGACGCCGCTAAGCTACGGCCGGGTAAACCTTTACGCTTACAAGGGCGGGGAGTTTAGTGGTGATTCGCTGGATCAGCAAGGCCGGGAGAGATGATTGAAATAGCCGAAAGATTGCAATTTGCCGTGGAAATCGCCCGGAAGGCGGGAGACCTGACGCTGCGGCACTTTCGCCGTTCTGACTTGGCGGTCGAGCGGAAATCGGACCAGTCGCCGGTCACGATTGCCGACCGGTCGGCCGAGGAGCTACTGCGGCAGCGGATCGGCGAACGGTTTCCGGGGGACGGCATTATTGGGGAAGAGTTCGGCGAAGTGGCGGGCACGAGCGGTTTTCAGTGGATTCTCGATCCGATCGACGGAACGAAGTCGTTCATTCATGGCGTGCCGTTGTATACGACGCTCGTCGCGGTACTACAAAACGGGGAGCCGCGGATCGGGGTGATTCATGCACCGGCGGTCAATGAAACGGTTTACGCAGCCAAGGGAGGCGGTTGTTGGTACACCGATAGTGCGAGTGCGGAGCCTCGGAAAGCTCAAGTTTCAGGGGTCGAAACACTTGGCGAAAGCCTATTACTGACGACGGAAGTCGACGGTTTTCGTCAGCGGACGAGTGGCGATGCGACCGAGAAATTCATGCGTTTGCAGCAAGCCGCGCGGCTGGCTCGTACTTGGGGCGATGGCTATGGCTACCTCATGGTGGCGACCGGGCGGGCCGAGGTGATGATCGATCCGATCGTGAATTTGTGGGACGCGGCCTGCCTTCTCCCTATCATCGAAGAATCGGGCGGGCAGTTTTCCGATTGGCAGGGCAACGCGACGATCCGGGCGGGAGAGGCTTTGGCGACCAATCGTCGGGTTGGCCGAGAGGTTCTGGCGATATTGGGAGCTAAGTAGTCGGCCGTTTTGCCGGTTGCCCAAGTCCAGCAATCGGCTATACTTACGGTTCTTCAAGAAGCCGATAACTGGCAGGCAGAATACAGTATAAAGCGATACGAGGTGAGCAATGGCTCGGCAGTGTGGAATGTGTGGCAAGGGTGCGCAACTCGGCAACCGAGTCACGACCCGTGGTAAGCAGAAGTACTTGGGTGGTGTCGGTACGAAAGTAACGGGCATCAGCCGCCGAGCTTTCAAGCCGAATTTGCAGCGGGTGAATATTTCGACGGAAAACGGCACGCATAAGGCGATGCTGGTCTGTACGCAGTGCATTCGTAGCGGCGGGATCACCAAAGTCGTGCGTGCGGCACCGTTCAAAGTGCCCCACGAAGCGGCGAAGGCCAAAGCCAAGGCCAAAAAGTAAATAGCCGACCCATCTTGGGTCGGTTGAGCCGGTTTTTGTTGTGCCATTCCTGTAGTACTCCCGGCCAGGATGGCCGGCTATGTGTATATTCATGAGCATCTCTCGCGCTGACATCGAGAAAGTCGCCCTGCTCGCTCGGTTGCAATTGACCGACAACGAGCTTTCCAAGATGACCGTCGAGTTGGCCCAAATCGTGGGCTATGTCGACCAGTTGGGTGAGGTTGATACGGACGGTGTCCAGCCGATGGCCCACGCAATCGAGACGGCGAACGTTTTTCGCGACGACGCCGTGGCGGCGAGTCTGTCGCGTGATGAGGCATTGGCAAACGCGCCCCATCGAGACGAACGTGGCTATCTCGTGCCGGCCGTACTGGGCGAATAATACGGCGGTAGGCCGCAGCTAGAATAAAAGATAGTTCCGTCGGGACGATTGCCGATTTTCGGTTGTCCCTACGGAACTATCTTTTTGTTACATTGTTTCTGCCCCTGGCAGTGAACTGTTAGGACTTTCGTCGTCCTATCACGCCTCCTGCGGATTTCAATTTTTTAGTTGCTTGAATGTCGCTTCATCAGCAAACAGCCACCGAACAGTTGCGCAGTCTGCAATCAGGCGAAGTCACCTCAGTCGAATTGACGAAGGTATGTCTCGATCGGATCGACGCATTCGATGGCAAGGTGGGGGCGTTTCTGAGCGTCGACAAGGAACGGGCCCTCGCGCAAGCGGTGGAAGTAGACGCGTGGCGGGCTGCGAAGCAACCGGTGGGCCGACTCGCTGGGCTGCCAATCGCGGTGAAGGACATTTTTTGCGAACGCGGGCTCACGACCACGTGTGCATCGCGAATGCTCGAAAACTTTCGAGCACCGTATGACGCGACGGTGATTTCGAAGCTGCGTGAAGCGGGGGCAGTCCTGGTCGGTCGCACGAACATGGACGAGTTTGCCATGGGGGGCTCGACCGAGAACTCGGCGTTCAAGAAGACTGCGAACCCTTGGGACTTGGAACGATCCCCGGGCGGGTCGAGTGGCGGCTCGGCAGCGGCGGTAGCCGCGGGAATGACGGCGGCCGCGATCGGTACCGATACGGGCGGCTCGATTCGTCAGCCGGCCGGCTTGTGTGGCGTCGTGGGAATGAAGCCGACGTATGGCCGCGTGAGTCGGTATGGCGTAGTGGCGTTTGCGAGCAGCCTTGATCAGGTGGGGCCGTTTGGTCAGTCGGTCGAGGATGTCGCGCTCGTGCTTGAGGCGATTGTAGGTCACGATCCGCGAGATTCGACTTCGATCAAGGCGCCTGTGCCCCTCTACTCCGAATTGGTGAACAAGCCACTTGCTAACCTGCGGATCGGCTGGGTGCGAGAGCACTTCGGGCTTGGGCTTGATTCAGAGGTAGAGAAATCTGTCCGCGCGGCGCTCGATGTCTACAAGTCACTGGGGGCGACGCTGCATGAGATTTCGTTGCCACATAGCAAGTACGCGGTGGCTACGTACTACGTGATCGCGCCCAGCGAGGCGTCGAGCAATTTGGCGCGTTACGATGGCGTTCACTTCGGCTATCGTACGAACGAAAAAGCGATGTTGGCTGATCTGGCGGCGGAACGAAAAAGTTTGGAGGCTGCCGGTGATAAGGTGGGTCTTCACAACCTCGATTCGGCCTTAGTGAGAATGTATCGCCGGACACGGGCCGAAGGGTTTGGCCCCGAGGTGAAGCGCCGGATTATGCTTGGCACTTACGCGCTCAGTGCCGGCTATTACGATGCCTACTACCTGAAGGCGCTGAAGGTGCGTCGATTGATTCGGCGAGACTTCGATGAGGCGTTTGAGAAGGTTGATCTCATCGCAGGACCGATCACGCCGTTGCCTGCGTTCAAGATCGGTGAGATGTCGGACGACCCGCTGGCAATGTACCTTGTCGATATTTACACCGTCAGCGCGAATCTGGCGGGTTTGCCGGGCCTTTGTTTGCCGTGCGGCGTTTCGGCAAGTGGTCTGCCTATCGGTTTGCAACTGCAAGCTCCGGCCCTGGAAGAAGAGCGCCTGCTGAGAGGCGCACGGATGTTTGAGCAGGCAACCGAGTGGCACAAACGACGGGCTTCGCTTTAGAAAAAAGAGATTTGCCACAGAGGACACAGAGAAGGAAAATTGGTCATTGCAAATTTGTCATTTGGCCATATCTGAAAATGATCAAATTTTAGATGACAAATAGTCTTGTTTCTTCTCCGTGATCTCTGTGCCCTCTGTGGCAAATACTCGACGACGAGAAAGATGACCCAACCCTACACCACAATCATCGGCCTGGAAGTACACGTGCAGTTGAGCACGGCGAGTAAGTTATTTTGTGGGTGTAGCACGAAGTTTGGGGCCGAGCCGAATTCGCAGACTTGCCCGGTGTGCATTGGCATGCCTGGTACGTTGCCGGTGATGAATCGTGAGGCATTTCAGCTCTCGCTCAAAACAGCCATTGCGCTCGACTGTGAGATTCCGACGTTCACCAAGTGGGACCGGAAGCAGTACTACTATCCTGATCTACCGAAGAACTATCAAATCAGCCAGTATGATCTGCCCATGTCGCAAGAGGGCCGGTTGGAGATCAGCGATCTTAAAGGGGCTTTCGAGCCGAAGACGGTTCGCATTCGTCGTGCCCACATGGAAGAAGATGCGGGCAAGATGCTCCACGACGAGAAGACCGGCAAGGGAGATAGCATGGTCGATCTCAATCGGACCGGCACGCCCCTGCTCGAAATCGTCACGGAGCCAGACCTTCGCAGCTCGGCCGAGGCAAAGGTCTTTCTCAACGAACTGAAGTTGCTGCTCACCTATCTCGGTGTATCGGACTGCAACATGCAGGAAGGCAGCCTGCGTGTCGATGCGAATGTGAACCTGCATGTTGAAACTGCGGAGGGCAAGGTCGCGACGCCGATCGTCGAGATCAAGAACATGAATAGCTTTCGCGCGGTCGAGCGAGCGCTTGATTACGAAGCGGAGCGGCAGTGGCGTGAATGGCAGGAGACTGGCCGCAAGCTGGGTGAAGCGCCAAAACAAACGCGCGGCTGGGATGATGTGGCTGGCGTGACACGTGGCCAGCGCAGCAAAGAAGAATCGAGTGACTATCGATATTTTCCAGATCCAGACCTCGCGCCTGTAACGGTTGATTCCAAACAAGTGGACGCCATTCGAGCCGGTCTCGGTGAGTTGCCGGCCGAGTTGCGGGGGCGGCTTGAGTCGGAATTCAGCTTGTCGGCCTACGATGCGGATGTCTTGGTCAACCAGGGGCGAGCTGTTACCGATTATTATCTGGCCGTAGCCAAAGAGTCTGGCGACGGCAAAGCGGCCGCGAATTGGGTCACGCAGGACGTGTTGCGTCTGATGAAGGAGCGCGATCTCACAATTGAGGTAGTGTCCGTCAGCAGCGCGGCCTTGGCCGACTTGATCAAAAAGGTGAAGGCAGGCGATGTGCCGAGCGCCAGGGCTCGAGAAGTGTTTCAAGCGATGGCCGGTGAAGGCATCGACGCTGCTGGGGCAATGGAATCGATCGGTATCGCCGTGGTCGACGAGTCGGAATTGGTCACACTTTGCGAAAAACTACTGGCCGCGAACCCGAAAACGATTCAAGATGTGAAGAGCGGCAAGGTGCAAGCGATCGGCGCCTTGATCGGCCAGGCCAAGAAACTGAATCCAAATATTGATCCCAATCGATTGCGAGAAATTTGTTTACAATTAATTCAATCGACTGATCCATAGCCCTGGGGATTCCGCCATGGCTCAAGCTCTTCTGTCGCCCGCAATTATTACGCTCACGACTGATTTTGGTCCCGGCAGCCGATATGTCGGCGCCATGAAGGGAGTGATCCTTTCGATCAATTCGCAGGCGACGATCATCGATCTATCGCACGCGGTGCCGGCGCGAGACATTCGTGCCGGGGCGATCGCGTTATCCGAGACGGCCATATGGTATCCGCCGGGGACGATCCATATTGCGGTGGTGGACCCAGGCGTCGGCAGCAAACGCCGGATTGTGTACGCCCAGATCGGCTCGCAGCACTTCATCGCTCCGGATAACGGGCTCTTGAGTCGCTTGGCGATGATCGAGCGACCCTCTAAGATAATCTGCGTTGACGAGCCTCGTCATTGGCTGCCAGCGGTGTCGCGTACGTTTCACGGCCGCGATATTATGGCGCCGGTCGCGGCTCGCTTGAGCTTAGGGCTCGCACCCGAGGAACTGGGCCGGCCCCAGCCTCAACTAGTAGAAATCCCGTGGGCGGAGGTCGAGCAAGTGTCTAACCGCATCGAAGGCGAAGTGATCGAGGTCGATTCGTTCGGAAACCTGATTACCAACATTACGCGCTCGATGCTCGACGGCTTGCCGAACCGCGACGCCGTGCTCATTACCTGCGACGAGCATGAAACGCAGGGGATCTTCGCCACGTTCAGCGACCAGCCACCGATGACGTTCATGGCCCATGTCGGCTCGACCGGGCGGCTCGAATTGGCGATCGTCGATGAGAATGCCTCGGCCATGCTGGGGGTCAAGGTCGGCACGCCGGTTTGCGTGACGTGGTGATCGGCGGCACGAGCATGAACGATTTGCCGATCCGCGACGAGCTACGTGAATGGGACCGTCGCCATCATTGGCACGCGTTCACCCAGATGGCCGAATATGAGCCGTTGGTGATCGAGCGTGCGAACGGTTGCCGATTGATCGATATCGATGGCCGTGAGTACATCGACGGCGCGAGCAGCATGTGGTGCAACGTGCATGGCCACAACCACCCGCGGATCAATGCCGCGATTCATGAACAGCTAGAGCGAGTGTCGCATTGCACGGCGCTCGGGATGGGCGCTGATACGACGGTGCGGCTGGCGAAGCGACTGGCCGACGTTGCGCCGGGCGATCTGGAGCATGTCTTTTTTGCCAGCGATGGTTCGTCGGCGATTGAGGTCGCGCTGAAGATGGCGTTTCAGTACTGGCATCAGTGCGAGAAGCCGCAGCCTCGCAAGACGAAATTCATTGCGTTTGGCGAGGCGTACCACGGGGATACATTGGGGAGCGCGAGCGTCAGTGGGATTGCCCGTTTCCATGCGTTGTTCAAGCCGCTGCTGTTTAATGTAATCCGTTCGCCGCTGCCCGATACGCGCCGGTTGCCGGCGGATGCGGCTCCTGGAGCAGCAGATCAGTATTTCCTGGCGGAGGTCGAGGACCTCTTGCGGCGTCACCATGAGGAGGTTGCGGCCCTGGTTATCGAGCCGATCGTGCAATGCGCAGCGGGAATGGTCATGCACCCGCCTGGTTTTTTGAAAGGGCTACGCGAGCTTACGCGCGCGTATGATGTGCTGCTGATTGCCGATGAGGTGGCCGTCGGGTTTGGACGTACGGGGACTATGTTCGCTTGTGAGCGCGAGGCGGTCGTGCCTGATTTTCTCTGCTTGGGAAAAGGATTGTCCGGCGGGTATTTGCCGATGTCGGCTACGCTCACGAACGACGCGATTTATAAGGCTTTTCTGGGGCAATTCGACACGGGACGCACGCTTCATCACGGCCATACATTCAGCGGCAATCCCCTCGCGTCTGCCGCGGCGCTGGCATCGCTCGACTTGTTCGAAGAAGAACAGACATTATCGAAGCTGCCGGCGAAGATTGATCGCTTGAGCCAGCATTTGTGCCGATTGGCGGAGCATTTGCACGTCGCGACCACGAGGCAGCGCGGGCTGATCGGCGCATTGGAGCTGACGCCGAATAAGGCGGCTGGAGTGCCCTACCCTTTTCAAGAGCGGCGTGCCTGGCGCGTATGCCGCGAGACACTGGCCAAGGGCGTGTGGCTGCGGCCGCTTGCCGATGTGTTGTATGTGATGCCGCCGCTGGCGATTTCGCTTGAAGAGCTGGATCAGGTGATGAACATGCTGGCAGACGCGATTGACTCAGGAACTGTTCAAGAATAACTTCCCGATTTTCAGAATAACCACGGAGACACGGAGGGCACGGAG
>CAZJWY010000158.1:0-11958 GCA_964549545.1 uncultured Planctomycetaceae bacterium | reverse complement strand
GATGATCGTGCTCCTGATCGACGAGCGGCCGGAAGAAGTCACCGACATGAAACGCTGCGTCAACGGCGAGGTGTTCGCCTCGAGCCTCGACAACGACGTCGAGAGCCACGTCCGCCTCTCCCAGCTCACGATCGAGCGCTGCAAGCGGCTCACCGAGATGGGCAAGGACGTCTTTCTCCTGATGGATTCCATCACCCGCCTCGCCCGCGCGTTCAACAAGTGGGTCGGCAACACTGGCCGCACGATGAGCGGCGGCGTCGACATCAAGGCGATGGACATCCCCAAGAAGCTCTTCGCCACGGCCCGCGCGTTCGAAGAAGGCGGCTCGCTCACCGTCGTGGGCACCGCGCTCATCGACACCGGCAGCCGCATGGACGACTTGATCTTTCAGGAGTTCAAGGGCACCGGCAACATGGAGCTCGTCTTGGATCGCAAGCTATCGGACCGCCGCGTCTGGCCAGCGATCGATCTGGAACAATCCGGCACCCGGCGCGAAGAGAAGCTGCTGCCGCCCCAAACGCTGCATGCAGCCACGATGCTCCGCCGGACGCTGAGCACGATGCATCACGTCGATGCGATGGAACAGCTTACGACGAAGCTCAACAAGTTCAAATCGAACGATGAGTTCATCAAGCTGATCCAAGGCGCGCCGGCGATCGATTAGCGTAGGTTAGGCTTCAGTCTGACACGCATTTCGAGTAGCCACAAAAAATACAAAAAGGCACGAAAAAGAACATTTGGAATCCATCTGAAGAACGAATCGTTTCTATGAATTCTCCTTTGTAACTTTTCGTGCTTTTCGTGGCTCACTGATTCTCACCCGCCATCATCGCGGTCGGGCTATCCGCCTGCTCCCACCGCTTCCCTATGGCAATCAGCACCCTCTGGACGATCGGCCACTCGAACCGCTCGATCGAAGACTTCCTCGCACTCCTTGCCGAGAGCAAAATCGAACGCATTGCCGACGTCCGCCTCCTTCCCGGCTCGCGTCGCCATCCGCAATTTGATCAAGATGCACTCGCCGCCTCGCTCGCCGAAACCGGCATCGCCTACACGCACTTCCGCCCCCTCGGCGGACGACGGAATAAACGCAACGAGAATTCTCCCAACTCAGCCCGGCGTGTCGCCGCGTTCGCCGCCTACGCGGACTACATGCTCACGCCCGAGTTCGCCGCCGCTTTCGCCGAATTGAAAACGCTCGCCAAATTCAAACGCACCGCGGTCATGTGCGCCGAAGCTTTGCCATGGCGCTGCCATCGACGTCTGATTGCCGATCAGTTCGTAGCGATCGGTTGGCAAGTACTAGACATCATCGGCCCCAACAACACCAAGCCGCATGAACTCCCAACATTCGCGACCATCACAGCCGGCCAGGTCACTTACCCAGGTAATCCCCGTCCTCTCTTCGACGACTAACCAACTCTTACTCCCCAAGTTGCGAATAGTCTCCCACCTCCTCACCTGCTCGACCGCAGATCGCCGCCCACCTCCGTATGACGGACCATTCCTGCCTCAATCTTCGCACTACCGACATCACCAGCTCTCTTGCACATTATGTGACTTACGCATCTTTCTCACTGCTGCATTCAAAGGACACGACTTGCCAAATTGCCAATTGCCGCTCACAAATTTTCGCGATAGTGCGTCGGTTGAAACGCCTGAACATTGTAAGGCACCAGTTGGATTCTTGACTTGGCCCCCCGAATGTGGCAACTTAATAACGACCTTTCAGTTGAATAAATGCCGCAATCACGCATTCGAGCGTGGACTCGTGGTGCTGTAAAAAATGGGGAAATGCAATGGTCGATGAGGTTCTTGGCGTTACGACGTGCCCCACATGTCACAAACGATTTCGCATTTTGAAGAAGCAAGAATCGTTTATCGGCAAGGCAATTTCTTGCCCCAAGTGCAACCGCTCATTCGTCATCGAGTTGGAGACTCCAGCGCCGATTGAACAAGCGGCGATGGCGAATTCTTCCACAAACGGCCAAACAGATTCTGCCGAGCAAGCTGAGCAGCAATCAGCGACAAAAGCGAAGCGGCGCTCAAAAGCCGAAGTTCGCAAAGCCAATTTAGCTCGCATGAAAAAAGACTTTCGGCCATTTATGAAGCGGCTGGAAGCAATTTCATCCAGCGATTCCAAAACCGAAGAAGTCGTGCGCGTGTGGTGCATCGATATCCTTCGATCTGTGCTTGGTTACAAAGACGAAGATATCGATCTAGAACTTTCTGCGCTAGGTGACCGAATCGATATTGCATTGAAACACGAAGGCAATGTCGTCTTGATAATTGAATGCAAGGGCATCGACAATAAACTGCCTGCCAAGGCTCGGGATCAAGCTGTCAAGTACGCGGCAACCAAAAACGCAGGTTGGGCTGTAGTCACGAGCGGACAAAATTGGTCACTTTATAGAGTGCTTCCAGTCAAAGGACAGGATCCTCGCGCGGTCGAAGTTTTTAATATTGCGCTTTTAGATGACGATGGACTCAGCAACTATGACCTCGCGCGCATGTACTTGTTGACAAAGCAAGCATTGATCCGAGGGGAAACGGAAAAGGAATTTCACCTAGCTCAATGCCTCGATCCCAAGCATTTGTTCAACGCAATGCTTTCTGATCGCGCAGTTACGGCAATACGTCGCTCACTAATTGAGGCATACAGAAAAGAGTTCAAACAACATGTGAAATTGACGACGAAAGACATTTTGGAGGAGCTGAAAGGGCTCATTCGCCCGGATGACCTTTAACGAAGCTTGCTCAAAAACGCACATCTACCAATCTCCACAACGACCGCCCCACCTGACTCGACCTGGTCTATAAACAACTTGATGCTGCCGCCTTCACCATTTACGGCTGTGACCCCCGCGATGTCCGACGACGAAATTCTTGCCTGCTCTTTGGCTTAATGATGTCTGCGCGGCAAATGACACCACGAGGTAAGGGTGCCATGCCCACGGCTTGGCGTGGGCATGCCGAAAATGTTGCCAAACATGGCCACTCCGAGCAGTGGCCATGGCACCCAAAGGCTCATTGGTTGCGCAGTTATCATTTAGATATACCACATGGGCTCGCGCTGGCTGGCTTGCTCGACGAGGTCCATGAGCGTGATGTCGAGGAGCCGGTCGCGTTGGATTTCGTCCAGCTCGCGGCAGAAGTTGAGCAGCGAGCCGACGAGGGGCGTTTTTTTGCCGGCGCTCGAGGCGGGGCGTTTGTCCCCTTCCATTACTTCGATCACTTCGGCCAATGTGATCTCGGCAGGCGGTCGTGCAAGGCGGTAGCCACCTGCCGCGCCGCGTGTGCTGAGCACCAGCGAGGCTCCCTTGAGTTGCAGAAGAATCTGCACGAGAAAGCGCGAAGGAATGCCATGCACCTCGGCGATCCGCCGAATCTGCTGCGGCTCGCCCGAGGCGTAGTCGGCCGCTAGTTGCAGCATTGCCAGACACGCGTATTCGGTTTTGGCGGAGAGATTCATGAGGAGAGTCGAGGGTTCAGAGCTTAGGGTTGAGGGTTCAGAGAGACGAGAGTTAATTCAACCCCTTAGCAACTCGGAGCCCTCGACTCTCGGCTTTCGACTCTCCACCAACTAAATGCCGCTGCCGTCTTGTTCGCTGATCGAATGGAGGCCGCACTCGGTCTTTTGCATGCCGCTCCAGCGGCCGGCTCGTTCATCGGTTTCGCCAGCAGCGACGGCGCGCGTGCAGGGCCAGCAGCCGATGCTGGGGTAGCCTTGATCGTGGAGCGGATTGTAGGGAATGGACTCGTCCATGATCCGCTTCCAGACGTCTTTCTTCGTCCAGTTGGCAAGGGGGCTGATTTTGACCAGGCCAAATTTTTTGTCCCAACCGACGATCTTGGCTTGCGCTCGATCGGCGCTTTGATCGCGACGGATGCCGCTCATCCAGGCGTGCATTACCTCCGAGGCACGCTGCAATGTTTTGATCTTTCGATCGGCGCAGCATTGGTTGGGGTTCGTGCGATACAGCGGCCCGCCATGCAGCGCTTCGTATTCGACGACAGAGAGCTCGGGAGTGAGCAAATCGACCTCGATGCCGTACTTCTCGGCAATGCGATCGCGAAGGTCGAGCGTTTCTTGAAACTGGTAGCCTGTGTCGAGGTTGAAGACGTACGTTTCCGGCGCGATCTTAGCGAGCATCGCCAAAATGACGCAGCCCTCGGGGCCAAACGCCGTGGCCATCGTCAGGTAGGGAGCGTAGTGCTCGACACCCCAAGCGATGATTTCCTCGGGCGAGGCCTTTTCCAATCGTTCGCTCGCCGTGGCGAGTTCTTCGAGCAATTCGGGGGTCGGAGCGAGGCGTTGGAAGCCCGCTCCACGCTGTGGGAGGCCTTGGGTACGGCTTGGGGAAGTTTCAACGGTATCTAACATGGCCGGCTTCAAGTTACTGGAGTGAGTCGCTGTACGCAGCGATTTGGGCTCCAGCATGTGATCCAATTGAGTAAGGATAGCGGACATGGGAGCTAATCATACGTAAGTTGGTAAACAAAGTCAACAATCAAAACGCCATTTAATAATCGGCTGTTGGGGAGCCTGGGCTGTAATTTGTGAGGGTTGTGAGGGTGATTGAGGGCTGGTGGGCCGGTATTTGTGGGCGAGAAGCATTTGGTTTAGGGTTTTGGAAAGGTAAGGCAAAGGGGGCGGAGCGAGGGAGCGGAGGTGTTTGGTGGAGATTCGGCCTGGCGGCCGACGCTAAGAGGCGTCTTCGTGTTTTAAGCGGGCGATTGCTTTTAGGAACTGCGAAATCGATTGGAACCGGTTTTCCGGTTCCGATTCCATGCACTTGTGAATCGCGGCTTCTAACGTGGGATTGATCTTTGGGTAGTATTTTTTCAGCGGGGGTGGGGCGCTTTGGCCGTGTGACATCGCGGCCTGCCCGGTGTCGCCGCGTTGCCAAGGGAGCTCAAACGCGAACAGCTCGTACATGGAAACGCCGTAGGCGAAGATGTCGAGCCGTTGATCGGTCGGCTTGCGGCGGACGACTTCGGGGGCCATGTAGTTGGGGGTGCCGGTGCGGTTGCCGGGGAGCATGAATTCTTTCTGGGCCGGCAGCGTGAGGCCGAAGTCGATGAGCTTGAGCGACGTGGCATCCTTCGAGCAGACGAAGTTGCGCGGGCAAATATCACGATGGATGTAGCCGGCCTCGTGAACCGCTTCGAGCGCCTCGGCTGCCTGACGGGCGAGCGTGAGGCGATTGCCGTCGAGGAGCTTGCTGCGGCCGATGAGGAGCGAGTTGAGGCCGGGACCATCGAGAAACTCCATGACGACGAACTGCTCGTCGTTGGTCGTCATGCCGTGGTAGAGCGTCTGGACGATGCGCGGATGTTTGAACAAGGAGGCGATCTCGCCCTCGGTCGGTTTTTTCAATCCCTTGAAGCGGGCTTCGAGGGCATCGGTCTTGGCTTTGTCGAGGACCTTGAGACCGACGATCTGGCCGGTATTGCGGTCGCGGGCCATGTTGAAGTTTGACATGGTGCCGGAGACGGCTTCGCGCAGGATTTCATAGCGGCTGGCTACGTCGACCTTGCCGCTGTCCATGAACGATTTGAAGAATTGGCTGAGGCCCATCGCGCGATTTGTGGATTGGTTCGTGGTGGGGTGAAGAGGTGTGTGGGGCGCGCGGCGTGAACGCCGCCGCTAAATGGTGGTCGTACTGCTTGATGTATTCAGCAGTTTGGTGTGCATACGGATTTGCGCGTAATTGACCCTAAGTCCAATATACGAAGGCCATTTGAAGAGGGCTACTTGCCGCAATAGTCGATGGCGCGGGCGATTTCGCTTTTGAGATCGGCGCGGCGGACGATGCGGTCGATGTAGCCATGCTCCAGCAAGAACTCGCTGGTTTGAAAGCCCTCGGGCAGTTCCATACGGAGCGTCGCTTTGATCGTGCGTGGCCCGGCAAAGCCAATCAGCGCTTTCGGTTCGGCGAAGACGAGGTCGCCCAACGAGGCGAAGCTGGCGGCGACGCCGCCCATCGTGGGATTGGTGAGGACGGAGATGAACAAGCCGCCGGACTCGCCGTAGCGGGCCAGGGCCGCACTGACTTTGGCCATTTGCATGAGGGAGAGAATGCCCTCGTGCATGCGAGCGCCGCCGCCGGAGCCGCTGATGATGATCAGGGGCAAGTTATCAGCCGTGGCCCGTTCGACGAGTCGCGTTAGCCGCTCGCCGACGACCGAGCCCATGCTGCCCATGATGAAGGCCGAGTCGGTAACGCCAAACGCCACGCGGCGGGCGCGGATCATGCCGGTGCCGGTGAGGGCCGCGTCGCGCATGCCGGTACGGGCCTGCTCGCTCTTGATTCGTTCGGCGTACGCCTTCTTATCGCGAAAGCCCAGCGGGTCGGTTGGCGAAAGGGTGCCGTCCCACTCTTCGAAGGTCCCTTCGTCCAGCATCCAGCGGACGCGAAGCGGGGCGCTGAGGTACATGTGATACCCGCACTGCGGGCAGACGTTCATCAGCCCTTCGGCTTCCTTGCGGAAGATCGTTTCGCCGCAATCGTCGCAGCGCAGCCACAATCCGCCCGGAACACCGCGTTTCTCTCGCGCCATTTTTGTCTTGCCCGGTGTATCCGATTCGCTGGTGGCCATAACGCTATTGATCATAACATGGCTCGAAATTGAACTCTATCTCAGCAAAATACAGGAGTGCGCGGGGTGTTTGGGCCAAAAACGTCGCGCTAAGCCGCAAGCGATGGGAGGGAGCCTTTGTTTTGGTTATTTGGCTGCGACGGTTTCGGGGACGTCGATTAGTTGCCATTGGGCTTTTTCGGTGGCGGATTGCCAGAGGTCGCCCCATTGCTCTTGTCCCAGAACGTGGCGCACGACGCTCGCGAGCGGCTCGGGGACGACGATCGCCACCACTTGATCGGCTTTGTATTTTTTTAAGAGTTTGGCCAAGGCTTGCGAAACACGTTGCTTGGCAGTCGAGAGCGTTTCACCCTGGGGCGGGCAAACCGTCTCGGGCTGTTCTTGAAACTGGCGGTAGACCTTAGGCTGCTTCGACTTCACGTCGGCGACGAGCATGCCCTGCCATAATCCCTGGTCGAGGTTTTGCAGCTTGTCGATCGTTTTCACCTTGAGATCGAACGCCTGGGCCAGTGCTTCGGCGGTTTGGTCGGCCGATTGGCAAGGGCTGGCGTAGATTGCCGAGATCGGCTGATCGCGCAGCGTTTCGACCAATGTTTCCACCTGTTGCCGGCCGTCTTCACACAATGGAATATCGAGCGTTCCTTGAACGCGTCGCTGTTGATCGTACTCCGTCGTGCCGGGGCGAATCACAAGAACCTGAACCATACGACAATTACACCCAGTTGTTTCCTGCCTGCTTATTGAACTTGCTTTTTGCCAACCGCGGCCGAGTAGAGCCGCTCGATGGCGGCCGGATAGTCTCCCTCGGCAAAAATCGCCGTCCCCGCGACAAACAGCTCCGCTCCCGCCTCGCCACAGGCGCGGGCCGTTGTCATATTCACGCCGCCGTCAACCTCCAGCAGCGCGTCGCAATCTTTACGCACGCTTAGCTCGTGCAATTTCTCAATGGCCACATCTTCAAATTCTTGCCCGCCGAAGCCTGGCATGACGCTCATCACGAGGACGAGGTCGCAGTGGGGCAAGCTGCTCTCGATCGCCGAGAGGGGAGTCGGCGGATTGAGCGCGAGCCCTGCCAGGGCACCCAGCGAGCGAATCTTGTCCAGAATCGGTCGTGGGTCCTGCGCCACCTCGACGTGGATCGTAATCGAGTCGGCCCCCGCCTTGCGGAACGCTTCCACGTAGTCGGCCGGATTCGTGATCATCAGGTGGACATCGAGCGGCAAGTCGGTGATCCGCCGCACTGCTTGCACGATTGGCACGCCGATGCTGAGGTTCGGCACGAAGTGGCCGTCCATTACATCCAGGTGGAGGGCCGGCGCGCCGGCCGCTTCGACCGCGCTAACCTCTTGCTCCAAGTGCGCGAAGTCGCAGGCCAGGAGCGACGGTAGGATCGCAGGGCTAGCGGCGCGAAGCCGGGCTTTCAATTCATCGCGACCTGGTCGAAATGCCATACGAGGTGCCCGGAGGCGGGTGAAGAACTTAACAACGAGAACGAGCGGACGGCGCCAGAGGACGGCAGTAAGCCACTACTTCTTTGTTCTTTAGAATTGCTTCTCGTTGTCTGGGGATGAGTGTGGCCACCGGAGAAAGTCGGTGGTTCTCAGGGCTGGCTGGGTCGCTGAAAGCGTCAACGCGCGCCAGACAAATCGGAACCACCCGATTCTGCTGGCCAGCCCACTCATATCGTAATCGCGACCGGGGTAATCGGGCAATGTCACGCTGACGAGCAGGTGAAAGGCGAGATTTCTACCCAAATTGCGGTGGATGGATGGTTTGGGTGGGTTTGAAAAAAGCGGAGGGAGTTGAGGGATTCGAGGTGGTGGTTTTGTTGGGGTGCGCTAAGCCGCAAGCGGTTTTATTAGACTTTTTCCAGTTCCTCGGCGTGGGGGAGGGCTTCGAGGCCTTCGAGTCCGAAGAGTTTGAGAAAACGATCCGTAGTGGAATACTGCGGCGATTTGACGCGTTCGCCGGAGCGTTCGAGCTTAACGAGCTTGCGTCGCACGAGGGTCGCTAGAGCTGCGCCGCTGGGGGCGCCTCGGATTTCGTTTATTTCGTCGGCCGTGGCTGGTTGGTTGTAGGCCAGGATCGACAAGACTTCCAACACTGCAGGCGAGAGGCGGGCCTCTTTGACGCGGCCGTAGAATTTGTCGCGCATCCGGTCGAACTCGGGCCGCAGGGCGAGGCGGTAACCGCCGCCTGTTTGCTCGATGCGATAGGGGGCGCCGTCGACGTTATAGAGCGCGTTTAATTCGGCGACGGCCGCTTCGATTTCAGCGGGGCTTACACCGCGCATCGCGGCGGCCAGCTCGCGAGGCGAGTGGGGGCCGTTGTCGGGTCGTCCGACGAAGAGGATCGCTTCGACCACTGTTCGGGCATTGACTTCGCAGTTTCGTGACGGCGCTTCATGTGGTCTGTCGCTGGGCGTGGGGGGAGTATCACGGGAGGGCGACGGCTTCTCTTCTTTCGTGCCACCGAGCATGGCGGCGAAGGCATCGCGCAGACGGCTGAGCGACAAGGGGGATTCGTTCGGCATTTTGGCCGGCGTGCCTTTGCCGATCGACTCGATGGTGGATTTACCGGGGCGCATGGCGCGGAGGGTAACACCGCTGGCAGGGTTGAAGCAAGAGAAGTCGGCGGGTGGGCCAGCGGTATAAGGAGTAAATTGCAGAAATGCGTATTCGATAGCGGGGGCGCCACGCTCGCCGGGGCCCCGGACCGCGTGGCGGTCCGGCTATGGTGCTATTAAGGTAGACGATTGTGCCCAAGAGGCGTTTTAGCCGAATGGATTGTCATCCGTGGCGGGTTCGGCTTTCTTTTCGGGGGCTTTGTCTTCGGCTTCGGGTTTTTCTTCTGGTTCGTCGGCCTTTTCGGTTGCTGGTGGTGTGGGTGCTGGCTTTTCCGGAGCTTTGGGGACTGCGGCTGGTTTGGCGTCTTTGTCTTTCTCTTTTTCTGGCGCCGGCGGGGGATTGTGGTGGATCGGTTCTTTCAAGTTGATCTCGCGCAGGCATTCGATGACGCCATCTTCGGAGACAAGGTAAACTCGATCGGTCTGATCGTTGACGAGGGCATGGAGCGGGCGGTCGGCCTTCACCTTGGCCAAGGTTGCCCCGTTGGCGGCGTTGAGAACGGCGAATTCGCCTAGATCGGTGATCGCGTAGACGCGGTCTTTGCTCTTGGCGGCGAATTGCTTCACATGAGGCACTTCCCAGGCGCCGGTGCCGCTTTTGGCGTTGATGCAATGCAAAGCGGGCTCGCCGGAGGTGACGAAGACCTCATCGCCCACGCCGGCCGGGGCGCGGGTCACGGGGAAGCCGCAGGAGTACTTCCAGCGCTGCGAGCCGGTCATCTCTTGCATCGCAAACACATCGCCGTCGAGAGAGGCGACATAGACGAGCGGATTATGATAGGCGGGGGGAGCCACGATCTCGGCCCCCGTTTCCAGGCGGAACCGCATGCCGAGCTTGTTGCTGCCGCCGACGTACAGGAAGCCCGCGTCGGTGGTCCAGACGATGCTTTCGGGCGTCACGAGGGGAGCGACCATCGCGCGCCCGTAGGATTGGTAGTACCAAGGCGAAATCTTTTGGTTCGTGAGGGAGTAGGCTTCGATTCGTCCGTTTACCAGCGGCACGAAGACGTAACTTTCCGAAACGGCCGGCGCGGCTCCGGGCGCGCTGCCAACCGATTGGATCATCTCCGGCTTGCCGTTTTTCCGATCGAGCACGTATAACGACGAGCCGTTGACGAGTGCGACGTACTTATCGCTCGCCGCGGGGCCGAGGCTGGGATAGTTTTCGTTGCCGATCGGGGCGATCCAGTAGGTGGCGCCGGTGAGCGCATTGAGATCTTGGACGACACCCGCGCTGGTAAGGACAGTGAGCCGGTCGCCATTGAGCACGGCCCGTTCGATGTGTGAATGAGCCACGTTGAGTTGCACCTGGGTGAACCAGGCCCGCGTGAGGCCGAGATGGTTCGCTTCCTCTTCGCTGAACAGGCGGCGTTCGGCGCGTGCTTCGCCTGCGAGCGTAAGCAAGGCGAATGCAATCGTTGCGGCGATGAATCCTCGACTCGTAATCTGCCAGCGAGTGGCTTCGGCTGTGCGCCTCATTTTCCGTCTGCTCCGCTAGGGGAATTGTAAAATCAATGGAGGTTGATTGGGGGTTTGTGAGGTGTACGCGATGTTGTGAACAGCCTCGAAAAACTCGTGCAACGGTGCGAGGTTCGAATGAAATGAATGGAGCTAAACCGCAAGCGATTGGGGCATCGATTTCTGATAGTTGGCTGGTCTGGGGACTTGAGTAGCTTCCGTGTGGTGGCCAATTCCACCCCATGGACCGCCCGCTCCATCATCCTCTACATTACACAGCGGACCAAAAACCTGCAAAAACGACGCGGGATAGGTGCTCTGCCTGCCAAAAATCGGGCCGACGAAACGACCTGTCCCGATAATCATGCCTGCCTCTTTTTCCGAGCGCCTGGAATGACCACGCCGAACGTCCTTACCGACGCAGCTCTATCGGCGTTGCTGGAAGAAGCAGTCGGATACCTGAACTTTTCCAGCGGAGCCAGCGATCCGAAGTTTTTACGGGCGATGAATACGCTGTTCGCAGCGGCCGAAGAGAGCTGCGATGACACGCAGCAGCCGGCGTTCGTCTTGTGTGATTGGCTTGAGCAGCGGATGGAGCAGCTTGCCGGCAATGCGGGCGCCTTCGGCAATGTGGGGCAAGCCCGGTCGGTCGTGCGGCTGCTTCGTGAACAATTGCTGCCGGCGTATCGCGCGTTTCATCGCGATCTGTTGTGGCATCAATCGGATCAGGAGCTATGGCGGCCGCTATTCTTAGGGCGGGCATTCGAGGCGCTGCTAGCACAGGGTGGGCCTTGGAGTGAAGCGAAGCGGATCGTCGACGGGGCGCTCGTCGATTTGAACGATTACCTGGGCTACCGGCCGGTCGCGGTGCTTGAGTCGGAGCGGCAGATGGAGCCCTATTCCCACGAGCGCGTGTGTCCAATTCCGCTTTACGTGAAAGATGTGGGCGTGGCGCCTGGCATTTACCAAGAGCTGCTTGAGAAGGCGCTGGCGATTTTACAGGCATGCGATCCCGAGATATTACATCAAGCGTGGTTCGATCCACAGCTTGTGGAAGAGATTGCGATCGACCCGCGGGCGTATGACTTCGATCATCCGGCGAGCAAGCGGCCGAATCATCACTTTGGGCAGTGGGACTTGCACCGGGTCGATAACCGGGGGTTCTACCATCGGTTCGTGTTGCAGCAGATTACGCTGGATGCGATGCTCAACCGCGTGGGAATCGCAGAGGGGGAGAAAGGGAGGGGGGGAGAAGGGGAGGCTTCGACTTC
>CAZJWY010000157.1:0-12050 GCA_964549545.1 uncultured Planctomycetaceae bacterium | reverse complement strand
CGCGCTCAATGTGGCCGCCATGCTCATCGTCTTCATCGCCTTCGTTGCGATGTTCGATGCGCTCTTGGGCCAGATCAAGCCCCTGCTCCTCTTCCTGCATGTCCCGGCCGATATGCTCGCCAACTGGCCGAACGATTTGTCGCTCGGAAAACTCTTCGGCTGGTTGTTCTCGCCGATCGCCTTCCTGATGGGCGTGCATGTCGACGATGCCGCCCAGGTTGGCAGCCTGCTCGGTACCAAGCTCTCGGTCAACGAGCACATGGCCTTCTTGCAGATGCAAAAGCTGCTGATGGATCCTGCGACGAACGAGCTGCTGAAGACGCCGCTCATGAGCGACCGCTCGTTCAAATTGGCCGCGTTTGCCCTGACCGGCTTCGCCAATTTCTCATCCGTCGGTATTCAGCTCGGCGGCATCGGCGCGATGGCCCCCGGCCGACGGCACGACTTGGCCCGCCTCGGCATGCGAGCACTCTTCGTCGGCTTCACCGCATCCCTGCTCAACGCTGCCATGGCCGGCATATTGACTCCCTAAAGGGATAACTCAAAAACAACTTCGTGGATGAGATTTACCACGGAGACACAGAGGGCACAGAGAAGACAGGAGGAGAAAAAGGAAGAACACGAATCATCACGAGTCTACGCTAGAGCAACTTACCCAATTGCGTTCCGCAGTAGATCAAAGAACAAACGCAGTTTAGCGTTGGCCGCCAGGCCGAATCTCCCACCAACACGCCCCCCCTGCGGGAGCGAATAAAGGTAATTTGCTCTAATAGATGGTTCTTCCGGTATTTTAGTGAGTACCAGCGGACGTGGATGACACGGCACGGGTCTTTGGCCGAAGGCCTATCGCCACCGTAGCCTAGAGCAACGCCCTAGGTTGATGCCGGCCGTTTGGCCGAAGGCCATATTCACTATTCACCTTCTTCGCGTGTAGATGTCCTGGAGGTGCATATGTCCTTCGGACAAACGATGGGACGACGGATGGTTTCCTGGGGCGGCGCTCCGCGTGCCCCAGGCTACGGTGGCGATAGGCCTTCGGCCAACGCAAGCTATAAAGTCCCTGAAGAACCTAAGAAATCAGGATGGCGCAGAGGCCGAAAACAGTCTTTACTTTTTGTTAGTAAGGATTAGCAAAGAGTAGTGCTCCTATCTCCCGCATTTCTTCTCCGTGCCCTCCGTGTCTCCGTGGTTATTCTGCTTGGAAGGAAGTCGTTGTTACTCATCCAATGCGCTCGAAAATCACCGCGATCCCCTGCCCCACGCCAATGCACATGGTCGCCAGTCCTAACTGCGCCTTCCGATCGTGCATCGCATGAATCAGCGTCGTCGCGATGCGAGCGCCCGACGCACCCAGCGGATGCCCGATCGCGATTCCCCCGCCGCGCACGTTCACTTTGGACTCATCCATGCCAAGCATCCGCATACAGGCAATCGCCTGCGCGGCAAACGCCTCGTTCAGCTCGATCAAGTCGATGTCCGCTAGCGTGAGGCCCGCCCGCTGGAGCGCCTTTTGAGTGGCTGGCACTGGGCCTGTTCCCATTACGGCCGGATCAACGCCCGCCACCGCCGTCGCTCGCACTTTCACGAGTGGCTTAAGCCCAAGCTCCTTCGCCCGCTCCTCGCTCATGACCAAAAGCGCGGCCGCCCCGTCGTTCAGCGGCGAGCTGTTGCCGGCCGTCACTGTTCCCAAACCCGGCATGAACGCTGGCGGTAGCGCCGCGAGCGCTTCGAGGCTCGTATCCGATCGCACACATTGATCGCGCTCAATCAATACCCGGTTGCCAGCCTCGTCGCGTCCCCAGATCGGAATGATCTCCGCCTGGAAAGCTCCTTCGGCATACGCGGCCGTGGCTTTCTGGTGACTCGCCAGCGCAAACTTGTCTTGCTCCTCGCGCGAGATTCCTTGCGTTTGGGCCAGGAACTCTGCCGTGATGCCCATCATCAGCGCCGCCTTGCTCGTGCGATGAAAAAGCTTGGGGTTGAGATCGATGCCCGCATCCATGGGAATGTGATGCATATGCTCCAGACCGCCGACAATCTGCACATCCTCCGCGTCGGCCACGATCGCGTGCGAAGCCTGCGCGATCGCTTGCAGGCTGCTGCCGCACAATCGATTCACCGTCGCCCCACCCGCCTCGACCGGCAACCCCGCCATCAGCCCGACCGACCGGGCGACATTAAACCCCTGCTCGCGCTGCTGCTGCGTGTTGCCCAGCACGATGTCCTCAATCGCAGCCGGATCAATGCCGCTCCGCTCGACCAGCGCGCGGACCACCAGCACCGCCAGGTCATCGGACCGAACATCCCGAAAGACGCCCTTCTCCGCATGAGCCCGCCCAATCGGCGACCGACAAGCATCGACAACAACCGCGGTTTTCATTATTTCAAACTCTATTCACCACGGAGACACAGAGAGCACAGAGAAGGCATATGCAACCGCAGATGAACACAGATAAAGTAGTATGATTGCTTCTTGAATTATTATCTGCGTCCATCTGCGTTTATCTGCGGATAAATTTATTCTCCGTGTCCTCTGTGACCTCTGTAGTTAATCCCCTAAATCATAGAACCGCCCACCGCGCTCGGCGACCTTTGCCAGCATCGGCGTAACTTCGAACCGCTTCCCCAGCGAGGCATATCGTCGTAGTTTCTCCACGATCGGAGCGGCTCCCACTTGGTCTGCCCAAAAGAACAACCCGCCGCGAAACGGTGGAAACCCGATCCCCATGATCAGCCCCAGGTCGACATCGCGCACATCCGCCACGATCTTGTCTTCCAGCACGCGCGTCGCCTCGACCAGCATCGGCAGGAACAAGCGATCCGTGATTTCTTCCAGCGAAAACTTTTTCTTCTCGCTGCTGCTGCACGCTTCGATGAGCTGCGCAGCCTCCGCGCTGTCCGCTCCCTTCGGCGGCTTGCCACTCTTGGGCGGCCCATAGTCGAAGAAGCCTTTGCCAACCTTCTGACCAATCCGTCCCAACTCGAACAGCCTCTCGACAATCGGCGCCGCCACCACTCGCTCGGGAAACGCCCCTGCCATCGTCCGCCCCGCATGTACCGCCACATCAAGACCCACCACGTCGTAGAGTGTGATCGGTCCCATCGGCATGCCGAAATCTTTGGCCGCTCGCTCGATATCCTTGATCCGCGCCCCTTCGCCGAGGAGGAGCGCCGCTTCGTTCATGTATGGCAGCAGCAGACGGTTGACCAGAAATCCGGGGCCGTCGTTCATCACGATCGGCGACTTGCCGAGCGCTCGTGCATAGGCCGCGGCCGTGGCCACCGTCTCGTCGCTCGTTTGCTTGCCGCGGATCACTTCCACCAGCGGCATCTGCCGCACCGGATTGAAGAAATGCAGCCCGCAGAACCGCTCGGGGTGCTCCAGCCCCGTGGCCAACTGCGTGATCGGGATCGTCGACGTGTTCGAGCACAGAATCGTATCGTCCGCGAGCAGCGGCTCAAGCCGCGCGAACAAATGCTGCTTCGCCTCCGGCTTTTCGATGATCGCCTCGACAATCAATTCAGAGTGCGACAACTCGATGTCGGAAAACGTGCTGTTCACCAGTGGCGCGAGCTCCACGGCCCGCTTTACATCCGGCCCTTTGATCTGCTTGTTATAAGCGACTTCGCTCAGCACTCCCTGCACGCCGCGCGCGAGCGCCGCCTGATCGGCGTCCATCAGCGCGACCGGGATGCCCCGCTTCACGTTCGCCGCCGCGATGCCTTGCCCCATCACGCCCGCCCCGACCACACCGATGGAAGCGATCTTCTTCGGCGAAACCCCGTTCTCGAAGCTGCCCGCTTTTTTGCTGCGATCACGTAGAAAGAATACATTGAGCAGCGACCGATTGACCGACGACCCGAATAGCTTCGGAAATTCCTCGGCCTCCATTTGGCAGGCTTTCTCAAGATCGACTCCCGCCGCCCCCAGCATCACCTCCAGCGCCGCCAGCGGCGCCGGGTAGTGTCCCTTCGTCTGCTGCTGGATGTATGCACTGGCCGTAGCACCGAGAAAACCCAACTCCGTTTCACTAATCTCGATCGGCTGGGACCAGCGCTCACGATCACGGCGAAAATCCTGCGATGTTTGCTCCGCACGAATCATCCGAACCGCCGCCGCCAGCAGTGGATCGTCACCTTCGTTTTGCGTATGCGCGATCACGTCGTTTGCCAGCCCCATCAAGCCGGCGGTCTTGGCGTCAATTGTTTCGCCCCCTGTAACCAGTTCCACGGCATTCGCCAGACCGATCATCCGCGGTGTCCGCGCCGTGCCACCCCACCCCGGGAACAGTCCAAGCTTGACTTCTGGGAAGGCAAACCCGGTTTCAGGTCGATCCACAAAGATTCGCCGGTCACACCAAATAGAAAGCTCCGCGCCGCCGCCAACGCAGATGCCATCAATCGCCGCGATCGTCACATAGGACGATTTCGCGAGTCGGCCAAACAGGTTTTGCCCCCGGCGGCAGAAGCTGGTCACTTCCTCCTTCGGCGAATCGAGCCAGGCGACAAATTCTTTCAAATCTGCGCCCGCGATGAACATTCCAGGCTTCCCGGAACGAATCACGAGCCCCGCGAGATTCTTCACCCGGTCCAACTCATCGAGATGACGCTCCAGCGCCTCGAGCACCTGGCTCGACAGAATATTGGCGCTAGCCTGGGGATCGCCGATCGTAATTACGGCGATGTCGGTTTCGGGGTACGACAGCGAAAGCGTGGTAAGAGCCGCCATGCGCGTCAACATACCTCAGATTCACGCTGAGAGCCAGTTTTCAAATTGTCACATCCCCAAAGTACCACGAGTCCTTTAGCGGCGGCGTTCACGCCGCGCGCCCACCGACCAGCTCCCGAACTCTAAAAATCACCTTTTCGATTATCTTCTATCTCCGGCGGCCACGATTTCCACCTGACCCCAACCCCTTTTTTCGCTATAAAAAACCCCGTGGAACCCAACCTCCTCACCAATCGCCCCCGTCGCTCCTGGTGGCAATTGCCGCTCCTTCTGGGCCTCGTGCTGGTTGCCATCTTGTGGTTGCGCTCGCATAACGCGCGCCAGGCACCGGACCCGACAGCAGCCAAAATGCCGACGCCCATCGCCAAAAGCGATCCGCGGCCCAAGGTAACTTTATCGATCAACTACGGCAGCGGCCGGCGGTTAGAATTTGCCCCGATTGCCTGGCACGACGGCATGACGGCTGCCGATCTAACCAAAGCCTGGCCCAACATCACAATCAAGCAGCAAGGCGAAGGCGAGTCGGCTTTCGTGGTCGCGATCGACGATGTCAAAAATCAAGGCGCCGATGGAAAGAATTGGACTTACGGCGTCAACGGCCAATCCGCCGACCGTAGTTATGCCGTCTACAAGCTGAAACCCGACGATCATGTCTTGTGGACTTTCGGACCCCGGCAGTAAAATCGATTCCCGTTGCGGCCACCCTTGATATTCCAAGCGAGCCGGGCGGTCCCCCGCCCCGCCCAAAGTGCGCACCCCGCAAATTTCGCCACCAACAGCAGTAATCCCAAAGCCCGTCGTTGGAGATACGCCTTACCATGAATCGTGATCGGCATCAAAACCTGCAAGATGTTCTAGTATTCGCTCTGCTGATCGCAATTGGCGTGGCCGGTCGTTGGGGCCAGCCCCAATGGTGCTTCACGCCGACCGCCGCCGCCGCGATTTTCGCCGGCTGGTATTTCTCTCGCGTGGCGATTGCGGTCCTCGTGCCGCTGGCAATCCTGGCCGTCAGCGATCTCTTGTTGCCAGCTTACAACAGCATCCCGGTGATGCTGGCGACTTACGCCGTGATGGTCGTCCCCGTCTGGCTCGGCCGCCTGCAGCGCGGCGAGCGCCCCCGCTGGTTGGCGGCGATCCGTTGGATCGTGATCGGCTTCATTCCGGCGACGTTGTTCTACTTGGTGTCGAACTTCGCCGTCTGGGCGTTTCAAAGCGACTATCAGAAGTCACTGACTGGTTTGGCCGATTGCTACTGGGCCGCCGTGCCGTTCTACCGTTGGATGCTCGCCGGCGACCTGTTCTATCTCGCCGTGCTCCTCACCTGCATGGCGCTCGCTGGAGTTACAAAACCAGTAAGCCTCGCCTCGAAGAACTCGGCATCGTTCTAGTTACCGCTTAATAGCAACCATTTAGCGGCGGCGTTTACGCCGCGCGGCCACTACTTCGCCGCCGCTGTTTTATCCGTCGCCGGTGCTTTTTCCTTCTCCGTCGCCGGCGCGGGAATCGCTTTATTCACCCCGGCCGCCATCGTGCGGATGGCAGCGGCCATCTTCAACTCGGTGCTTTCTTTGTTTGTCACAATGGTTTTGGCCGGCTCGATCGCCTTGAGCACTTCATCGGCCTTCTTCTGCGCCTCGGCGCTGAGCGAAGGCTTTACCTTGGCAATTGCCGCTCGCAGGTTGGTTAGCCGTGTGAGAACCTGCCGACGGGGATAGGTCTCGACACGTTCCGTGCCGAAGCCGCCGCCTGGCATAAACTCGGCGCGCCCCATTCCCGGCCCGATCGATACACCGCCGCTGACCTGGCTCTGAAAATCATCCGCCCGCTTATCCTCGGCCGCGGCCACGTCCCGCGCGAGCGCAAACAGCGCGTCAGCCGTCGCGGCGTCTTCGAGCTTGACGTCTTTGTACTCGATCTTGTCGAGCAAACCGGCCACTTCGCAACGATCGTCAAGCGACTTGCTCGTGGTGATCAGCTTCACCAGCGCGTTGTGAATACTGTTCTTGTCCCCTGCGCTTCCCTGCCGCGCGAGCGCGTCGGCCGCTCGCAATCGAATCCAGGCATACGCTTCCGGATCCATCTCCTGAATCGGCTGTTCATGCAAAACCAGCTTCAAGAGCGCGGCCGTCATCGCATTCACGGCCTCTGGCGGCAGGCTTTCGCGAAGCTGCATATGCCGCTCCAACCCGATCACCGCGCCCAACACAATCGGCGGCGGCACCGGTTTGTCGTCGGCGCCAAAGTTCACGATTTGCGTGAGCAACGTCGTCGCTTCCGGCAACGGCTTTGGCTTAGGAGCGCCGGCCGTGCCCGGCGAATATTGTTGGTCCAACATTCCGAGCGTCAACACCGCGTTGTAGCGCACCGCCGGATGATACGGCGGGCTGATAGCGGTGTTCGTCTCGGGATCCCGCGACGTAACAATCCCCTTCATCTTTTTGTACATCATCGCCGTCAGATCTTGCTGCAACTGTGTATTGTTGGTTGCCCACAAGAACTTCCGGAACAGGTCGCTCCGCTTCTCTCCCAGGCGGCCGAGCGATGCATCATCAGTCCGCGTCATATCGGGGAAGTAGTAATTATTGAAATACTCGTCGAAGTGCGCTTTGTCGGCACTATACGCAGCCGGGTTGCTCAACCATTGCTTCGCGCTCGCGCTGTAGCGGCGGACATTTCCGTCGACCGGATCATTATGATACTGCTGCGCAAACACAGATCCGGCAGTCGCCAGAATCATCAGCACGCTCACCAGCCATGCGCGGCGCTCAAGCGCACAAACGAAGTTTTCCAAAATATTGACGACTCGCTTCGCAGACATGGCGCGCGTTCCTCTGTTCCCGTTCGATATCGGTCGGCAGCTTAAGCCGAAACCCTGGCAGAATAATCAGATAAGGCGATAATTATTGAGGTTTGCATTGGTAATGAACAACTACTCGCGAGCCGGGGCGTCCTCGCCCCCGTCCAATCATTCTCTACCAACGAAATTATCAATGGATGCCAAAACCGCTTAATTCACTGTATCAACAAGCACACCTTCCTTCAAGTTTTCGGCACTCTCCCACGACTCGATTGCAATGCTTGAAAAACGTCGCAAACCCTGTAATTAAGCACTTTTTCACTCCGCTCGTTTATCTCCGAGGCAGCCCCTCGACATGACGCTCCTCTATCACGACCCTCGGTTCCTGGACCACGATACGGGTCACCATCCCGAACGCTCCGAGCGCCTCCGGCAGATCGCCGCCCGGTTGGAAACGACAGGGCTACTGGCCAGTTGTGTTCGCCCCGACTGGGAGCCTGCTTCGCTCGAACGATTAGAGCGAGTCCACGAACCGGGTCATGTCGAAGCGGTCGCGGCAATGGCCCAGCGGGGCGGCGGTCGACTCGATCCTGATACGATCGTCAGTCCCGCTTCGTTCGATGTGGCCCGACTAGCCGCCGGTGCGGCTTGCGACGCCGTCGATCGTGTCCTGACTGGTGAAGGTAAAACTGCTCTCTGTCTCGTGCGTCCTCCCGGGCATCACGCGCTGCCCAAGCGTGCGATGGGGTTTTGCTTGTTCAGCAACGTGGCCATCGCGGCCGGCGTTGCTCGCGATGAACACGGACTCGACCGCGTGCTGGTTGTTGATTGGGATGTCCATCACGGCAACGGCACGCAGGACGTTTTCTACGGCGACGAGCGAGTCGGCTTCTTCTCGATTCATCGCTGGCCGTTCTACCCCGGCACCGGCGATTGGGACGAGACCGGCACTGGCGCGGGGCGCGGGGCGACGGTCAACTTGCCCATTTCGTTCGGCACGTCTCGGGAAACTTACCATGACAAATTTGCAATCGAGTTGGAAAAATTCGCCGATCGACTGCGACCACAGCTCGTGCTTGTCAGCGCGGGCTTCGATGCTCATCGCACCGATCCGGTCGGCTCGCTCGGTCTTGAAGTCGAGGACTTCGCCGAGTTGACCGCGGTCGTGCGCCGCATTGCTGCCACGCATGCCGAAGGTCGAATTGTCAGTGTTCTTGAAGGAGGTTACAACCCTCCAGTTTTGGCCGAGTGTGTCGAGACTCACTTACGCGGTCTACTTCATTGATCGCCGAATACTCGCGTGCTCTCTTCATGGCGGATCGGTTGTTGCAGGTCGTCGGCTTTCACTTCCACCGCGACGCGTTGATCACCTACCTGCACACCCTGTACGCGTAAGCGATAAACCGTGTCAGCTTTCGGCGCGAGGGTTTGCAGCGGCTCGAAGACGACGCGGTTCTGGTCCAGCTTGTGCGGAGTTTCGCCTTCGGCGGAAGTGAGTTTCAATCCTGGTGGTAGATCGGCAACGATTTGCACGTTGGTGGCCGCCTTCGTGCCTTGATTGACGACGCGAATCTCGTAACCTGCTTCGCCGCCGACTTCGATCGGATCGTTGAGCGCTTTGACGTCGAACTTGATCGCCGCCAGGCCTTCAACCAGAACTTCTCGCTGCGCCTTGTCAGCGAGCCCTTGCTGAGCGTGGCTTTCAACTTGCAATGTTTGCGGACCGGTCTCGACTGGAACCGCGGTCAACTCGACGGTTCCCTTTTCACCCTTCGGCAACTCAGCCAGGCTCCAATACACGGCATGGGAGGTCGCGTCATACTCGCCCATGTTGTTGGCTTTGACGAATCGCAAGCCCTTGGGCAGCTTCGTGACGATTTGCACGTCGTGGGCCGTGGCGGTGCCTGGGTTTTGCACGCTGACTTCGTACGTGGCTGGTCGCTCCAAGTAGCGGCGCTCGGGGCCTTGAAGCGCGACCGTGAGGCCTGGTGCAATGACTTCGAACTCGACTTGCTGCTGAACTTGCAAGCTGCCTTGAGCGCGGGCGGAGAGGACATTCACGACCTTGCCTGGCTTGTCGGCGGTGAGGACGAGATCGAGCTCGCGGGTTTCGCCGGCGCGGAGGGTGCCGATTTCGAATTCGAGCGTCGGGCCTGCGGCGTGTTTGACGCCGGGCGGTACGTTTTCGAACAGCATAACGCCGGTCGCGTCGCCGCTGCCCGGGTTGCGAAGTTCGATTTTCACGTGTTGCTGTTGGCCGATCATGACTTCGCTCGGTGCGGTCATACGGATGGCCAGTTGTGGCATTGTGCAGCGAGTCTTGACCGAGGCCTGGGCCGAATAGGTGACCGTGGCCACGCTGCCAATGTCGCCTTCCGACTTGGGCATAACTTGCATTTCGAGTGTGCGATCTTCGCCGGGCGAAAGTTTGCCGAGCTGCCACACGAGCCGGCTGCCCTCGTTCGTGGCGGCCGGCGAGGTGCTGACCAATTGCGTGCCCTGTGGCACTTCGTCTTGTACCGTCACGTTGTCGGCTACCTGGGCTCCCGAGTTGCGCACCTGCATGACGAACTTGGCTGGCTTGCCGACCTGAATTTCGCCGGGGGCGAATTTCTGGATAACGAGCGTTGGTTGTTGCGGACCTTCGAGCGCCTTTTCGCCCGGCTTGCCGGTGCCGTCGCCCAGCATTACCGGAGCCGGCGCGCTACCCATTGCAGGCGAATTCACGCCGCGGGTTGGCGAGTAGCTGTCCAGGGCGGTTGGTGCATCGTTGTAGGGCGACGCTTGTGGCATCCGATTCTTCATGCCGTTTGTGCTATTGAGACCGTTGTCACGAGTGGCGGATCGTTGTTGTATGGGGTTGGATTGTGTCGCTGGGTTGGCATCGAGCGGGTGTAGTCCGTCGTTGGTCGGTTGCATCTCACGGAGCGGCGTGCCGATGTCGTTCGGCGACGTCGGCAGCGGCGCGAGGCGGTCGTTGGTTCCACCGCTCGGTGGCGGAGCGAGTGGCGTGGGGTCGAATGGGTTTCCTGCGGCCGGTTTTGCCATGGCGTTGCTCGGCGGAGCTGCTGGGTTGCCGCTGGAATAACGGTCGCCTGCCGTGGGGGCGGTTGTGCTCGGCGCGTTTCCAAATGCATCCTTCGCACGCTGCGCGGTGCCATTGATGTTTGTTTGTTGGCTTGGTGTTGCGAGTGGTTTTGGTTCCTGCATGGTTGCAGGTGCGGCATTGGTGACCGTTCCGCTTGGCGGCGCCGAGTCGAAGGCGCCGCTGATGTCTGCGGAAACGTCGTTTGTCGGCGCGGCTGGCGCGGGCGTGTCGTTCTTTGGTTCTTGTCCACGGGCGATCGGTTCGCTGATGGCGGCAAGCACTGGAGTTGGCTCGCGACCCTCATCGTTCTTGTTGGCTGGCTTGTCTTCTGTTTGTGTGGCGAGTTTCACGGCCTGTGCATCGTCGGTTTCGGCGAGTGTCGGCTCGGCGCTTTTCGGCGCCGCTTCTTGCGGTTGGTCGTCCTTGGCGACTTTCTGTTCTTCCTTATTCTTCGTCTTGGCTGGTTCGTCTTTCACGACAGCAGCCGGAGCGGGCGCTGTGGTGGTTGTCGCGTAGCGATCGATTTCGGCCTGCTTGATGGTTTCTTTGGCTGTAGCGGTGGCTTGTGCGGAGCGGGCGACGGGGCTCGAGTCGGCCGAGGAGGTGGCGTGCTTCGGGTCCGGTTCGCTCCAGGCGCTGGCGACGGCATCGAGTTCGGTGGCCGACGGTTGGGCTAGCGATTGGCTGGCGCCGGGTGAGGTCCAGCCATTGGTGGTGGCGTAGTACACGCCGCCTGTGCCCGACCCCATGAGAGTCGTTCCGAGCAAAATCTTCGCCGCCAATTGATATTTTCCGGCCATGATAGCTTTCCCTGCCAATCACGAGATCAGAGACCATCGGTTGCGCCGCCACGCACACAATCCATTGGGCGCGCAAACCGGGCGGCATGTAGTAGCAAAACGCTGGGGACTGGCAAAGAGCACTTCGCAACTGATGTGGCAGAAATTCGGCCCATTCGCTACAGATTGGCTTGCAGGCGCGACGACTCATCTTAAAAAGGAGCGTTTGCCATGCTTATCGCCTGGATCATGCTTGCAGTGGGGCAGTTGTCTGCTGGCAGTTTGCCCATTGTCGATTTAACCTCGGGCCCAGCGCGCTCGGCGGGCAGCCTCGCCGTGCCAGGCGAGCCCTCGACGCTGATCGAGGCGCTCATCGGGGCCACGATCATCGTCGGGTACCTCGTGCTATCGCGGCGGGTCCGCGGGCGACGTGGTACGCCAACGGTTTCTGCACGCGCGAAGGCGGGTGGCCGCCGCAAAGCGGCGTAGAGTTGCCGCTCGCTGGGTGTTCAGGCTCAAGATCGGCAGTGCTTGCAGGTACTTTGCCGAGAGAATTGCGCTAAGCCGCAAGCGGTTGGGTAGCTGGTAATGAGTTACTTGTCTAGCTAGTGGTCTGTCCACGGGAAGGCGTCAAGGGCTAGCATAACGTCTCCTGGA
>CAZJWY010000156.1:0-12239 GCA_964549545.1 uncultured Planctomycetaceae bacterium | reverse complement strand
ACTCATCACGCTCGCGGCGGGTCGCCTCAACGTCGAACATCAAGTACTTCATGTCCAGCCGCAACTGGCTGAGAGCGTCCTGGACGAGGTTTAGAATGCGTCGGCGGCGTTTGGTGCTTTCTACCACCCGTTCGACAGCCGGGATGAGATCGCGGGAATATTGGTCCGGGAGGGCATGAATCGCGGAAATCAGGCGGAGCAGGTCGGCTGGCAGCTCTTCCACGGGGGCGGCGGGAACTCGAGGCGTGTTGGACATTGAATGCGTCTCCGGGTGAGTGATGCCGGTGCCAAAATGCACACCCCGCGCCACCCCGGCCGGCCGAAAAAACAGACGAGGGCTTAACTGGTTACATGAGAACGACTTACATTCATTCAACAAATTGCCGCGCCACAAACCACGGATGCCAACCATGTTGATTCTAAGCAACGAATGACCTGGGCGAATGTCGCAAATGCTGGTACAAGGCCACTTTAGGTCGATTATCTGCACCGGCGGGCACGTTGCCTTTCGGCCACGTTGTCGTCGCTTTGCTTATATACGCAGCCCCAGGGCCATGTCGCACTGCCGCTCGCTAAAATTTGCTGCAATTTGCCTCGCTGCCTGGGTAGCACAAACGACCGCCGCCGTCTGGGCCGACCCGGCCTTGATGTATAAGTTCAACGGCCCGGAAAAATCGTGGCAGCTTCTTAGCGGGCCGGCGCCTGCCCAGATCTTGGCACAAGACGTCGTCCAAGGCGGCGTTCGCGACACTGCGGGCTACGAACGGATCACCGTCACAGCGCCGTTGGGCCAGTCGGCATTTCTCGCTTGCCTGATCCCGCGTGTGGCCGTCCTCGATGAATTGCAGGCACGGATGTGGGTCAAAGCGAACCGGACCGATTTGCAAATCGCGATGCGCGTGGTTCTGCCCAGATCGCTCGATCCGCAAAAACGCGGCGTGGCGACCACGATCGTACGCGGCTCGTTTTACAGCCGGCCAGGAAATTGGCAGGAACTGCGCGTGGTCGATGTGCCCCGGCTGCTAGCCGATCAGGTGCGCATAATGCGGGCCATGCCGGGAGCGTCGATCGATCCGAAAGAAGCGTATGTCGACGCAATTGTATTGCTAGTGCCCGGCAATCCGGGTGGCACCGAGATTGGGACAGATGATTTAGCGGTCGACGGCGTGTTGATGCCCGCGACGGTCGCGACTCCCGCCACATCGGCGATGGCTAAGCAATTGCCTGGAAACACAGCGCCGTCTGCCCACTTGAACACAGGCACTGCCGAGACATCGCCGAGTGGAGCTCCCGAACGGATGACCTCGGCTCTCACTGGAGCGGCCGTCCGTTTGCAGGGGACAGTGCTCAATGTCGATGGCAGGGCGTTTTTGCCACGGGTGATTCAGTCGAATGGCGAACCGCTCTCGTTCTTGGCCGGTTGCGGGTTCAACGTGGTTCAACTGCCGGCGCTGCCCACGCCCGCTCAAAGCGAAGAGGCGACGAAACTTGGTCTCTGGTTTTTATGTCCGCCGCCCCGACCAGACGCATTGGCTCAAGCCGGAGCCGGGCAAGCAGGCGATCGTGTCCTCGCCTGGCAATTGCAGGATGATGCCTTGGAGATCGATTCGAGCTACGCGATGCGTTGGTCCGAAGCGGTGCGCGAGCGAGACAATGTGTTTGGGCGCCCCATCGTTATCATGCCGCGTTCGAACTGGACCGCCGTGAACAAGGCTGGCGATATCCTGATCGCCAGCAATTCCCGTAGCGGCCCCCTAGGTCTGCTGGAGTTCGAGACCTGGCTCGAGACCTGCTCGCGGAAAGCGCAGCCGGGAACGCCGCTGTGGGTTGGCATTTCCACGCAGACAGATGAATCCGTCCGGCGGCAAGTTGGAGTGCTGACGCACATGACGATGCCAGCTCTCAACGTCGAGCCACAGCAGATGGAATCGCATGTCCAAGCGGCCTCGGCGCACAGCGCGCGTGGCTTCGTCTTTCATTCCTCGTCATCCTTGAATGGCGTGGATGATGCGACGCAGCAGCGCGTGGCGGCTTTGCAGCTTATTAATCGACGATTGCAACTGATCGAGCCTTGGCTAGCTGGCGGCAAGGTCGTGTCGCAAGTCTATTCTTCCGACAGAGCGGAAATCGGCATGCTGCTGTATGTTGATCGGGCCCGGTTGCTGATGCCCTTGCCCAACGAGCGCGCCCCAGGCAAACCTAACCGTGGAGTCGGGCAACTCGTGGCGAAGGAGACCTCCTTCACGATCCCAGGCGTGCCGGAGACGAGCCAGGTGTTCTACTTCTCGCCTACGACGATGCGGACGTTGCCCTCCGAGCGGATCGCGGGCGGGACGAAAGTTTCAATTCCCGCGGCAGGGGGTGGCTACGTTGTCATGACGGAAGACGCGCGCGTGATCCAGAGCCTGCAGCAACGGATTGCCCGCGACGGCGGCCAGACCGTGCAACTGGAGCGCGGCCTGGCCGCACGGCGCGCGCGGGCGTTTGCCTACAGCACGCAACGCCTGGTTCAGGCTGGGCTGAACGCGGAGATCGCGGCTCGCGAAGCTGCGGCAGTCAACCAACAATTGGCACAGGTCGATTCACACTTGGCGGCCGGTCGTGCCGAGCAGGCACATCAGGCTACCAATGCGTTGTTGAGGTTGATCGAAGCGTCACTTGCCGAGCAGCGTGCGGCGATTATGACACGCGCCACTTTGGAGAGTAACCCACTGGCGGCTTTCTCCGATACACTGCCGGAATTGTTAGCGCTCGAGCGATCGCTAACGACGTTGCGCTCAGGGGACAATCTGCTCATGGGGGGCGATTTCGAAGACCTGCGTCAACTGTCCGAATATGGTTGGCAACACTTGGAAGGCGCTGCCTCTAGCACGCAGACATCGGCTCAATTGTCGGCGGCTCAGCCTCAGCAGGGGACTTATTGCTTGGAATTGAACGCCGCGGCAGAGACTCAAAACGGGAAGCCGCAGGTGACTGGTAACCTGGTTTCGATTGTTTCTCCCGAAATTCCAGTCGAGCCAGGCAAGCTCGTTGAAATCACCGGTTGGGCGCGCGTGGACAATCCTTTTGCGGGGGGAGCAGGGTTGGAGATCAGCGATACACTCGGTGGGCCAGGCCTCTCGATTGTCGTCAGCCAGACATCGGGTTGGCAGCCGTTTCGGATGATTCGAGCGGCGGCTGAGCCTACGTCGATGCGGTTGACGTTCGCCCTTACTGGCATCGGCACAGCCAAGGTGGATGCCGTGATGGTGCGAATGCTCCAGCAACCAATAGCGCGGCGCTTGCCACCCGCAACATCGCCAAGCACTGCGACGGCGACCAACGTTGGGGCGAGCGGCACGGCAGGGCCTGGGCTTGTCGCGCCACCGCCGCGATAATTGGAACGCATGTCGTTTCGAAGGAGGCTTGGCGAGCGAAGAATCTTGCCCGCGCCAAGAGGTTCTTCGCTTTGTTCGGAATGACAGCAGTAGTTTAATTTCCGTTTACGTGTTTATGGCGATTGTTTGTATGTCTCCACAATCCGCCAAACTGCGTGCCGATGCCGAACGGATTTGGCGGGCTGGCGTGGCGGCAGTGTTGCCGGAGCGGCTGATTCCAGAGAATGTGCATCTCGACGGCGATTGGCTGGCAATCGGTGATGAAGTCATCGATCTGCGATCGATCGGCCGGATCAGCATCGTCGGGGCAGGGAAGGCAGCCGGCGCGATGGCGGTCGCGCTGGAGAAGGTGCTGGGCCCTGAGCTATTGGAACAAAAGAGCGTCTCCGGTTGGGTCAACGTGCCGGCCGATTGCGTCGTGCCGACCAAGCGGGTTCATCTCCACGCGGCCCGCGCGGCGGGCGTCAATGAGCCGAGCATCGAGGGAGTTGCCGGCACGCGAAAGATTCTGGAACTCGTGGCGTCGTTGGGCCCGAACGATTTGTGCTTCTGCGTTCTGTCGGGTGGTGGATCGGCGCTGTTGCCCGCGCCGGTGCCGGAGATTTCGCTTGCCGATAAGATTCGCTTGACCCGTCTCATTAGCGGGGCGGGCGGCAACATCGAGCAACTCAATACCGTGCGACAGAACTTGAGCTTGGTAAAGGGAGGCGGCCTCGCGCGGGCGTGCCGGGCAGGGCAGCTCTTTACGCTGGTGATTTCCGATGTGTTGGGCGATCCTCTCCACTTGGTGGCGTCTGGACCGACAGTTGCGAATTGGTCGACGGCGGCCGATGCGCTGGCGGTGTTGGAGGGGTTGGGGATCATCCACGAGTCGGCGATCGCGCCGGTGGTTCAATATTTGCGCGGGCGTGCGCGACGGAGCGCTAAGCCGCAAGCGGAGGGGGCGGCTGGGGTTCAGTTGGTGATTGGGAACAATGCTGCGGCAGTGGATGGCGCGGGGGTCGAAGCCGAGCGGCTGGGCTACTCTCACGCGATGATCGCCGCGACGAAATCAGAAGGGGCGGCGGAGGTCGTCGGTCGACATCTAGCCAATATGGGAATCAGCATGCACGGCAGCACCGGTCCCGATTGCCTCATTACCGGAGGCGAGCCGACCGTGACGCTGGTCGACGAAACACGTCGTGGAAAGGGAGGCCGCAACCAACAGCTCGCGCTGGCAGCACTCGCGGAGCTTGGCGACTGCGAGGGTATTTGTTTGTTGTCGGGCGGAACCGACGGCGAAGACGGGCCGACAAACGCCGCCGGCGCGATCGTCGACAGCGGTATTATCTCCGCCGCGAGGCGCGAAAAGCTTGATGCAAACGACTACTTGGCCCGCAATGATGCCTATACGTTTTTTGAAAAGTGTGGCGGGCTCTTGATAACAGGGCCGACACAAACGAATGTCTGCGATCTCAGAATTGTGCTGGTAAATCGCGAACCGTATCAATGACACGCATGATTTCCATGCCTTCGGGATGTGGTCGATAAAAAATGAGCCAGCGTTTGAATTTGAAATAACGCCACCCACCGGGCGCGGCCGGATGTGCCATTCCGAGTCGGCCATGCGCTAAGTGCCGTTCGATCTCTTCCAAAAATTCTTCACTGATTCGCCGTGCCGTTTCAGGGCGCCCGTCCACAACACGTAATGTAAAACAGGATTTCCTCGAGTTCCTGAACAGCGAGCGGAGTCCAGATCGCGCGGCGCATTATGACTGCGGAGACGGCGCGGCAAGCCGCTGTTCAACGCGCGCAAGCAACGTCTCGATGTCGATCGGCGCTGAAAGTCCGAGTCGGCTTTGCTCGATTGCGATATCGTTGCGCTCATTCCAACGGCGGAGCTTGTCTTGCTCAAGCTGATGGAGAGCGTCCAGCGCCTCGCGCAAAACATCATCTTCGTTTTGCAAGCCGCGGCGCGACATCTCCAGTTTTACGCGCTCATCCAAATCTGGGGGGAATTGATAGGGCATGTCGTTATTCTACCCAGTCGTTGCTTACCTCCAAGCCTGAATTGGGCGTGAAAGTGTGGGCGTAATTCGCGCTGAAGCGGCACCAGCAGGGTTTGTGGGTTGGAAACCTGGTCGGGGAATGTGCGGGGTCGGGAGACCCGCGCACAACTTGGCCCGCGCACAGCTCGGAAACCTGCGTCAGTCCCACCACCATTGATCTGGCCGCAGCTTCGAGAGGTCAAGCGCGGTGCGGGTTTCTTGCACTTTGGCGCCTGTGTCTTCCAGCATGTTAGCGGGATTGAGCGCTTCGCTGGGGCGCATCTGGACTCCGCCGCCGATCGGGGTCATCAGCGTGTTGCCGCGCCACATCATGTTCACGGCTGTTTCCACTTGTTGCGGCGGATTGAGCTTCTCGACCGAGATCGCCTTCTCATCGTTGAACGTCTCGGCTTTCCAGCCGGCCAGGTCGTAGTAGTCTTCATTCTGGATGAAAGCCGCGGCAACGGCCATGTCGATGCAATTGCGAAGTTGGGCGTACACTGGCGAACGCTGGGCGAGTTGCGGGTAGATCTTGGTGAAGGCTTTGACGAAGGCCTCGCTCGCCGGGTTGCCCTTGGCCGCTTTGTGGCGTGTGCCGTCTTTGGCGACCGCTTCATTCTCGCCGACGAGCTTGACGCCTTCGCCGACCAGTTCCATCGCCATTGCGTCTTGGCTGACGCGAACGCATTGATAGTCGGGCACGAAGAACCAGCGTTGCAACGCATTGCTAGAGACTTGCGTCGGCTTGGCTCGTGCGACGTAGCTCGTCAGGTGAACCGGCGGCTGCTCCAGGCCGATGCCGATCAGTTTCATGCGGTAGTCGGCTTCGACCATCACTTGCGCGAAGTGGGTCTTCGGCGATACGCCGCCGACCGTGATCACTTGCAGGCCCAGCCGCTCGCGCAGGCCGTTGACGATGAACTGATCTTGGCCCGGGGTCCGGCGCGGATCGCCGATGCGGCCGCCCAATTCTTGCAGGAACTGATGCAAGCGCGACAAGCCTTCTTCGGTCGGATCGATCGAGCAATAGATGAACGGTTTCTTGTTGAGCTTGCCCGGCGGGAACGAACGAAGCGCGACGATCATGTCGTCCAGGTCGAGCACGGGGCGACCCGAGTCGACGCCCAGCATCCGGCCCGAGGGCGCTTCGGCCCAGGCTTCGGCCGGGCCGGCGATCACGACGTCTTTCGATTCTGGATAGCAGAAGACGTACTGAATGCGGTTGAGGCCGGCCAGATGTTGCATGGCGTCGTCGATCGGTTGGCCGCTCGCGAGGCGCTCTTTGATGACGCGCTCCAAGCGGTTCAACGAAACCTTACGTAGCTTGCTCGGCGCGGCGACGTTGCGATCCAAGCGGGTGAGCGCTTCCTGAACTCGCTGACGCGAAAGTTCGCCCGTCGGATCTTCTTTCATGACGCGTCGCAGGACGCCGTCAGCATCGACCGCGACGCCAGATGTCGAGCCGCCGCCGATCGTGCTTTGAGCATTCGCAAATTGAGGAGCGAAGAGCAACGCCGACATGCAAGCGGCAACCGCCAGACGCAGCAGCGTAAGGAAACCGAACCGAGCCATGGAAAACCTCGCGGCGAATCAAATGGTGCAATGTTCCGGGCAGAACGAGACCGCAACCGGCGCAGCCGGGGGCGGTGGCGGATTCCGCTCTATTTATGCTAATCCGGCGAATTTGGGATGGCAAGGAAATGAGGGCGGAGATGGAGGTTCGGCGGAGTAGGGCCGGGGGAGGCCGAAATTTCCCGGTGTTCTTTCCGGCGGTAGTTTGCCACCGCCGGTGGAAATTTATGTGTCTGGTACGCTCTTCGGGGCCACGTGGCGGTTCGGCTAGGGCCTGCAAATTCGAATAGATCAAGGGGCGGTTTCGAAAATCGGGTTGTCATTGGGTGCCCTGCGGACTGCATGACCCCTATTCTCCACACGACCCGCAGAGTTTGGTGAGAAAAGTCATCAAACCAGGTTGCGTTTGGGCAGCACCGGAGTAACTGGGCGGTAGGCTTTAACAGGCTGGTCGATTGCGCGCACCTGGTGTGTTGCCCGGGCGCGCAATCATTTTTTCAGCCTCCCGCCTAACCCCCCCGCCAGCGCCCACCCACCGCCTCGCGATGCCGGTCTTCCTCGGCACGCCTGGATTGCCAGTGCTGATGCTCCCCGCCCTCACAACGCGTGCTTGGTCGGCCGTTATCGCTGTATGTGCGATGACTTTGGCAGGCTGCGCCACGTATCAGGGGCCACGAATCGATCCGACGGGCGAACAGCTCTTGGTTTGGTCTAACCAAACGCCTCCCCCTGTCGTTGCTCCGCCTGGAACTGTCGTGGCTTCGGCTGCTGCCACGCCGGTGCCGTTTGGCAATGTGCAAGCGCCGCCTGTTTACTCTGATCCAGCCATGCCAACCATTCCGCCGATGGCGCCGGGCGCCGTGATCCCATCGGTGCCTTACGCGCCGGCTACGGCAATACCGGGAACCGTTTCCGCGATGTGCCCTGTATCGACCGTGACGCCATCCGTGCCGGTCGTTACGCCACAGCCCGGCGCGGCGCCCGCCGCCACGGTGCCGCCGGGCAACACGTTCGTGCGACTCACGCCCGATCGGCTTGTTGCGCCGGTTGGTACTGAGGTGTTCTTGAAAGCGGGCGTCATGGCGCCAGATGGCTCGCTGAGCCCGAATGAGCGGATCGAGTGGTCGGTCGCGCGGAACGGCGTCGGCCAGCTTGGCTCGCTGGGCGTACAAGAATCGGGGCACTTATTCTCGTGGTGGAACGAGCCAGAAAAAATCGATCCGTGGAATGCCGTTAGTCGCACTGCTTACCATCCGACGAGCGTGACGAGCGTGACTCCTGGGCCCTTTGGCTCGGCGCAAATCGAGCGTGGTGAGTCGTACGTGACGCTGACTTCGTGTACCGAGGGGGTGAGCCAGGTAACGGCCTTCGCCCCCGATCTTTGTCAATTGAACCAGGCCACGACGTCGATCTACTGGATCGATGCCCAGTGGACGTTGCCGGGCGCGGCCGTGGCCGAGGCCGGAAAGCCGCATACGTTGACAACGACGATTTTCCGTCGCACGAACGGAGCGCCGCTCGCAGGCTGGGTCGTTCGCTATACCGTGGGCGGCGGCGGATCGCTCGGCGCCGAGAACAGCAGCACGATCGACGCCCGGACCGATGCCTCGGGCCGCGCAACCGCCGAGATCAGCCCTTCGCAACCAGGCAGCGGCATTACGCAGGTGGGCATCACGATTATTCAACCCCACGGAATCGGGCCGAACGCCATGCCGCAAGTGGAGTTGGCTCGTGGATCTACTGCAATTACTTGGAGCACGAATGTTCCGGCCGTGACACCGGCGGTTCCGGCAGCCCCAGCGGTGCCTTTTGCGCCGAGTGCGCCGACAGGAGTTGTGCCGTTAAGCCCGCCGCCCTCGACGACTGCTCCACCGTCTGTCAGCGCGCCACCGCCGACGTTGCAGCCGACGCCACAATCACCGCCCACAACGAGTTCGACTCAACCGAACCCGTACACGCCGCCACCGGCCGGCAAGCCACGGTTGGAAGTAACGCTGCGGCCGACGAGCCCGGAGCAAGTCTCCGTGGGGCAGTATGTGTCTTACGAATTGACGATTGTGAACCGTGGGGATGGCGTAGCGCGTAATGTCAAAGTTGGTGCTCGGTTCGACCAAGGCTTGAGCCATCCCGGCGATACCCGCAAGGAGCATCATGTGGAGAAATCTGTTCGGGACCTGGCCCCGAATGATTCGGAACGAATTCAGTTGACCTATCAGGTAGTGGCGAGTGGAAAACAGTGTCATCAAGTCACGGTTACGAGCGATGGCGCGGAGCCGGCGCAGCAGCAGGCGTGTGTGACGGGGGCCCAGGCGTCGCTTGCTGTAAAGATTTCAGGTGAGCATACCCGCATTGTGGGCGATACGACGACGTTCACTGTTTCGGTGCAAAATACAGGCTCGACGCCGGCATCGAACGTGGAGTTGCGGATGGTGTTCGATCAGGCGATCGAACCGATCCTAGAAGCCGGCATGGATCGGCAGCAGGACGGCAGCGTCTTAATTCGCTTGGACGGCGACCTGGCGTTGGGTGAAAAGCGGTCGCTGCGGTTGCAGGGGCGTTGCCGGGCGCAGAGTACGCATGCTTGTGCCCGGGCCAGCGTTTCGTCGTTGGGCAGCTCGGCTTCGCAGGACGAAGCTTGCTTAGAAATCTTGCCAATGAATCCGGCTGCGGCGCCCGGTGTGGGGCTGCGGTGATCGGCTAGAATGGCAAGATGCCTCGCTTTGTTCTTCTCTATCACGATTGCCCTGAGGGCGTGCCGCGCACGTCTCATTGGGATTTCATGCTGGAATCGGGTAACGTATTGCGCACTTGGGCACTACAGGAGTTGCCGCGGGATTGGCGGATGGCCCATTTGCCAACATTGGCCCTGTTTCCGAGCTGCCCGCCGTTGGCTAGCGGCAATATCGTGATGGCGCTGCAATTGGCGGATCACCGGCGCGACTATCTGGACCTTGAAGGGCCGCTTGGTCGAAGCCGTGGCAGTGTGATTCGTGTTGTCGCGGGAAATTATGAAGAAGTGGCCAAGTCGATCGAAGAATGGCGCGTGAAGCTTTCCGCCGAAGACTTTTCCGCGGATGTTCGATTCTCACTCGGCGAAGCAGGCTGGACGCTTCAGCTACATCATGTGTGATATTCAAGCCCTAGGTTATTTCTTCGCCGGCCGTCGCGCGATTTCGAGCGCTGCGGCCTCTTCGCTGGGAGCGAGACGAGGTTCGTAGTCGCCCAGGGCGACATCCTTGGTCTTTGACTCGGGCGATTCGGCAACGGGAGTAGTGGCGTGCTCGCGTTGCTTGCCGACTTCCGTATGGCCGGCGACGTACATCTCATTCTCGCGCAGCTCGATTGTATCGACGAAGAACTCGCGGTCGTTTGTCGCCGCGTCGCTCGCAAGATGGACGATGGCGATCGGCTGGTTTTTTTCCTGAGTCCAGCGCACCGGCAGCTTCAGCCGCTGGCATGCGTCAGCCAGTTCGTCGGCCAATTGCATGACGGGCAGTGGCAGCGAGCCGGCCCGCACCGACAGGAAACGAACGCCGATATGGCCTTCCTCGGTGAGCAGGACCGAGGCGTCGACCGAGATGACGGTTTCCACGCCGCTCGATTTCGTGCGAAAGCCCAGCGTCAGGGTTTCGGGCGTGATCGCGACGCGCGGGTCACGCATGTTTGGTGGGAGCTTGGCCCCTTTTTCGGGCGTGAGTTGGGTGGCAAGCCAGCCGTTGATTTGCTCCGCGGTGAAGAGGGCCTGCCAGCGGCCGACTTGCTTCACATCGCTGTATAAAGCGGTAGCGCGGCTTTCCAGTTCGAGACGGCCTTCTTCCAGGACTTTGGGCTCGGCACGAAGTGCCTGCTCGTAGTAAGGGGCGACTCGTTGCGTGGCATGATAGGCCCCGCCGATCAAAGCCGCGATGAGCGCGACGATCGCCAACGTACCGATAGCCGCGATGCGATACTTACGGGCCATGAGGACCTCTTCGAACTCAACGCCGATCAGGTTCCGAGTCGAGCGGCGGGGAGGAGTTGGGAGTGGAATGGTAGGAGTCGGTTTTGAGCGAGTCAACGCAGGCAAAAAGTGCTACCAGTGCTGGGATTGCGAGCAGAGAACCGTCGCGATAGCTACAAAGGCGGAATCCGGCGATTTGCCGACATTGACCTGCTGGCACGGGGCACTAAAATGTTGCCTCCCCGTGGGTTGCGGCGGGTGGTGCATTGCGCCGCCCGCCGCACACTACTTGGGGCAAGCGGCTGGCCGCATTGAGAAACGCTTGAAGAGAAGAAATCGTGACAGGCTGAAGCCTGTCCTACTATATGGGATCGACTGTGATTGAAGAGAGTGCCACGACAACGAGCGGCGGCGATTGGGAAACCTCGCGCCGCGATAAATTGCGACGGATCGCCGAACTGGGACGCGATCCGTGGGGCTCACGGTTTGATGATCACGCTTCGATCGCTTCGATCCGCCAACGCGTGGGCGAGATCGTTTATCAGCTTCAAGACGGTAAGAAAGTCGAGCTGCCAGATCTGGCTACGGCCGGTGCCGATTTCGATTTCCGCAAGTGGCTCTCCGAGCAGGGGCCGGGCGAGATGATTGGCCCGGAGGTGCGCGCGGCCGGGCGGATCGTATTGCATCGCGACAAGGGGAAGTTGCAGTTCATCGATATCCGCGACATGACCGGCCAGATTCAACTCTTTGTCGGTCAGCAGCAAGTGGGCGACGATTGGGCGCTGGCCCAATGCCTCGATCTGGGCGACATCATCGGTGTCGACGGCGAGCTGCGCCGCACGAAGACCGGCGAGCTGTCGATCTTTGCTAAGCGCCTCACGATTCTCTCGAAAAGCCTCGCGGCTCCGCCAGAGAAGCATCATGGGCTTACCGATCCTGAGCTGCGCCAACGCCTGCGGTATCTCGATCTGACATACGGTGAAGGCGTAATGCCGCGATTTTTGAATCGTACGAAGATCGTGCGCTCGATTCGCGAAACGCTCAATAGGCGCGGGTTCGTCGAAGTCGAAGGGCCGACGCTCCACTCGATTGCGGGCGGTGCTGCCGCCCGGCCCTTCAAGACACACCACAACGCACTCGACATCGATCTCTACCTGCGGATTGCGTTGGAATTGCACCTCAAGCGGCTGATGGTCGGCGGGATCGAGCGAGTGTATGAGCTGGGCCGCGTGTATCGCAACGAGGGGATCAGCCAGCGGCATAATCCCGAATTCACCATGCTCGAGGCCTACCAGGCCTACGGCGACTACCGGTCGATGATGG
>CAZJWY010000155.1:7400-12336 GCA_964549545.1 uncultured Planctomycetaceae bacterium | reverse complement strand
GTGGAGGGGGTGGTGCGACTGGTTTCGGTGCCACCGCTGCCGGCCGAGTGGCCAATGTTGCGGGGGGGGCTTTGTGGCCACGCAGCTTGATGCTCTCGCGCACGATTGGCCGTGGTACGAATTGGTTGGCCACCGCTGCTTTGTGATCTTTCATGTTGCTCAGGATCTGGCTGCGCGATTTGGCATCCGCCGCCGCCAAGATGTCGGCCATCGTATCGCGACGTTGCCCGCTTTTGGCGCGCAGGCCGTCGCGCTTTGCCGCCCACGTCTGCAATTCGCGTTCGAGCACGCCCACGCACTCTGGATCGGTATCGCCCAGTGTCGACAACCGGTCGATCGTCTCCGATTGCAACTTCCGAGGCAACGCCGCGAGTACAGCCGCGGCTCGTTCTGGTTCCAGGTGCGAAAGCACTACAGCAACGGTCTGAGCATGCTCGCGCGACAGATACAACACCAGCGATTGAATCGGAGCATTCTCCAAAAACTCAAAACGCTTTGCGCTTGCGACAGAGGTCGGTGCGGCCGACGGCGCCGCCATTTGTTGATCGTAAGAGCGGTCGTTCAGCGAACTCGAAAGCTCTAGCTCCACGGCACTCGCACGCACATTCGTTTTCGGATGCCGTGCGCCGCGCAGCTCGGCCATCACGTCGGCCTGCTCATCCGCCTCGACCTGGACGACCGCGCGCATCGCTGCACGAATTTTGGCCGCTTCCTCGGCCGACAGTTGGCCAAGCATTACGGCCGCGGTATCGGCATCGAGGCTCCGCATCAGCACGGCCGCCTTACGCAAATTGGCATCTACGTTTGTCATCAACTCTTTGTCCCACCCGTAGCTGAATTCACAAGAATTCGGACATCTCTCTTGGTATGACCGAATTCTTGCGAATTCAGCTACCTCTCTTATCAACTAGCTTTCGCGATCCACGACCGCAAAATGTCCGCGGCAGCATCGGGATCTTCACGCACGATATCAACGAGGTCATCTTTGACCGATGAGCCCTTCTTCAGTTTTAGTTTGGCGCGGCCATCCGCAGCCGGTTCACCGCTCGTCGCGGCGGCTGCTGACTCCTCTGCGTGCAGCGTAAGCGACGGTGTTGCTGCCGCTGCCGACGCGCCGGCCGGATCGCCCGGCTTGCCGTTCACCACCGAGCGCAGCACGAGCAAGCTGAACATCGCCACGCCCAGCATCGCCAGCGAATTCCAATACCGCCCCGTCCAGGCAATCGCCTGGCTAGCCATCGAGGGCGGCTCGATCGTCGGCGCCGGCAGCGAATCGAGCACTTCCACGCGCACGTGCTTATAAGTGTTCTCACCCTTGTTGGCTTGCAGGAGCAACAACGTGTTGACGATGTTCTCCACCTTCTGCACCGTCTCGTTTTGCACCGTGGTTAGATCTTCGGGCTTCGGCGGCGCAGTCGCGGTCGTGTTGCGTGACGCCCACAAATTTTTGATGTAGGAGCTAGGCACCGAAACCGTCGCCCACACTTCCTTGGGCGTATAGCCACGCTTTACCGTGCGATTATCCTCGATGCCGACGACGTTGTCGGTCCGCGTCGATTCGTTGTGCGTGCGGTTTTGCGGCTGCGGCGGCACGCTTTGCGTGGCCACTTGCCGGTTCGGGCCTTGAGCCGTCTGGCCTGGCGGGCCGCCGATCTCCGGAGCAGACGATGTAATATCCTCGGTCGTCGTCGATTCCGTTTTCGCGGCCGTTTTCGGATCGGGCTTCGCGGTGTGCGTGGTTTCCTCGAGCGTGTCGTTCAAGTCCGCGCTCACCTCGACGCTCACTCCCGGAATATCACGCAATGCGCGGAGAATGCTTTCCCGCTTCTGCGTTTCGAACAAGACTTTCGTCTTCATGTATTCTTCGTCGATCAGGTCGAACGTGATGCTGCTGTCGCTCCCCGCGGCACCGCCATCGCCGAGGTTCGTGATGCTCACATCCGTGGCCTTCATGTTGACCGTGCTGGCGACAAGCTTCTGAATGTTCCTCGCCCTGGCCGCGGTGAGCACTTCGCCGGCCACGGGCTTGACGCTGACCGAAGCACTCGTTTTCTTGATGGTGCCAAACTCACGGACGCCGCGCGCCTCATGTTCGTCGTACAGAACAATCGCATTTTCGACCCAGAGCATCGACCTCACGATTTCCGATAACGTCTGCTGGCGCGCGACCTTGAGCCGCTCGCGAGTCGCTTCACGCGATTCCCACGGGCCGCTCTTGTCGAGCGCGTTTTCCATGATCGTGTTGAAATTCGGCGGCAGTGCGCCGGCATCGGCCACCGCGGCCAGGTACTTGGCCTGCTGCCCCGCCGGTACGCGGATGCGGAAACCCTCGCGCTGGAAATCTTGCAGGCCCGCCTTGGCCATCGCCGCTTCGATGCGATCGAGCTGACCACTCGGAATCGGCTCACCGCCGAAGAGATACGTATCTGGCCCATTCACGCCCTGCTGAAACAAGTAGCCAAAGCTGACCACCACCACGGCCAGCAACAACCCAGCCGTCAGCCGCGCGCCCGGCGTCATCGATCGAAACAGGTCGCTCAGTTGAGCGATTGCTTTATTCAAAAAATCCATAAGAGAGAGGTGTCAGGTTTCAGGTGTCGGGTGTCGGAAATCAGGCGACTGACACCTGACACCCGACACCTGACACCTTTCCCCGCTTTAGATCCTGATGTCTTTTATCTCTTGATACACATCCATCAACTTATTCCGCATCTGCATCGTCAGCCGAAACGCGAGGTCGGCCTTCTGCACGGCGGTGAGCACCTCGGCCGGGTTCACGTCGCCGCCGCTGAACATCGTCTCTACCGCCTGGTCGGCCTGAAGCTGCATCGAGTTGACCTGCTGAATCGAATCAACCAGCACGTCCTTGAACGACGGACCACCGGCCTCTCCACCGCCAATCTTCGGCATCGTTGGCGGCGTCAGCGATTGGCCAATCGAAATATTGTTGATGCTGTTCATGTTAGTGAGGTGTCAGGTGTCAGGTGTCAGGTGTCAGTAAGTTTCTCTGACACCCGACACCCGATACCTGACACCTTCTTCTCCTCACGCGATGATTCTCAATGCCTGGTCCGTCATGCTCTTGGTTACTTCAATCACGCCGATGTTCGCTTCGTACGAACGAGTGGCTTCGAGGGCGTCGACGAACTCGGTCGTCATATTGATGGCCGGGTAAGCCACCATGCCTTGTGCGTTTGCGTCCGGATGCCCAGGCTCGTACTTCAAGTTGGGCGGCGCACTCGACTGCTCGACGCTGCCGATCTTCACGCCCGCTCCACCACCCGGAGTCGTCAGATTCGCGTCGGTTTGAAACGTGACATACCGCGCCTGGTACGGCTCCAACTGGCCCGCTTCGTTGCGTGTGGTCGAGATATTGGCAATGTTCGACGAGATCGCGTTCAGTCGCGCCCGCTGTGCTACCAGGCCGCTCGTGCTGACATCTAAGCTGGAAAACATATTTCACCGCTACAAGGTTTCAGGTGTCAGGTGTCAGGTGTCGGGTGTCAGAAAAACTTCCTGACACCTGACACCTGAAACCCGACACCTTCCTCTACGCTACTCGTTCTGTAATCGCCGCCCGCAGCAATCGAAACTGGGCGCTCATAATGCCGATCGCCAAGTTGTGTTGCTGTTGGTTCTTCATCATTTCGTTGACTTGCTTTTCCATGCTCACGTTGACGCCGTCGTGTCGCAGGATGCCTTTCGTCGATGCCCGGACTTTGTCAAACGCCGCTACTTGTTGTGCCTCTTGTCGCTCGATCGCTTCGCCGGGAGTGAGGTTGGCCACATCGCCCAGCATCGTTGGCGAGATCGGTTGGTTCTTCGTTTCGATGGCTTCCCGAAGACGCTGCTGGAACATCTCGGGCGATAAATCGCGTGTCTTGTACCCGGGAGTGTCGAGATTGGCAATGTTTCCCGCGAGCACGCCGTGGCGAGCTTCGGTGAAGTTCACCACTTGCTCCAGCACTGGCAGCGTCGACGATTGAAACAGTGACGAAAGCATTGCAATCTCCGTGCCTTGTTTGGCACGACTTGGTTGAATGGGTGTCTCACGCAAAGGCGCTAAAGCGCGAAGTGAAGGCAGTTCTTGGCGGCTTGGCGCCTTTGCGTAAGAAACAAAAAGTTCTTCCTGTTCGTTTGACAAAACTTCTCACCGGCAACGGTTGCCGTTTGCTGGCGGCAATTTTTGCTGCTAGCGATTTTCGTAGCTGCTGTTCCGATTGGGTGGCTGGGGTCGAGGCGAAGCCGAGCCCCCAGCGGGTGCGGCTGGGGGCTCGCTGTCGCTCGACCCCAGGCACCCCAGCCACGGTTTTTCTGTACTATCAACCCGCTTTGGCAAAATCTTTTTCTCGTGGTGCGTAGCCATATTCCCGCAACTTACCGCTCAGTGTTCGTAGGCCGATGCCGAGCGCCTCGGCCGTCTTCGCGCGGTGACCATCGCAGCGTTGCAGCGTGGCCACGATCAGGCGGCGCTCCATCTCGTCCAGCGTCAGGTCGGCTGAGTCGGCTGGCCAAAACTCTTTGGGGCCAATATTGGCCAGGCGAGCGTCGTCCGATGCATCCATTCGTAGCCACGGGCGAATGCTCGCCGCGGTGATTGGCTCGCCCTGGTTCAGCACACAAGCCCGCGTGATAATGTTTTGCAGCTCGCGGACATTGCCCGGCCAGTTGTATTGTGACAGCAAGTCGCGTGCAGCCGGCTCGAACGTGAAGGGTCCGCGATTCAATCGCTCGGCGGCGCGAGCCAGGAAATGATCGGCCAGCTCCAGCACGTCGTCCTGCCGTTCACGCAACGGCGGCACCACCACCGGCACCACGGCTAGGCGGAAATACAAGTCTTCGCGAAACCGGCCTGCCGCAATCTCCGCAAACAAGTCGCGGTTCGTCGTGGCGATGACGCGGACATCGACCGTCACCGTTTCACTCTCGCCCACTC
>CAZJWY010000155.1:0-7390 GCA_964549545.1 uncultured Planctomycetaceae bacterium | reverse complement strand
CTCGAACGACCGCTCTTGCAGCACACGCAGCAACTTGGCCTGCAACGGCAAATCAATCTCCGTGACTTCGTCGAGCAGGATGGTTCCCCGGTGAGCCGCTTCGAAGCGGCCGGTGCGATCGGTGTCGGCGCCGGTGAACGCGCCACGTTTGTGGCCGAATAGTTCGCTTTCGGTGAGTTGGGCCGAGAGGGCAGGGCAGTTGAGGCTGACCATTGGGCATGACGCCCGGCGGCTCAAGGCGTGAATCGTTTGGGCAACCAGTTCCTTGCCCGTGCCGCTTTCGCCGCAGATGAGCACGGTTTCGTCCGTTGCGGCAACTTGGGCGATACGCTCACGCAATAGCTGCATGGCATTGCTATTTCCAATCAAACATGGCGCTGAGCGCTCCCCTTTAGCGTCGGCGGCCACGCCGAATCTACCACATTCGGCGTGGCCGCCGACGCTAACCCCTTGCGTATTATGCCGCCCCTCCTGTTCACACAATCGCCGACGCTCACACGCCTGCGCCACCGATCGTTCGAGCGCCACCGCGTTGAACGGCTTCTCGATGTAATCAAAAGCACCCAGGCGCATTGCTTCCACGGCCGATGACACCGACGCGTGGGCCGTGATCATCAACACCTGCACGCTCAGCCGACGTCGCTCGATTTCGCGAATGAACTCGAGGCCATCCATACCCGGCATCTGCAAGTCGGTGACGACGACATCGAACGCCGCGCCGCTCAGCTTGACCAGCGCTTCGGTCGCACTAGCGCACGCGGTCACATCGTACTCGGCGCACCGCAGCACATCGGCCACTGCTTCGCGGGCCGAGACGTGGTCGTCGACCACAAGCACTCGATATCGTTCGTCTGTCTTCGGCTTTCGGCTCATGCGGCAGCTCGCATCGTGCGACGTGGGATCTTGATCGTAAACGCAGCGCCGCCATCGGGGCAGTTCATCGCGCTGACCGTGCCGCCATGCGCTTCGGCCACATGGTAGACGATCGCCAGGCCGAGGCCGGTGCCGTTTTGCTTCGTGGTGTAGAACGGCTCGAACGCGCGGCGCTTCACGTCATCGCTCAGGCCCGGGCCGCTGTCGGCGATTTCCAGCTCGAAGCCGCGTGCGCTATCGTACGAAGTGATCACGAGCGAACCGCCATCTTTCATCACGTCGATCGCGTTGAGCACGAGATTGAGCACGGCACGCCGGATCATCTCGCGATCGGCCGACAGGAGCGTGTTCGGCGGCACGTCGATGTCGACGTCGATCATCTGCGCTTCAAGCTGCGGCTCAAGCGACTCGCACACTTCGTTCACGAGGTCGCAGACCAGGAACGTTTGCCATTGCGGCTGACGATGGGCGGTGAAACTTAATAGATCGCTCACGGTAGCTTCCAGGGCGGTAAACCCTGCCTCGATCTTTGCCAAAATGTCGAGGCTGCCCGAATCGTCGGACAACCTCCGTCGTAACAAGCTCGTGTACAGCGAGACCGGCACCAGGTTGTTGCGCACCTCGTGGGCGACGTGCGACGCCATCTGGCCGAGGTCGGCCAGGCGGTTCTTGCGCGCCAGCTCGCGGTTTTTCGTTTCCAGTTCGTTGTTGAGCCGAGCCACCTCGGCAAACAATGTTTCGTGCGTCCGCTCCAACCGCAACGTGGCCGTATGCCAGGCGCTGAGCACGGCTTCGAGATCGACGCCCTCGCCCGAGGCGAGCGGCTCGTCATCAAGCGTTCGTGTTGTGGTTGTAGACGGTGTCATGCTTCAAAATCTCCCTCTCCCTTTGGGAGAGGGTCGGGGTGAGGGTGCCTTGAAATCGGTTTTGTCACGGTTCCTTCGTCTTGTAGCTGAATTCGCCAGAATTCGGCCACGGTTCAGGCGTATCCTCGTTGTTGGGCCTGGTAGGCGTTTCGCACGTGGGAGGCCACATGCACTTGCTGCAACTGCTGGGCGACTTCGTTCTTCCGTTCGTCCATCTTTTCAGCGCCAAATTTTTCGAGTCGGACGACTTCTTCGAGCAGCGCGTTGCATTCGCTGGCTTGCTTCGCGCAGCGAGCCCGATCTTCTGGCGACCGCCACACTCGTTGATCCGGATCGCCGGCATAGTACGGCTTCAGTTCGCGTTCGAGTTCCTGTAGGCGATTGATCAAGTGCTGCTTGGCCGAGAGGAGCTTGAGCAGCGCCGCGATCTCGCCGCTCGCTACGAGATCGATTTGCCGAATACCCACGGCACGAAGCTGCACAAGCACTTCGTGCTTCTGAGCGATCATCGCGGCTAGTTGTTCGGTGGATTGCATTTTGTAGGTCAGGCTTTAGCCTGACGCCAGCGACTTCATTGTCAGGCTAAAGCCTGACCTACAGGGTGGATGGATTCATCTACAATCTATTGAAGTCAAACTTTTCGTTGCGACGACATTAAGGACGCGAAGTATTCCAAGGTCATCGTTTCTTTTCTTTATTGCTTCAACGTCGTGCTCGTCGTGCCGTTGTGGTTCATTCCTCAAGTCGATGTAGTGCTCACCACTTGCTCATATTCGTAAGCAGGTTCCGCCACTCATCACGGTTGAGAATCGTCGTGCTCGCGAAGTCACTGTTCGGCGGCAGCCGGTCGAGCGCGATCTGGGCCTGCTTCACCGCCCCGCGGGCGTTCTCGTGCTTGTCGAGCCGCCGCCAGCAGTTGGCGATTTGCACAAAGGTTTCCAGCACGAACGGCTCCTCCGGGTAGAGCGACGACACGTTCGAGTAGGCTTCGATCGCTTCCTTGTATTTGTTCAGATCGAACAGCACAGACCCTTCGAGCATGTAGCAGTTCCGCAGCATCGAGCCGAGGAGCGGGTCGCTGTGGATGTCGTGCGTCTTGAGCGTGATCGTGCGTTGCACTTTGCCAAAGTGGTCGTAGGCCGTGTTGAGCCGCTTCTCGGCTTCTTGCATGCTCTTATCGCGCTCGCTGGCCGTCGTGGCCCGCCGGGCGTCGGCCAAGAAGTCTTGAGCCCAACGTCGATACGACTCGCCCAGCATGTACTGGGCGGCAAGCCGTTGCGCGTCTTCGGGATAGCGCTCGATGGCATTTTCTAGCGTATCGATCGCCTCTTCGTATCGGTTTTGCTCATGTTGCAACATGCCCAGCAGAAACAGCGAGTCTTTCCACTCGGGGCTGGCCGGCCGCAGCGTGCTGCTGGAGATGTTGTAGCGCAAAAGCTGCTCGGCTTGAGCGGTATCGCCCTTTTGCCAATAGGCCCTGGCACAATCCACCCGGGCCTGAAACGTCGAGGTTTCCAGCGGATGAAACTCGATGCATTCCTGAAGCGCCGCGATGCTCTGGGAGATATGGTTGAGTGCCAAGTGGGACTGGCCTAAACGCAGGAGTGCCTGCCCGTTGCGAAGCTCGGGCTCGTTTTCCAGATATTTATCGAGCAGCTTGATGGCTCGGGAGAAGCTCTGCCCGCGGATGTAATCTTCCGCCCCGCGCCATAGGTCCGATGTGTAGGCCTTCGTGGCGAAGCGTGCTTCGGCCAAGGCCTCGAAGGCGACGCCGGCGGCCCGGTAGCGCTGCAACCCGGCTGCCCGATCGCGATGGGCCGAGGGGTTGTCGTCCGCTACTCTGCTGAGCAGCATCGCGCCCCATTGTTCGAGTGTTTCGCCACGTAGCTCCAATTGCTCCGGACGCGTGAAGAGCGGCGCAAAGCGATCGACCAGCGCGAGCGCTTCGTTGTATAGCTGGCGTTGCTGCATGTCTTTGAATGCCGCCATCAGATGCTCGCGCAGCCTGGCGACCGGCAGCACGTGGCTGCGATACACGGGGATGACCGAATACGATTCAAGCACGCGGCGATAGCCGAGCAGCGCAGCATCGAGTTCGCCTTTCTGCCGCAACAAGTCTGCTTCCATCAGCGAGGCGGCCAGGCCTTCGTACGTATCCGCGTAGAACTGGCGAGTGCGGGCGTATTGCTTGAGCGCGCCGTCGGTGTCGCCTTGCAGGTGCAGCGCGCGGGCGATCTGGTAAGTCGATTGATAGGCCCATTGCTTCTTTTGCGAGTCGAGCTGGCTGCCGTTGCGCAGCTCGCGCAGAGCGGCCGCGACCTGATTGGCGTACTGGCTGCTCGCTGGCAGGCGATCGGCAGGTGGCAGCTTTTGCAGCCGGGCTTCGACTTCGTCGAGCAGGATGCGGCCCTTGGTGATCGCCACGACGGCCGCATGTGAGCCGTCGCCCGGCACTTGCTCGATGGCTTGGCGGCTATCCGTGAATCGCTCGAGTCGCGACAGGCACTCGGCCCGTTGCAGCAGGGCGTCGGCTCGCTGGTCGTCGGTAAGGCCCTCGATCGCGAGCAGCGAATCGTTGTGGCGAAGCGCTTGCGGCAACTGCGGCTGGGGCATTACGAGGCAGGTGTCTGCCAACAAGCGGCGCGCCTCGACGGCGATGTTGGGTGCGGTGATTTTGTGCGAAGTGAGCTCGTTGAGAACGCGGACGCCTTCGTCAAGCTGCCCGCTTTCGATCAGGCTGCGGCCGAGGAGGAAGTCGCCCGTGTCTTCGCGGTTTTCCGGCACGCCGTAGGCTCGCGCTTCGGTCAGGTAGCGAGCGGCGACCGTGTACTCGATGCGGCGTCGTTCGGCCGTAGGTTGCTCTTCGGCGTCTTTTACCTTGAGCGCGCCGAGCACCAGCAGCGGGCCGCCGTATTCCGATCGCGGCAATTGGCCGCCGGTCAGCATGCGGCGAACCGCGGTGCGAGCCTCTTCGTAGTGTCCTTCGTCGAACGCCTTCATCGCGTTGTCTGGGTCGACTTCGCCGGCATGGATCGCGACGTTCGCCAAATAGGCCCAGCCGCCGATCGTCAGGCCGATCAGCGTCAACATCGTCGTCGCGACGACCACGCTGCGCAACCAATGGCCGGTCGTCCAAACGCGCACGGCATTCAGCAAATGAACAACATGCCACACCAGACCATGCTGAGCAGCGTCTGCGGCTTGTGCGTCGTCGGTTTTTGAGGCGTGAGTAGACACAGTGATTCGCGCGTGGCTCGGTCGGCCGCGCAAGAGCGCTTGGGAACGAGTGTTCCGAGGGACAGAAACAGAGAAGTGCGGTGAGCTTGTACCGCAATCAGGCGACGAGTGTCAATGGTGATAGCAACGAGCAGGAGGTTTCGTTGGCTTAGTGCCTGGTTGCTTAGTACGAGGTGCCTTTGCGAACCGATTTTGCTGCCGCTGCTTGCTCCAAGCTCCTAGCTTTCGCGTCCGCCGGTGCAGACAAGTTCCATCAACCAGTGGTTGAGGTCTGACAGCATGATATCGGTCACGCCATCGGGGCCCGGGTAGTGGCGGAGCGTGACCTTGCAGCCGGCTGTGTGGAGCAGGCGGAGATCGGCGCAGACGCGGGTCTCGGGGTAGAGGTCGCTATCACGCGACGTGGTGAGCAAGCAAGGCAAGCTGCGCAGCTCGTTTACGCGGCGGAGCGGGCTCGAATCTTTCGGCAACGGGCCATGGAGCGCGGCTACGCCGGCATAGCGGCTCGGGTTATTCCAGGCGACGCGCATCGCCATCGTGCCGCCGCTGTCGCGACCGACGACGAAGATCCGCTTCGGGTTGATGTTGAATCGACGCTGCGCGGCGTCGATGCTCTCTTCGATTCGCGATTCGGCGCACTCGATCGAATCGAGCGTTTGGTTCCAGTCGAATCGGCCCCGAACTTGCTTATCCGGCCGCGAGCCGCGCGGGGCGATGGCCACGTAGTTGCGCATGCTCACGAGCGGCATGATCTGGCGTAGCTCTTGCTCGCTGCCGGCGTCGCCATGCAGCCAGACGAGCAGCGGGTACGCGTAGCGTTCTTCGTAGTGAATGGGAGCGAACGTGGCGAACGGCAGCTCGGTGTGAGTGCCGGCAAATCGCTGCGCTCGAGTGAGCCATTCCTGTTTGTTTTTGATTCCGGTGGCGGGTGCTGTGGGTGCGAGTTTGCTTGGGCCAATGGCAATACGATTCATATTGAATTTTTTTGCGGGGTTGGTTGGGTCGCCCTGAGGAAACGATTGGCGAAACTTAAAACGTTCAAGTTGCTCGAATCGGTAAGGGGCTTCCGTGCTAGCAGCAAGCCAGGCGGGTGCGCTGAATCGCGCGTGACGATGGCGGTTGTAAACTAGTGATGCAGCAGTGTCAACGGCGGAACAGCGGGGAGCCGGGAGCTCGGAGCAGGGAGTAAGAGTTCTTTTTTCTTACTCCACGCTCCCTGCTCCACGCTCCCTGCTTTTTTATACAAGCTTTGCCATAGTTGCGACGAGCGATTTCACGGCATCGACGCTCTTTTGGAACGCGGCTTTTTCGTCTGCCGTCAGTTCCAACTCGACAATCCGTTCGACGCCGCTAGCACCCAGCACGACCGGCACGCCAACATAATATCCGCCCACGCCGTATTCCTTGTCGCAGTACGCGGCTACGGGAATCAGGCGCTTCTGGTCGCGAACCACGGCACCGACCATCTGGGCGGTCGCGGCGGCCGGGGCGTAATACGCGCTGCCGGTCTTGAGCAAGGAAACGATCTCGGCCCCGCCGTCGCGCGTGCGCTGGACGATCTCGGTGAGCCGTTCGGGCTTGATAAGCTGCGTGACGGGAATACCGCCCACGCTGGTGCAGCTCGGAATGGGCACCATCGTATCGCCGTGGCCACCCATGAGGAGCGCGCTGATGTCTTTCACGCTCACGCCCAATTCGAGTGAGAGGAACGTGCGATAACGGGCCGTGTCGAGTACGCCTGCCTGGCCGATCACTCGCTTCGGATCGAAGCCAGTCACCTGAAACGCCCGTTGCACCATTGCATCGAGCGGGTTGGAGACGACGATCACTACCGCGTTTTTGCTGGTGCGTTTCACGTTTTCGCACACGTCGGTCATGATCTTGGCGTTCGTCGCGAGGAGGTCGTCGCGGCTCATGCCGGGCTTGCGGGGGATGCCGGCCGTGATGACGACGACGTCGCTATCAGCCGTGTCGTCGTAGCTGTTGGTGCCGACGATGTTGCAATCCATGCCGACGATCGGCGATGCCTGCAACAGATCGAGCGCTTTGCCCTTCGGCATGTCGCCGGTTTGAGGGATGTCCAGGAGGACGATGTCGCCCAGTTCCTCGGCCGCACACCAATGGGCAGTGGTAGCGCCGACATTGCCGGCTCCGATGACGGTGATTTTCGAGCGTCGCATGGAAGGTAATTCTCCGAGGCGATATTTTGTTGTGTAGTTGGAATGTGTGGTGGGCAAGGTGTCCGGTGTCGGGTGTCAGAAAAAAGGACTGACGCCTGACACCTGAAACCTTACTTCCGCAACGAGTATCGCGCGTCGGTGGTTGGGGTGCAAGTGGCTTGTTTTTCTTGGTGGTTTGAGCTAAGCCGCAAGCGGAGGTTGGGGGTTACATGGGTGTTTTCCTTGGTGTGGGGG
>CAZJWY010000154.1:0-12371 GCA_964549545.1 uncultured Planctomycetaceae bacterium | reverse complement strand
CTCACCAACTTCCGCACCATTCGCAGCCGCCTCAGCCGCCTCGAAGAACTTGAAGCGCTCAAGGGCGACGAAGCGAAGTGGGACACCTACTCGAAGAAGATGCAGTCGGCTCTCAATCGCGAATATCGCAAGATGTTTCGCAACCTCGACGGCATCCGCACGATGAACCGCTTGCCGCAGTGCCTCGTGATCGTCGACCCCAAGAAAGAAAAGAACGCGATCAGCGAAGCCCAGAAGCTCGGCATCCCCACCGTGGCGCTCATCGACACCGACTGCGATCCAGACGTGGTGGATTTGCCGATCCCGGGCAACGACGACAGCATGCGCTCGATCGAGTTGATCGTGAAAATGCTCTCCGATGCGATTGTAGCCGGCAAGAACAAGGCAGTCGTCGAAAGCCAACACGCCGCCGAAGGCGCCGAAGTCGCGATGGCATAGTCGGTCGGTTGCATTGCCCGGCCCGACCCCAAAGGGGTCGGCTATATAGCCCGGCCGTCTCGGCCGGGTTGTTCGTACATCGTTCAGCGCCACGCAGTGCGTGATACATCTTGCGTTCCCACGCTCTGCGTGGGAACGAGTGAATACAAATACAGCGAGGAGTAAATCCAATGGCAGAAATTACGGCAGCAATGGTCATGAAGTTGCGCGATGACACCGGTCTTCCGATGATGGATTGCAAAAAAGCACTCCAGGAATCGGGCGGCGACTTCGAGAAGGCGAAGCAAACGCTTCGCGAAAAGGGCATCAAGCTGATGGCCATCCGCTCGGATCGTCCGACCGAGGAAGGCCGGATCGCGGTCTACACCAGCCTCAATCCCGGCGTCGGTGCGATCGTCGAACTCCAGGTCGAATCGGCTCCGGTCGCCAAGCACGAGGAAATCGTCGCGCTGGCCAACGACCTCGCCAAGCAGCTCGCGACCGGCCCGGGCGCGAAGACACCGGATGAACTGTGGGAACAACCCGCGCCCAGCAAGCCAGGCAAAATCCTTCGCGACTGGAAAGACGAAATCGAAGGCAAGATGCGCGAGGTCTTGCGGCTCGCTCGTGTCCAACGTGTCGACACACCTACCGGCGGCTATGTTCACCACGACGCCAAGAGCGGCGTGTTGCTCGAAGTCGAAGGCGGCAACGATGAGTTGGCCAAGGGCATCGCCATGCACGTCGCGGCAATGAAGCCCAAAGCGACCACGACGGCCGAGCTCGATAAGGCCCTCGTCGACAAGGAGCGTGCAATCCTCACCGAGCAAGCCAAGAAAGAAGGCAAGCCGGACAACATCATCGAAAAGATGATCGAAGGCCGGATGCGCAACTTCTACGCCGAGAACGTGCTCAGCGAACAGCCGTTCGTGAAAGACGACAAGCAGTCGGTCGCCAAGGTCGCCGCAGCCGGCGGGATGAAGCTTAAGAAGTTCACCCGCTGGCAACTGGGCGAAACGTCCGGCGAAAAATCGGCCGGTTAAACCGATCAAAAATGCGAGCCTCGGCGAAAGCCGGGGCTTTTTTTATGCCTGCCGATTGCACGAGAGGCCCAACAAATCGAGAATTGGAAGCGCCCGTGTGTCGGATGCCATGGCCACTGCTTTGAGTGGCCAGGCCTCGGTACGGACATTCAGGCAATTCCATGCCCACTCAAAGCCGTGGGCATGCCACCCTGCAGCCAGATTTTATGTCTACACAAAGCCCGTACAAACGCATCCTCTTAAAACTCTCCGGTGAAAGCTTCGCCCCGCCCGGCCAACGCGGCATCAGCATGCAGGAAGTCGTCGACATCTCGGCGCAAGTCCAGCGAGCCGCATCGACCGGAGTTCAGATTGCCATCGTCATCGGCGGCGGCAACATCCTCCGCGGCGCGCAATTCACCGCCGGCAACTCCAGCATTCAAGAAGCCACGGCCCACTACATGGGCATGCTCGCCACGGTGATCAACGGCCTCGCGCTGCAAGACGCGCTCGAGTCGCTCAACTGCCAGACGCGGCTCATGACAGCGGTCCGTATGGACGGCGTTGCCGAGCCTTTCATTCGTCGCCGCGCCCGACGACACCTCGAGAAAGGCCGCATCGTGATTCTCGCCGGCGGCACCGGCGCGCCATTCGTCACGACCGATACGGCCGCTGCTCAGAAAGCGATGGAGATCGAAGCCGATATCCTCATGAAGGCCACGCGCGTCGACGGCGTCTACACCGCCGACCCAGAAAAAGATCCCAACGCGACGCTCTTCCGCCAACTCACGTACAAAGAAGTCCGCGACCGCAACCTCCGCGTGATGGATCCCACCGCCATCGCCCACTGCATGGAACACGACCTGCCGATCCTGGTCTTCAACTACCGCGTCGACGGCAACATCGAACGCGCCGTCCGCGGCGAAGAAATCGGCACCCGCGTAACCAGTCTTGCCACGGCAAAGAAATAGGATTTACCACGGAGACACGGAGGGCACAGAGAAGATAAAGGGGAGTTGTGATCAATGCTTCTCGATGAGGACCTGACGAAAGAAATTATTGGCGCTGCCATAGACGTTCATCGGCATCTTGGGCCGGGATTGCTTGAATCAGCCTATGAGGCCTGTCTTTGTCATGAACTGAAGTCACGCGGTATTCCATTCGGTTGTCAGGTGGCTTTCCAATATCTTTCAAAGGAGTAAATCTGGACTGTGGATACCGAATTGATTTGTGCGTCGACAATCGTATTATCGTTGAATTGAAAAGCATTGAAAAAGTAACTGACTTACATCAAGCCCAATTACTCACCTATTTGCGTTTAAGTGGAAAGAAGGTTGGACTTCTACTAAACTTCAACGTACCCGTGTTAAAAGACGGCATCGTTCGCATGGCGTTGTAGCGGCATTTCTCCGTACTTCTTCTCCGTGCCCTTCGTGTCTCCGTGGTAAATCGCATTGGAATCAAATCATGAGCGTTGAAGAAATACTGCTAGACGCCGAAGAGCGCATGGAAAAGGCCCTCGGCAAATTGAAGCAAGATCTCACCGGCATCCGCACCGGCCGCGCCAACCCCGGCATGGTCGATTCATTGCGCGTCGAAGCCTACGGCTCGCCGGTGCCGATCAAGCAGATCGCGAGCGTCAGCGCCCCCGAGCCGCAGCAGCTCGTGATCCGGCCATTCGACCCGGGCACGATCAAGGACATCGAAAAAGGCATCATCGCCAGCGACCTCGGCCTCGCGCCGCAGAGCGACGGCAAGGTGATCCGCCTCAACATCCCGCCCCTCTCCGGCGAAGTCCGCCGCAAGATGGTCGCCCGCACGAAGGAGTTGACCGAGGAAACGAAAGTCGCCATCCGCAACATCCGCCGCGACGCCAACAAGCAAACAGACCAGGAAGAGAAAGAGAAGTCTCTAACCGAAGACGATTGCGCTTCGACGAAAGAGGAAGTCCAAGATCTGGTAAAAAAGTTCGAAGACAAATGCAACGAACTAGCGAAAGCGAAAGAAGCCGAGGTAATGAACGAGTAAAGGTGGCTGCAAGTAAACAGGTTAGGGGTGCCATGCCCACGGCTCGGCGTGGGCATGTTGGCATTCATGAGTGGAGAATTATAACTCGTGACATCAGTGTCCAATCACAAGACTTGCCGGCGTTACAATGATCCAGGTCACGGTCATGCGTTGACTTTCTCGTGCTTCCATCGACAGCCGTTTTTGAGCAAAGATAGAAGTCGGCAGTGGTTTGTTGATGCTGTCGATCGTGCTCGCATGAAACATTGCTTTCATGTTTGGGCGTATGTCATCATGCCCGAACATGTCCACCTTTTGCTTTGGCCGACGTTACCGGATTACGATATCAGCGAAATCCTCAATTCCATCAAGCAATCGGTATCGAAGCGAGCATTGTTGTTCGTCCAGCGCGACGCGCCAGAATTTTTAGCTCGAATGGAAGACCGCCAGCCGAATGGCACGGTACATTATCGATTCTGGCAGCGCGGAGGTGGTTACGATCGCAACGTTGTTGAACCGGCCAGCGTCCACCAGCAGATTGAATATATCCACAACAATCCCGTGCGACGGGGTTTGTGCTTGAAGCCCGAGGACTGGCTTTGGTCCAGTGCCGCCGACTACATCGGACTACGGTCCGGACCATTAGCAATCGATCGAGAGTCTCTTCCCAGGTTGATGTTGACAGGAGAATCGCCCTGTTAGCATGCCCACGCAAAGCCGTGGGCATGGCACCCTTGAGTGCCCTGCTAGCACTCCCGCTCCGCATCTCTTGCCGCCCTCTGCCGGCTTTGCTATCCTCCGCCGCCCAGATAGCCCGGCCGGCCGTTGGTCCGTGGCTAATTCATGCTGCGTTACCCCGCAGAAAACCACGGTTATGGAGTAATCGCCGTGTCGCGCAAAGAAGCTCAATCGGAAGTCGTTTCCAAGACTCAAAAGCAAATCAATCGGAAGCGCCGACTTGTTCTGTTCGGCAGTGGATTGGCCGTTATTGGCATCTGCATCGTGCTGCGCATGTTCATGGGCAGCTCGTCGGCCAATGCTCAGATTCCAATTCCATTTCAGAAGAGCCAGCCGAAAGACAAAGTAGTCGCCCAGACCGCTCAACAGCCGGCCAGTGCAACTCCTTCAAAAGACGCCGCCGCGCCGCTGGGCGGGAAAGTGACCCACGATGTGATGGCCGTCGTCAACGGCCAGGATATCAAGCGCGACGCCCTCGGCACCGCCTGCGTCGAGCGCTTCGGCAAGGACGTGCTCGAAGGCTTGGTGAACAAGCGGTTGATCATGCACTACTGCCGCAACCGCAGCATCGAAGTCACCGATGCCGATGTCGATGCCGAAATCGATCGCATGGCCAAGCGGTTCAAAATCGGTCGCGAGCAATGGCTCCAGATGCTCGAACGCGAGCGCAATATCAATCCAGAGCAATACAAGCGCGACATCCTTTGGCCGACGCTCGCCTTGCGCAAGTGTGCGGCAGAGGAGCTACAAGTCACCGATGCGCAGCTTACCGAAGCGTACGAAGCGCAGTACGGACCGGCCGTGAAGTGCCGCTTGATTGTGGTCGCCGATCACAAGCTGGCCGACCAGATTCATCGCCAAGTGAGCGACCGTCCCGATGACTTTGCCCGTCTCGCGATGCAGCACTCGGTCGACGTGAACAGCGCGAGCATCGGCGGTTTGATCCAGCCGATTCGTCATCATCTGGGCGATCCGAATATCGAGCGCGAAGTGTTCGCGTTGGAAGACGGCAAGATTTCTCCGATCATTCCGGTCGGCGAGCAGTTTGCCATTTTGAAATGCGAAGGCCAGATGCCGCCCCGCAATGTGCCGATCGAATCGGTTCGTGAAGAGCTGAGTGAACAACTCAAAGAAGGCAAGCTTCGCGAATACGCGGCCAAACGATTCCAAGAATTGCAGAAGGGGGCAACGATCCAGATCGTTTGGAATGATCCACAACTCCGCGCCCAAATGCCCGGGGTGGTCGCCACGATCAATGGCGAGCAGATTCCCTATTCCGAGCTGGCCAACGAATGCTTGATGCGATACGGCCGTCAGGTGCTCGAAGTCGAAATCTCGCACTTATTGCTCCAACAAGCGCTGGCTAAAGACCAGGTCACGGTGACTGAGCAAGATCTCAATGACGAAATGGCTCACGCCGCGCAGCTCTCGGGCGTTGTCGACAAGGACGGCAAGCCGGATATGGAGAAGTGGCTGAAAACGGCCACGGAAGAGCAGGGCGTCACGAAGGATCAGTACATTCGCGACTCGGTCTGGCCATCGACCGCGCTAAAGAAGCTGGCAGGCAGCTCGATTGAAGTAAGTAAAGAGGACCTGAAAAAGGGCTTCGAGGCGAACTACGCCGAGCGAGTGCGTTGCCGGGCGATTGTGCTGCCGAACATGCGCAAGGCGCAGGAGGTTTGGGCGAAAGCTCGTCAGAATACGACGATGGAATATTTCGCCGATCTGGCTGCCGAGCACTCGATCGAGCCAAGCAGCAAGTCGCTGCGCGGCGAGGTGCCGCCGATCCGCAAGTACGGCGGACAACCACAGCTTGAGGAAGTAGCGTTCAGCCTGCAGCCGGATGAACTGTCGGGAATCATTCAATTGGCAGACAAGTTTGTCATCTTGAAATGCGAAGGCCGAACGAAGCCAGTCGAGATCAAATTCGAAGAGGTTCGCGAGGTGCTGCACCAGGACATCTTCGAGAAGAAGCTCCGGATGGCGATGAGCGAAAAGTTCGACGACATTAAAGCAAAAGCTCGAATCGACAACTTCCTGGCCGGCACCTCGCAGGCGCCCGATCGCGTGAAGGATCGAGTCGGCGGCCCGGCGGGCACGACGACTGGCACTACACCGCGAGTTGATCAAGCCGTTCAGCCGGCTTCCGGCCCGGCACAGGAGACGGCACTGCAGCCCTCGGCTTCGGTGCTCCGTTGATCGGTGGCGGAGATCATGATTGGGTGATTGCCACGGTTTCGCTATACTGAGGTGATGTCCAATTCTGCGCAAAACCCGACTTCCCCGCGGCCCTTCGAAATCCATGTGGCCGAGCGTGTTACCCGGTTGCCTCCGTACCTGTTCGGCCGGATCAACGCACTGCTTTACAACAAGCGGCGGGCTGGCGACGACGTGATCGATCTGGGGATGGGAAACCCTTCCGATCCGCCCGAAGATTTCGTCATCGACAAACTGGTCGAAGCCGCCCGCGATCCACGCAACCACGGCTACAGCAAGTCGAATGGCATCGCTGCGCTGCGCCGCGAAGTGGCCGCCAAGTATCACAAGCGGTTCGGTGTACGCCTCGATCCAGACGAGGAAATCATCGCCTGCCTGGGCTCGAAAGAGGGTTTCAGCCACATGTGCCTGGCCATGATGGGCCCAGGCGACACGGCGATCGTGCCCGCGCCTTACTTTCCGATTCATGTCTACTCGGTCGCCTTAGCATCTGGCAACGTCATTGCGCTCGAGGTGAAGAACAGCGAGACGTTCCTCTCCAACATCGCCTACACCTGCGAGCAGCTTTATCCGCGGCCGAAGCTGGTCATTCTGAACTACCCCCATAATCCGTCGACGGCCGTGATCGAACAGCCGTTCTACGATGAGATCGTAAAGCTCGCCCGTAAGTACGGCTTCGCAGTGATCAGTGACTTCGCGTATGCCGACGTCGCATATGACGGCTACAAACCGCCAAGCTTCCTGGCGTCCCCTGGCGCAGCGGAAGTTGGCGTCGAGTTCACCACAATGAGCAAGGGCTACAACATGGCCGGCTGGCGCGTCGGCTTCTGCGCCGGCAATCGCCAAATGATCAAAGCGCTGGCCACGATCAAAGGCTACTACGATTACGGCATGTTTCAGGCCGTGCAAATCGCCGCGATCATGGCGCTCCGGCAAGGCGATGCCGGCATGGAAAGCCAGGCTGCGATTTATCAAAGTCGCCGCGATGCGCTGTGCGAAAGCCTGCAGCGAATTGGTTGGGACATCACGCCACCGAAGGCCAGCATGTTTTGCTGGGTGCCGATTCCCGAGCCCTGGCGCTCTCGGATGAGCACAATGGATTTCGGCATGATGCTGCTCGAAAAAGGCAACGTCGCCGTGAGCCCCGGCAGCGGTTTTGGCCCGGCCGGCGAGGGCTATCTGCGGATGTCACTCGTCGAAAACGAGGCCCGCCTGCGACAGGCTGTGCGGCAGATTCAACGATGCTTGCGCGAGATGGAATCGTCTCAGGGGGCTGCAGCAGTTCAAGTAACGACATGTCAGACCAACGAAAGTGCAGCCGTTCCCCCAACCGTTCGCTAACACTGCTCACGACTGTTTTGGTCGAGCTCGATTATTGTGTGGCTACTGGTTTTCGGCAGGGCGAATCCGGATGCGTCCCGGTTCGGCTGTGATCAGTGCGCCGCACAGCAATTCTTCACCATGCTTCTCAAGCACGAGCAGACAAACTTCTGCATGGTGCCGAGCGGAGAACCCAACGATTCGTAGGATTCCGTGGTGCGGTGCTTTGCGACGCACGGCCAGCTCGCCAAAGTCCTTGTCGATGGTGATGCAGACACGTTTCTCAGAATTGGCCATGGCGAGCACTGCATCGTCGCCTGGGTCATTGGGCCAGTCGCCTGCCCACACGACATCGTGCCCAGCCGTGCGGAGCTGATCGGCGGCTCGTCTCCAGACACAGGCATCGAGCAGCAACTTCATGGAGACGAGTCGGCGGACAGGACAAGTGGCTCGATCCGTTCGTTGCTAACCTGGCGTTTGGCGTACGCCAAACAAGCTTGTATATCGGCCCGTTCCAGCCACGAATAGCCTTCAAGAATCGTATCGAAATCGTCGCCGGCTGCGAGCATTCCCAGCACGTGTTCGACAGCGAGCCGACGTCCGCGAATGATCGGCTTGCCGCCGAATATCTCTGGATTGAACGTAATCCGCTCTAGTAGTTCTGTCTCGCTCATACGTTATGGCCCTTCGCCAACTTAAAATGCCGCAGCACTCCCCTCATTGTATCTATTGGACGGTTCTGCGTCCTACGCAACAAAATCTCTTGACGCGCCGCCTGACTACTGTTACACTACTGTAATCACTTGTCATTTTCCGCTTGTTTTTTCGGTATTTCGAAGATGTTCCTACGCATCGAAAAAGGCTCGGCGGTTCCCATCTCTCGGCAAATCGCCGATCAGATCGCGACGCTCTGCGCTTCAGGCACGGTGCGGGCCGGTGAGCGGTTGCCATCAGTGCGCGAGCTCGCACGGGAGTTGGCCGTGAATCAGAACACTGTTCTCCGCGTGTATGAACGCCTCTGTGGCGAAGGGCTCCTGGAAATGAGGCACGGACAAGGAACGTTTGTTACCGGGCGGATGTCGAAGACGCGGATGGCGGCGCATCGGGCTCGGCTGGTCGAGGAGTTGCGGCAAATTGTGCGGCAGGCGACGGGGCTGGGTTTGTCGCCGGATGAGCTACACGAACTGTTAGTCGAGGCGGCGGACGGCGTCGTCAGGGCCGAAGCGGTCGCCAACATCGAGGAGTCAAAATCATGAACGAGCCAGCGATTGAAATGCAGGCGGTTTACAAATCGTTTCGTTCGGCCGAGGTGCTGCGCGGCGTGACACTTCAAGTCGCACCAGGAAAGACGTTTGCGTTTCTAGGGCGTAATGCAGCCGGCAAAACGACGACAATCCGCCTGCTGCTCGGCCTGCTCAAACGCGACGACGGCGCGATCCGCGTACTGGGGATCGATCCGCAGCGCGAGCCGCTCGAACTGCGCAGGCGTATCGGTTACCTCGCCGAAGACCAGACAATGTACGGCTGGATGAGCGTGGAAGAAATTCTGCGCTTCATTGCGCCGTTCTATCCAACCTGGGATCATGAACTGGCACTCAAATACGTTCGCGACTTCGACTTGCCGCCGTTGGCCAGGATCAAGAACTTATCGAAAGGCCAAAACGTGCGGCTCGGCCTGGTGCTGGCCCTCGCCCATCGGCCCGAGGTTGTCATTCTCGACGATCCAGCGCTCGGGCTCGACCCGATCATGCGTAAGCAGTTCAACCGCGACCTCATCACGCATCTGCAAGGCGAGGGACGCACCGTATTCTACAGCTCGCACCTGCTGTACGAAGTCGAACCGGTCGCAGACGAAGTTGCCATTCTCGACCACGGCCGAATCGTTCGCCAGGCGGAAACCGAAACGCTCAGGCGGGATGTAAAGCAGATCATTCTCAGCCAACCAGCGTTCGCCGCGATACGGAGCAAGTTGCGACTGCTGGACGATCGAGCCGATGGCGACCATGTAGCAATGGTCGTGGAAGATGCTCCGCAAGCGCTCCAACTGCTCGGGCGCGAGGGAATTGAGCACCGCGTCGTCGACTTGAATTTAGACGAGATTTTCGAGGCCTATGTGGCGGGCAAAGTGTCGGCGAACGGCGCGAGCGTTCAGCCGCAAGCTGCGGTGGAGGGGGTGTTATGAGAAACATTCCGATAAGTTTGGCGTGGAAGGAATGGCGGGAGCATGTGTGGAAGTTTATCGCCCTAGTCTCCGTCGTATGTGGCTGCAATTTATTAGTGCTGAGGGTTCCTCAAAACGATTTCTTCGGCGGAGCTTATTGGATCACGATATTCAGTGTCATGCCGCTGGCTTTGTTTCTGGGCGCGTTTACCGCAGCCGGGGAACGCGCTCGGTCGACCGCGGCATTTCAAAATGCTCTGCCCGTCGTGCCCTGGAAACCGGGCCTGGCCAAGCTATTGGCAGGAGCACTGACGCTCATGGCTATCGTGGTCATCGCGATGGCGTTTGTATATGTCCTCGCATTGTGTTTTGGCATACCGATTCCTGCTCGTGAAGCAAAGGGCTTTTTCACCTGGATGGGCACGATCGGCGCGTGGTGTGTGGCGAGCGATTTAACGACCATGGCCGTTGCGCTCAGTGTATATGCGTGGACCGTGGCCGCCGGTGTGAATTGCCGAGACGAAGTTAGCGCCGGCGCCAGGGGAATTCTGGCAATGGTGGTTTGGTGGTGCTTACTATCTGTTTTTTTCGTGCAGATGGGGACGACATGGATGACGAAAGGCGGCCGGTACGTGGTTGCGACATTGCTGTATCTGTCTCCCGCTGGCGCCGCTTTCGAGCCTGCTCGGTCTAGTGGAGGTCCGTTGCAGCTGGGAGTGAACTCGTACTGGCCAATGATTGCTGGTCTATTGTTTCACCTGGGATTGATCGCCTGGTTTCTCCGTAGATATGAACGAGATGAGTCGTTCCGCACCCGAGACTCCCGCGCACCCTCGGCAAGCCAAAGTCGAGCCTATTGGCCAGGTCCACCGATGAGATCGCAGATCGCCGCCATCGCTTGGAAACAAGTTCGTGAAAGCAGTCCGCTACTACTGGTTGGTTTGGCCGCAATTATCGGAATCTTCACGCTAGTGATTGTCCTCAATACGGAATGGTTTCGAGAAAACCCGTCGCGCGCCATTCAGGTCTACACGGATATCACGATCGCGTTCAGTTTTCTTTTAGCGGTTGTGTTGGGCATCGGGGTGTCGTTCAATGATCTACCACCGCAGATCAACACATTTTGGCGCTCGCGGCCGATTGATCCGGATCGGTGGTATTGGGTCAAATTGGTGACAGGCGGGAGCGTGTTGTTTTTCACGTTGTACCTGCCGGTGCTGGTTGTGGCTGGTGTCTCACGCCTCTCTGGTTACGAACATTTTCCGAGAAGTGAACGCCAATCGAGCGAATATTTTTACATGCTGTCATTCGTCGGCCTGGCGTTCCTTGCTGCGGTGACGATGATGGTGCTGCTTCGACAGGCTATTTATGCCGCAATTTTCACTGTTGCCGCGCTGTTACTTGGGTATTGGGGAGTCGTGTTTGGCACTGCGTTCGTTCGTTCGGTGATTTGGCAGGAGCCGATTCGTAGTTTTTTCATGTCCTCATCCATCGAACAAATGATCTTTCTTGGAATGGCCGTGTATACGGTGTTCATCGTTCTCATAGGTTGGCTGGCGACGCGATATGATTGGGGACGGAAGGGCGGGAATTGAAGTGGAGCGTTTTGGGGTTTGTTGGATTTGTCAGGCTGAAGCCTGACCTACGGGTGGTCGCTGATTAGTGGGACGAAGCCGAAGGCGCCGAGGTTTTCGCGGGTGTAGTTATCGCCTTGGCGGGTGAGGCGGATCATTTGTTGGTGGGCGGGGGGGCCGATGGGGATGAGGAGGCGGCCGTTGTCGGCTAGTTGTTCTTGGAAGGCGAGGGGGAGCTTTTCGGCGCCGGCGGCGACGAGGATGGCGTTGAAGGGCGCACGGCTCGGTAAACCGAGCGTGCCGTCGCCCGTGTGGCAGTGGACGTTGTGGTAGCCGAGGCGAGTGAGGCGTTCTTTAGCTGCCGTGTGCAACGGCTGGATTCGTTCGATGGTGTGGACCTCTTTTGCCAGCAGCGATAGCACGGCGGCGGCGTAGCCAGAGCCGGTGCCGATTTCGAGTACTTTGTCGGTGGCGGTGACGCGGGCTTCCTGGCACATGAAGGCGACGGTGTAGGGCTGCGAAATAGTCTGCTCGAACCCAATGGTGAGCGCGCAATCGCTGTAGGCATGGTCGACCAGGCCGGTCGGCACGAACTCGTGGCGTGGGACCCAGTCCATCGCTTCGAGAACGCGGGGGTCGTGGATGCCGCGGTGCGCGAGCTGGTCGGTCACCATTTTGTGGCGGGCGACTTCGAAGTTCATGGGAATGGAATTGTAGGCGCTGGGGTGTAGGTTGAAGCTAAACCGCAAGCGGCTGGCGAAGGCGTTACATGGGGTGTTGTCCTTTTGTTTGATTGTCTGAATTCTGGCGAGTTCAGCTACGGGGGTGTGCGGGACGAGTCCCGCCGCTAACTGGCGTGTAAAAAAGAAATGATGCGCGCACTGAGTTGACGACAGCGCAGCGGCGCTCCGTGGC
>CAZJWY010000153.1:1882-12485 GCA_964549545.1 uncultured Planctomycetaceae bacterium | reverse complement strand
CAAGCAGGCCGAGGAGATCATCTTCGGCCAGCTTCGGCAGGTGATCGCCTCGATGAAGATCGAGGACATCAACCGCGACCGCGAGACGTTTCTCGAACACATTCAAGGTTCCGTGGAGCCGGAATTGAAGAAGATCGGTCTGGTGCTGATCAACGTCAACATCACCGATATTCAGGACGAAAGCGGTTATATCGACGCGATTGGCCAAAAGGCGGCGTCGCAGGCGATTCAACAGGCGCGGGCCGATGTGGCCGACGAGGTGAAACAAGGCGAAATTCGCGTCGCGGGTGCGGAGCGGGATAAAGTCGTTCAAGTCGCGAACGCCACGAAGGAGCGAGAGATCGGCACACGCACGGCTAGCCGAGAGCAAGCGGTTCGCGTGGCCGAGTTGGAGAGGGAGCAAACCGTTGGCGAGCAGACCGCGGCGTTTCAGCGCGATGTATCGGTGAAGCAAGCGGAACAAGCAAAGCGTATTGCAATCGCCGACGCAAATGCCGAGGCAGTGGCGGGCGAAAATCTGGCCGATGCGAAGGTAGCTCAGTCGCAGGCGACACTGCTGGAGCAAAAGGCCGAAGCATACGAGCGCGGCGAAGGTCGCAAGCGAGAAGCCGAAGCAGCGGTTATCGAGGTTCAGAACCGGGCAATGGCGAAGGCGGCACTGGCCGAAGCCGAGCGCATTGAGGCGGAACAGCGGGCCAAATTCGAAGCGCCTGCCAAAGCCCAGAAGGCGAGGGTCGTGGTCGATGCGGAAGCCGAATCGGAGAAGCGTCGGCTGGAAGCGCAAGGCGAGGCGGCGGCGATCTACGCCAAACTGGAAGCCGAGGCCCGTGGTCAATACGAAATTCTGGCCAAGAAGGGCGAAGGCTTGAAGCAGATCGTCGAGGCATGCGGCGGCGCACAGCAGGCATTTCAACTGATGATGCTCGAGCATCTCGACAAGCTGGCGGAAACGAGTGCGAAGGCGATCAGCAATATCAAGTTCGACAAGGTCGTCGTGTGGGAGAACGGCGGAGGAGATGGCCGATCGAACACGGCTGACTTCCTGCACAAGATGGCGGGTTCCTTGCCGCCGATGATGCAGGTGATGCGCGATATTGGCGGCGTGGACATTCCGACGAGCCTGGCGACATTGGTTGGTGCCGATAGTGTGAAGGCTGACGGCAATGGCCATGTAAACGGGGCGGAAGCGACGGCGGAAAAGCCGGTGACGGGACAAGCTGCCAAATCGCGCAGTTAGAGCGGTTTTGAATACGCATGGTGTGGCTGGGGTCGAGACGTAGTCGAGCCTTCAGCCGGCGACCGAGGCAGTGCATTCCAATTTAGCCCGGCTATTCTGGCCGGGTTTTTTGTTGCGCGAGACGGTAGAGATTGGCTAAGTTTTGTTTCAGTTAAGCGCGGCATGACCGACCCAGGATGGGTCGGCTATATATGCTATTTTTTGGCGTAGTAGGCAACGAACAAAGCGTTTTTGTGGAGGACGTCGTATTCGGTGAAGCCTGCTTTGGCGAGACAGTCGAATTGGAATTTTACGGATCGAGGTGAGTCTTCTACGTCGATGTAAGCCAGGACTTTCTCGCGGTACTTGAGGCCGCCGAGGTTCTCCAGGTATTCGACGTAGCGCGATTGCATCAGCGATTGGATGGCTGGCGAGTCGTGGGCGACCATGTCGGCGATGAACAGTCCGCCGCCGGGTCGTAGCCAACGGTGGAAGCTGGCAAACATCGTTTCCCATTCGGCTGCTTCGCGCAGATGATGGAGAACCTGTCCGGCGAGGATGATGTCGAACGATGCTTGGTCGAACGACAGCGCTCGCATGTCGGATTGGATCGTTTCCACGTGGCCGATTGTTGCCGCAGAGACTCGTTCGAGCGCGCGAGCGAGCATCGGTTGGCTAAGGTCGACGAGTATGCAATCGAGCGGGGCGACCTCGCTGAGCACACGGAGCGTGAAGTTGCCGGCGCCACAGCCGAGATCGAGGAGTTTGCCATGCGGCTGAATGTGGCAGGCGGCGGCGCGGGCGATGATGTCGAGAATGAGCGGCGCATCCATCGCGGCTTGCTGGCCGGTTTCGAGTTTGGAGAAGCGCTCGACATCGACGTCGAAGCGGGCGCGGATTTGCTCGACGGTGGATTTTTCGTGGAGGGGGCGCGGCATGGTATGAAATCCTTCGCTATTGCCGGGAAGGACCGCGCGTTGGGTTGATTGGTTCGCGGAAAAGTTGCGAAGCAGCCACCTACTTCGTATCGTGCTCGCGGCACCAGGCGACCATGTCGGCGATTGACATTTTCGATTTGTCAACTCGTTCGCTCGACTTGGCGGCGGTGGGGGCTTTTTGGGCCGGCACTGGGGCCGCGGCTGCTTTGGCTGGTGCGGCGGCTGGTGCTTTTGGGGCAGCGGGGGCAGAACCGGCGGCTCCGCCGGCGCGAGCGGCGGCTAGCATTTCGGCGACGGAAAGCTTTGCGCCGGGTTTGGGGCCGGCAGACGCGCTCGCGGAAGCGGGCTCGCCGGCCTTTTTGGAGGCGGGGGCTTTTTTGGCTTCGGGCTTTGGCGCTTTGGGTGGGGGTTGGTCGACTACCTTCAGGTATTCGAGGGCAATATCGTACCAGCCGATGTTGGCATGATACTCATCGAACTCGACGAGCGCGCGGCCGTTCATGTTGACTGTCTTCACGCGGCCGACCGCATCGCGGAAGCGGGCCAACTCGGGGCGCGAAGGGTCGACCAGGACGAGCTTGTCCGTGTAGTTTCGTTTGATTTGTTCTATCGGCTCGCCAAACATCGCGCGCTTGTCTCCGGGGAGACCGGACCGCGTGGCGGTCCGGCTATGTGGATGATTATGAAAGTAACCTGCCTTGGCCCGTCATTTTCTCCCAAAACGGGGTCAACGGCAAGGACATCTTGGGGATGCAGCGTGCGGGTTACGGAGGCAAAGAGTGAATTTGCCTCTGCGTTTCGCGTCTCAAGTTCTCGGCAGTTGCTCGCGACTTCGAGCCGATTCATAATCACGGATTATGGCGTTTTGTTGTCGGATGTTCTGCTGGCTGACTGCGGCTTCCGCTCTCGAATAAAGGTAGTATCGACGATGTTCAACAAGCTGATTGCGTTAGGGGTCGTGGCGATGAGCGGGGTGCTGACGGCACCGCTGAGTGGCTGTGCGCAGGAGTATCTGTCGGGGATGAAGTGGCAGGAGCCGAAGGTAGTCGCGCCGGGCAAGACCGACGCCGATCCGCCGTCGGACGCGATCATCTTATTCAACGGCAAAGACCTGTCGGCGTGGACGAACGGCGAGAATTGGACGGTGAAGGACGGCGTCGCGACAGTCGGCAAGGGTGACATCACCACGAAGCAGAGCTTCGGTGATTGCCAGTTGCATATTGAGTGGTCGGCGCCGACGCCACCGAAGGGGCATAGCCAGGGGCGCGGCAACAGTGGCGTATTTCTGCAGGATCGCTATGAAGTGCAGGTGCTCGATTCGTATAAAGACCAGACGTATTTCGACGGCCAAGCGAGCGCGATCTATAAGCAGGCGCCGCCGCTGGTGAACGCGATGCGGCCGCCAGGAGAATGGAACACGTACGACATTATTTGGACAGCGCCAAAGTTCAAGGAAGACGGCTCGCTGGAATCGCCGGCTTATATCACGATGCTGCACAATGGCGTGTTGACGCAGAATCACTTTGCGCTCGAGGGGGCAACGCCGTTCAATCAGGCTCCGAAGTACGACAAGCACGGCAAGTTGCCGATTCACTTGCAGGACCACGGCAACCCAGTGCGGTATCGTAACATTTGGGTCCGCGAGATCAAACCGGCCGAAGGGAAACGCGAGCGAGAGCCTTATTTCCACGACCATACGTCGGGCAAGGACACGCCCGTATCAGCGATTACGACCAAGGTTCAAGGGGCGATTGCGCTGGATGGGAAAGCAGTGCAAGACGGCCGAATCGTGTTGCGATCCGTGGATTCCAAGGGGAAGGCTCAAGGTCGGGTGAAGGACGGCAAGTTCGAAGTCGATCATGTGAAGCCAGGAAAGTACAACGTGGCGATTCGTCCGGTTGCCGGGACAAAGGATGATGCGCGATTGCCGGAGAAGTATCGTACGACCGATGCTTCGGGAGTGACGGTGCAGGTGAACGAGGGGGCGAACCAAGTGAATTTGGAGCTGTCGACGAAGTAGTGGGAAGTTTGCGCTAAGCCGCAAGCGGCGGGTTATTCTTCGTCATCATCTTCGACGGGTTGGCCAGCGCGCCAGCGGAGGACGGCATCCAGGAAGCCTTGGATGTCGCCGTCCATGACATTGTGAAAATTGCCCTGCTGGTACTTGGTGCGGGCATCTTTGACGCGTTGATCCGGGTGGAGGAAGTAGTTGCGGATTTGCGAGCCAAAGTCGGCTTTGGCTTGGAGCTGATACTTGGCGGCGTCGGCGGCTTCGCGCTTTTCTTCCTCGGCGCGGGCGATTCGAGCGCGAAGCATCTTCCAGGCGGTCGCGCGGTTTTTGTGTTGCGAGCGCTCGGTTTGACACTGCACGACGGTATTGGTCGGCAGATGCGTGAGGCGAATCGCGCTCGATGTTTTGTTGACGTGCTGGCCGCCGGCGCCGCTGGCACGGAACACGTCTTCGCGCACCTCTTCGGGATCGATTTCAACTTCCACCGAGTCGGGCAGCTCGGGCGATACGTCGACGGCGGCGAAGCTGGTTTGCCGCTTGCCTTCGGCGTTGAAGGGGCTGATGCGCACCAAGCGGTGCATGCCAGTTTCGCCGCGGAGATAGCCGTAAGCCATCGGGCCACGGATGGCGATAGCGGCATGGCTGATGCCGGCCTGTTCGCTGTCTTGGCGTTCGAGGAGCTCAACCGAGTAGCCGTTCTTCTGCGACCAGAGCGTGTACATGCGCAGGAGCATCTCGGCCCAATCGTTGGCGTCGGTGCCGCCGTCGCGGGCATTGATGGTCATGATCGCGCCGACCGAGTCGTGTGGGCCGTTGAGAAGCGCTTTGAGCTTGAGCTTTTCGAGTTCGGCTTCCAGCCGGCTGACCTCACCTGGAACCTCACCAGCGAATGATTCATCTTCGTCGGCCATCTCGATCATGGCGGCGAGGTCGTCGCTCGACTTCAGCACATCATCAAGCGGCAGGAGAACCGAGTTGAGCGACTTACGTTCTTCGACGAGTTCCTGCGCTCGCTCCTGATTGCCCCAGAAATTGGGCTCCAGCATTTGCGCGTCGATTTCGGCGACGCGGGACTTTTTCGCGTCCCAGTCAAAGAGAGTCTCGTAGTTGGAGGATGCCCTGGCGGATCGCTTTGGCGCGGTCGATGAATTCTTTTTCCATGCTGTAACGGAGCCTTGGGGTCTGGTGTGCTAAGCCGCGAGCGGCGGGGCTTAGGGTAGAGGAATGATTATATGCGGGGAACGACACAGGGACGAGGGCCGTATCTTGTTGATGAGCGGAGAGGGGCCTAGACTCGAATTATGTCGCGTATTGTGCTGGCCATGAGTGGCGGAGTCGATTCGAGCGTCGCGGCCCATTTGCTCGTGGAGCAGGGGCACGAGGTGATCGGCGTCTTTATGCGCCATGGGGAGCAGTCGCCGGCGTGTGGGGAGCGGGGAGAAAGAGGGGAGGAGCGAGAGGCAGGAACCAGCAAGCAAAACAATGATTCGTCAGACTCCCAGCTCCCTGCTCCCCGCTCCCCGCTTCATCACAAGCAAGGATGTTGCACGGCTTCGGATGCGGAGGATGCGCGGCGAGTGGCGGATAAGCTGGGAATTCCGTTTTACGCGCTCAATCTGCAGGCGGAGTTTGTGCAGATCATCGACTACTTCGTGAGCGAATACACGGCCGGACGGACGCCGAATCCGTGTGTGCAGTGCAACAACTGGATCAAGTTTGGAAAGTTGTTTGATTATGCCGACAGCGTAGGGGCCGAGTTCGTTGCGACGGGGCACTATGCTCGGCTCGAGAAGCAGGCGGATGGTTCGACGGCGCTCCTGCGCGGTGTGGATGCGTCGAAGGATCAATCGTATGTGTTGTTTGGGATTCGGTGGGAATTGTTGCGACGGATGATGCTGCCGGTGGGAGAGTTCGAGAAGTCGGAGATTCGGCGGCGAGCGGCCGAGATTGGTTTGCGCGTTGCCGATAAGAAAGACAGCCAGGAAATCTGTTTCGTAACGCGTGGGCGGTACGATGAGTTCGTGCGGCGGCGACGCGCTGGCATAGACACGTCTGGCGAATTAGTCGACGTGGATGGCATCGTTATCGGCCAGCACGAAGGGATCGAAAGCTTCACCATCGGGCAACGGAAGGGATTGGGTGTTGCGCTCGGAGAACGGAAGTTTGTCGTGCGCATCGAGCCGGAGTCGCGGAAAGTGGTGATCGGCGAGCGGGAGAAGTTGAATCGCCGAGAGCTGACGGCGAGCGATTGTAACTGGTTGGTTTCGTTAAGCGACAACGCGATGGCTGCGACTATTCGTTGCTACGCCCAAATCCGCTACAACGCACCGGCGCAGCCAGCCCAACTGAGCGTGCTTCCTGATCGGCGACTGCAGGTTGTGTTCGACGAACCACAGTTTGCGGTGACGCCAGGACAGGCGGTAGTTTGTTTCGACGCGGAAACGAACAAACGCGTGCTGGGCGGTGGTTGGATTGAGTGAAATGTCGCGATTATGGTTTAGTGTCGCGAAGCAGCCGGCTTCTCTACCGATGACAACGCAATGCAACTGGCGAGCCCCAATTATATCGCCGCCTTCTGCGCATAAAAAAGGCCGCCCTGCTAGGCATGACGGCCGGTCGCTCCGTGGAGCGTTGCCTGCGAATGTTTCTTCTTGTTACGGAAAGAGATTCGCGGGCTAAGCTTGGTTACACTGCCCAAATTATGGGTAGAGGTGTGTGAAATGTCAATCCGCTGACCTCACGCCTTTAAGAAATCATCGACGTCGATTTCAGTCGCGCGAAGAATCGCGCGGAGCGTTCCTTCGGGCATATCGCGAGAATGATGGAGAATGAGGATAACCGGCATGACGTCAAACTTCGTGCGAGCCTTTACCCTGGCGATCGTACGCGTATCCAAACGTTCGCAGCTTGCGGGCAACATCCTTGTATTTGAACCCGCTCAGGCGACCCATCAGCGAATACCTACTGGGATCGTCAAGTCGATCGGAGTAACGGTGTTAAGAGCGGCCAACGATGGTGGAAGCGGATCGCCATGATCAAGATAGGTTTCAACGATCGTGCGCGTGAGTTCTTGCGCAAGCTCGGCCACCTCGACCAAGCTTCGACCTTCTACAACCAGTCCTGGTACATCGGGGCTCGTGGCCACAAAACCGCCCTCGTCCAATGATTCAACATGTAACCGAATTGCCGCTTCACTCATTCAATACCCTTGCTAACACGATAACGATGCAGTTCGACAGCGCGAGAGCTGTCCGAATCTATCGTATCGCGCAAGCAGGGATGTGTAACCAAACCCAACCCGCGGCCAATCCGTAATTGCCAGCACCTATGCATCAGAGCGGAAATGCCTAGGCCAACCAGGATTCTAGCGAATGGACTAGAGCGACGCAACATGAGTTTAAAAAAACGTTTTCTGCACAGTACCTATGCATCAGTTACATTTACTTATGCTTAAGTGTCCTTGCAACTTTCACTTGATCTGGATACAATACCACCTGCTTAGGTGCTATACGTTCACCCCAAATGAAAAGCAAGAGGGGCCATCTGCATGCGTGACGGAATGCGGCGTTGGACCCAGACCAAAACCCAATTTGGACTTTGTTCCTTTAATCGTGCCACTATTACCGGCCCTAGGGGTCAACAATCATGCGAGTGCTAAGTTTAGATGTGGGTCCGACGTCCGTTGGAGGTGCGCTAATTGATGGCGAGCGAATTCGCCTCCTATTCACCAGAATCTTCTCCGAAGGCGTGGATCGCGATCAGCAAGGGGGCGAGCAATCGAAGAGTCAGGCGAGACGCGAATCGCGCGGAATGCGTCGACAGATTTGCCGGCGGGCTCGACGTAAGCGGCTGGTTCGGCAGGCACTTCAATCGGTCGGAATGCTGCCTTCCAACACGATCGATGCAGAAAACTTCTTAGCTGAAGCAGACGGCGAGAATCCGTATCGTTTGCGCGCTGCCGCTCTCGCGGGCAAAGTAGAAAAACATCAACTCGGTCGAATACTTTTTCACCTTTCGACACGACGCGGCTTTCTTTCCAACCGCAAGACGGACAAGGCATCCGACGCCAAAGGGATGCTACAAGAGATCGGCGAGTTGCAAGCCATACTCAATGATCGGAATCAGTTTCTCAGTGAATACCTCGCGTACCTCGACTCGCAATTCAACCATCGTGCCACCGTCGACGCTGACCGCGTTCGCCATCGCCACACACAGCGAAACATGTACGAAGCTGAGTTCGATGCGATCTGGAAGAAACAGCGCGAGTACTATCCAGATTTGCTCACTGACGAGTTGAAATATGGCACGACCGGAAAACAAGCATTTCCAACAGAACTACGAGGTCGGGCGAAAGGTATCGGGCCACTGAAACAGTTTGGCTTGCACGGTCTGATTTTCTATCAGCGCAAAATGTACTGGCCAAAGTCCGTCGTCGGACAATGCGAGCTTACCGATGAGACGTTGCCTGATAAGCGATGTCGGCGGAAGCGGTGCCCGAAGGCGGATCGCGCCGCACAGCAGTTTCGGATTCTGCAGGAGGTCAACAATCTCAAGGTACTCGACCACGGCGGCGGGCAGCGCTTTCTAACTCAGGTTGAGCGAAAAAAGGTTGTCGAAGCACTTCTTGATACGAAGCAACAGACATTCGATGCGCTGCGCAAGAAACTGAAGTTCACCGACGACATGACTTTCAACATCGAGCGCGGTGGCCGCGACAAACTGCAAGGCCATGAGACTGATGCGGCCATGGCAAGCAGCAAAGGCATTGGGAAACGATGGCGCGCTCTGCCAGATGAAACCAAGGACCTAGTCGTTCAAATTTGCCTGAATGAAACACAAGACGACGTCGCGGTCCGGCGCTTGGTCGAAGATTGTGGACTGACGGAAGAAGAGGCCGTTCGAGCAGCGGCAGTGCATCTCCCCGACAAGTACATGAGCTTCTGCCGCGAGGCGATTTTGAAATTGATTCCGCACTTGGAGCGCGGGCTGCTCCTGATGGGCGATGACGCAACGAATAGTGCCCTACACGCCGCCGGTTATCTGCGTCCCGATCAGCGCGTCATCAATGCTCAAGAGTTGCTGCCTCAAGCGCCGGATTTACCTAATCCGATCGTTCGACAAGCATTGATCGAGGTCCGCAAGGTAGTCAACGCCGTAATTCGCGAGCACGGAAAACCAGACCGAATTCATATCGAACTAGCTCGCGAGGCAAAGAAGTCCGCAGAGGAACGGGAACGGATCCGATTTGACAATGCGAAGCGAGCACGGCATCGCAATACAATCGCCGAACGGATCGTCGAGGAGTTCAGCGTTAAACCGAGCCGGGCGAATATCAACCGTTATCTGCTATGGGAAGAACAAGGCGGTGACTGCATCTACTGCGGTGGAAAAATCGCTGCCGCAAAACTCTTTACCGATGAGTTTGACATCGACCACATTTTGCCGCGCTGGCGAAGCTTAGACGATTCCATGGGCAACCGAGTCGTATGCCACCGCAAATGCAACCATGAAAAGAAGGACCGTACGGCGAGAGAGTGGTTGGAGAGTTCAGATCGGGCACGGTATGAACAAATGCTGCAACTCGCGCGGCGATTGGACTACGGTAAGCGTCAAAAGCTTCAGCAGCTTGACATCGACCTTGCAGATTTTGTGGAACGACAACTGCGCGATACCACGTACATCGCCCGCTGCACGAAGGAATACCTTGAGTGTCTGGGAGTGACCGTGGTTTGCCCACGAGGCGGGATGACCAAAGACCTGCGGCACTGGTGGGGACTCAACAATATCCTCGATCCTGAGAAAAAAGGCAAAAAGAATCGCGCAGACCATCGTCACCATGCGGTGGACGCAATCGTAATTGCGCTCACTGATCACGCTCGGCTATACGCGCTCGCGAATGCGCGCGGAGAGAACATGCCGCCTCCTTGGCCAGGGTTCCTCAATGACGCACGAATGGCTGTCTTGAGCATGAATGTATCGCATCGGGCGCAGCGAAAAATATCCGGTGCTCTCCATAAGGCAACCATTTACGGGACAACACAGAAACAGGAGGAACCCCAAACGGGTGATCGCCCCTGGGCTAAGAACCGCGTTGAGGATGCAAGCATCTTCGTGCGCCGAAAGGATGTAACCGAAATTAAGAATGCGAAACATCTAGAAAAGGTTCGTGATCCTGCGATTCGAAAGGCGCTCGCGAAGCACTTGGAAAAGCTGGGAATCGATCCATACGGCAAAAAGGCTTTCCCAAATGACGCATTCAAGGGAGAGAATCGGCCCCACATGAAGTCTGGCGTTCCCATTAAGCGTGTCCGAATGTTGGAGGAAAGCGAGACGTTTCGGTGCGTCTCAGACCGACGCCAATCGCAATTCGTTAAACCCGGCAATAATCATCACATCATCTATTGGGCCGAAGGCGAGGGAGAGAACGAACGATGGTCG
>CAZJWY010000153.1:0-1872 GCA_964549545.1 uncultured Planctomycetaceae bacterium | reverse complement strand
GCAAAACGAGCTCGGAGTGGAAAGACGCCGATTGACCGCACCCCACCTGATGATAAGCGGTTTGTGATGTCGCTCTCCGCAGGGGAAATGTTCGAAATAGTCGGCCCTGGTGGCGAGGTTCAGTTGTGCGTGGTTCGCAAGATGGACCAGCGGAGCAAACGTGTGTACTACAAGCGACACACCGATGCCCGTGAAACGGAGGCCGTAAACAAGGACAATCTCTATCTGTCCCCGAAAAAGATGCTAGAGGTGGGGGCCAAAAAAGTGACCGTCGACCCGCTCGGCCGAATCCGCTGGGCAAACGACTGAGTTTTCCCAGCTACAAAAACTCCGAAGAAAATGTTTGGAAATGAATTGTCCCCTGGGTAGACTCGGGTAGTTCACACAGGATGCACAACTTGGGTGTTCCACGGAGGGTTCGGTTCCGTTCCTCCGTACCGGACCCCGCAATTGATCAAACGCACGCTCGAAATCAGTCGCGAGCCGGCTCACCTTTCGGTTCGCAACGACCAGCTTGTCCTCAAACGGGATGGCCAAACGATTGGCCAGGTGCCGTGCGAGGATATCGGCGTTGTGCTCGTCGATCATCCGCAGACGACCTACACGCACGGCGCGTTGGCCAAGCTTGCCGAGAGCGATGCGGCAGTTGTTATTTGCGGGCGGGACCATTTGCCGGCGGCGGTACTGTTGCCGATGGCCGACCACTCACAAGTCGTGTGGCGGCTGGAGGCTCAGCTCAATATCGGCCAGCCGTTGCGCAAACAACTATGGCGACAATTGATCGTCGCCAAGGTGCGGGCACAGGCCCGCAATCTATCGCCGGAGTTGCCGGCCTATCGCAAGCTGCTCGCGCTCGCCCGCGAAGTGCGGTCGGGCGATCCGACCAATATCGAAGCCCAGGCGGCCCGCGTGTATTGGAGCAACTGGTTGTGGCGCGTTGCCGCGGATGAAACGCCCGCGTTTCGCCGTGATCCTGACTTGCCGGGGCTCAACAGCTTTTTGAACTACGGCTACTCGGTGCTGCGGGCGGCAATTGCCCGGGCAATTGTCGCGGCCGGCCTGCTGCCGAGCGTCGGCATTCATCATCGCAATCGGGCCAACGCGTTCTGCCTGGCCGACGACCTGATCGAGCCGTTGCGGCCACTTGTGGACGACCGGGTGCGTGAAATGCACCGACAGGGCTACGAGGAGCTGAATCAGCCAGCGAAGGCGGAATTGCTCAGGATTTTAGAGGACCGCGTGCGGCTCGCGGACGAGGTTGGGCCGCTGATGGTGACACTTCACCGGTATGTCACATCGCTGGTTCGGTGCTTCAATGGTGAAGCGAAAGAGCTAGAAATTCCAGTGGCTATCGAGGCAGATCGCGGGTTTGAAACAACCTCCACGCCCCCGCCTATCGAACCGATGCCCGATTCTCACCTCGATATCCTGCACCCTACCCCCTGAATCCTCCACCGATGTTCATCAACGGGTACCGCTGTATGTGGGTTCTGGCCATGTTCGACCTGCCGACCGACACGAAAAAGGCGCGGCGGGAGTACACCATCTTCCGCAAAGCCCTGCTGCGCGACGGCTTTACGCAGATGCAATATTCGGTTTATGCTCGCCATTGCCCGAGCAAGGAGAACGCCGAGGTCCACGTTGCGCGGGTCGAGCGCCACCTGCCGCCCGATGGCGAGGTGCGTGTGGTCACGATCACCGACAAACAGTTTGAGCGGATGCAGATATTTTGGGGAAAAATCCGCAAACCGCCGGAGCCGGCCCCGTGTCAACTTACTCTTTTTTAACGATAAATCCTCCTCAAATCGTTTGGCTGTCACAGTTTAGGCGAGGACGAGTGTAACCAAACTCAGCCCGCGGCCAATCCGCAAC
>CAZJWY010000152.1:1792-12702 GCA_964549545.1 uncultured Planctomycetaceae bacterium | reverse complement strand
GAACTTGCTCTTGGTGACCGAGTCGTTGACGTTGATCGCGGGAACCTTCAGGTCGCCGCGTTCGTGCATCTGGTAAAGGCGATGGACGCCCGTGGTCGTTTCCTCGGAGAGGCCACGGATGTCGCCGAGTAGCTCGGGGAACTTATCGTGGACCATGGCGGTGAGATCGCCGCCGTCGTCGAGGATCAGATTGAGCGGTTCGCCGCTGGGGAAGAAGAGCGTCTGCTCGATGCACCAATCGAATTCTTCGTTGCTCATGCCCTTCCAGGCAAAGACCGGAATGCCGGCCTTGGCGATGGCGCAGGCGGCGTGGTCTTGCGTGGAGAAGATGTTGCAACTGCTCCAGGTGACTTCGGCGCCAAGTTCCTTGAGCGTTTCGATCAAGACAGCAGTCTGGATCGTCATGTGGAGGCAACCGGCGATGCGAGCGCCTTGGAGTGGCTTGGTTTTGCCGTACTTCTTGCGGAGGGCCATGAGGCCGGGCATTTCGTTCTCGGCGAGTTCGATTTCCTTGCGGCCCCATTCGGCGAGGCGGTTGAACTCGGCGGGCGAACAATCGACGACCTTGTACGGCAGTTTGGTGGCCACTTGCGACACGGGGAATCTCCTCTCGGGGGACCGGACCTGCACTCAATTACGGGAAACTTTTATTATAAGTGGTGGGGGTTGGTGTTCGCAAGCGGGTGAGAGGTGTAGGGAAAGCGCGAAAGCGCTAAGCCGCGAGCGGCGGGGGAGGGCGGGGTTAAGTTTTGGCGAAGGTGGTGCGGGCGGTGGTGATGAATTGGGTGATGAGGTCGTGGTCTTTTTTTCCGGGTTGGGATTCGACGCCGCTGGCGACGTCGACGGCATTGGGGGAGACCGCGGCAATGGCCGCGGCGACATTGGCGGGAGTGAGGCCGCCGGCGAGGATGATGGGGATGCCATGAAGCAGGGCGCGTTCGCGTGCGATTAGCGACCAATCGGTGGTTTGACCTGTTCCGCCGAATGCGCCGCCGGCGTCGGAATCGATAAGGACCGCTGCGGGCGTTCTCTGCAGTTCGATGCATGCTTCTAGGTAGCGTGCTAGCGGCGCGAGGCCGGTTGGGCCGCAGCGGTAGGCGCGGATGATTTTCGCCGTAGCCGGCAGGTCGACGAGAAATTCGGGCGGCTCGTCGCCGTGCAGTTGGATGTAGGGTAAGTCGAGAGCACGGGTGATTTCTTGTATTTCCTGGGCAGTGTGATTAACAAACACACCGACTGTTGCTATGCCGGTTGGCACGATCTTGGCTATTTGCCTTGCGGTATCCAAGTCGACGAACCGCTTGCTTGCTCGATAGAAGTTGAGGCCAAGCGCGCTCGCGCCGGCATCGATCGCCGCTTGCGCATCTTGCAAGTTGGTGATTCCACAAATCTTGATTCGAAACATGCTTTTATCATACGCCTGCTGGCAACCGAGTGGCTAGCTGCGCGTCCTGGCGAAATCGTTTGAAGATCGTTTCAGCGGACTGCCGATTCAGGCGATAGCGGCCGAATTGTGCCGCTGCACCGTGCCTGCTCGGCGCGTCGTGTCCGTATCTACCGCAACTGGATTGCCGCTGCCATGCCGAATACGGTGCCACCCATCCGTCAATTAGCCGAACGCGAAGATCGCGTGTTTCCTTCGTATCCGCAAGTCGCGAGATATTTTCCCGGAAGCTCGATCGAAGACGCCCGCAATCGCCTCGCGCGCGTCATCGAACGGGGCAACGGGCCGGGGATGATCGTTGGTGGGCCGGGCACGGGGAAGTCGTTGCTACTGCAAGTGCTTGCCGCGCAGTTTCATGAGCGATTTGATGTGGTACTGCCGGCGTGTGCGCGGTTGTGTACCCGTCGCGCGCTCTTGCAATCGATTCTGTTCGAGCTCGGCTTGCCGTACCGCTCGCGCGACGAAGGCGAGCTGCGGCTGAGTCTACTCGATCACTTGTTATCGAAAGAAGAATGCCCAAGTGGTTTGTTGCTGTTGGTCGACGAAGCACAAACATTGCCGCCGGGGCTGCTCGATGAACTGCGGGTACTCACGAACTTGGTACGCGGCTCGGCGCCGAGGGTTCGTTTAATTCTCGCCGGCTCGTCGTCACTAGAAGAATGCTTTACCGATCCCGAGATGGAGTCGTTCAGCCAGCGGCTGGCGGCCCGCTGCTACTTGGGCTCGTTCAACAGCCAGGAGACGACCCAATTCATTCGCGCGCAACTCGCGGCTTCGCGAGTTTCTTCGGACGAGATTTTTACAGGCGACGCTTGTGCGGCGGTGTTCGAGGCGACCGACGGCGTGCCGCGGCTGGTCAATCAGTTGTGCGATCGCGCGCTCGTGGATGGGAATGCGGCGGGGCTGACTAAGGTTGATCGTTCTGTGATTCAAATGGCGTGGGCAGACATTCAACAACTGCCCGCCCCGTGGGAGACGCCGGATCAAACCACTTTGACGCCGTCGTCGCGCGTGATCGAATTTGGCAACTTGGCCTGTGACGATCACAGCTTTGCTCCGAATAACCATACTTCTGCCTCGACTCATTTGGTCGAGTTCGATACGGAACTGGATCTGAGCGATGACGAAATAGAAGAGGTTGTGATCAGCGAGCCGAAGCCGGCCAAGACGCCTGTGGCTCTACCTGCCAAAGTCGCGGCTGATCCATTCGCCGAGAAGTTTGATGAAGAGGAAGTAGTGCTCGACAACTACGCGGCGTGGGAAGAAATGTTTCGCGGCAGCGCGACGCGAGTGGCAAATCGCCGCGATCCCGAATTCGCTCGGCTGGTCGAAACGGCGCTCCAATCGACGGCCCCGGCGGACTTCCTGCCTGGCTATCAGGCGGAGCTATCGTTCGCGTTCGATTTGCAAAATGTATTCGATACGATTGAAGAAGTCGAAACGCCAGTGAAATCTGGGGTGCAACAGCCTGAGCCCGCCAGACCGCAGCTTCGCATCGCCGATGTGTCCGATGCGCCGGCAGCGATCGTGGAGTTGGATAGCCTCGAATTGGAGCTCGAGAATGACGAGCCGGTCTTGATCGTCGAAGACGACGCACCGGCTGTGCCAGCATCGCAACAGAAGCCGCCGGTTCGCCGCGAAGAATACCGGAACTTGTTCTCTCGGCTGCGTAGCGGCTGATTGGCCCATCGGCTATCTTATTGGCGATGAGAAGCTTTCTAGTTACTGGCGGCGCGGGATTCATTGGCTCGCATATCGTTGCGGCTTTGATCGCGCGTGGTGATCGAGTTCGTGTGCTCGATAATTTCTGTACGGGGAATCGCGAGAATATCGCGGCGCTGGGCAAGAGCGTCGAGTTTATCGAGGGCGACCTGGCGAAGCCGAGCGATGTCGCGCGAGCGGTCGAGGGCGTCGAGGTGGGGTTTCATCAGGCGGCGCTGGCCTCGGTGCCGCGGAGCGTGGATACGCCGCTCGATACGAACGAAGCGTGCGTGACCGGCACGGTGACACTGCTCGACGGCGCTCGGAAGGGGGGCGTGCGGCGGGTCGTGTTCGCTGGATCGAGTAGTGCCTATGGCGATCAGCCGACGCCGGCCAAGAATGAGAAGCTGCTGCCGATGCCGTTGTCGCCTTATGCGGCGGCGAAGCTGGCCGGCGAGTTCTACTGCCAGACGTTTACGAAAACGTACGGACTCGAAACGGTAACGCTGCGTTACTTCAACGTGTTCGGCCCGCGCCAGGACCCCAAAAGCCAGTACGCGGCGGTGATCCCGAAGTTCATTACCGAAATTCTGGCTGGCGGACGACCCACTATTTTTGGGGATGGCAAGCAATCGCGTGATTTCACGTACATCGACAACGTGGTGCAGGGCAATCTGCTCGCGGCAGACGCCCCTGCGGCGGTTGGCCAGACGATCAACGTCGCCTGCGGCGAGTCGTTCGACTTGTTGCAAGTAATGGACGGAATCAATAAGGCGCTCGGGACCGACGTAAAGCCGATCTTCGAGCCGGCGCGGGTTGGAGATGTGCGCGACAGCCTGGCGGATATTTCGCTGGCTCGCGAGCTGTTGAAATACGAGCCAACCGTGGGATTCGAGGAAGGCCTGCGGCGAACGGTCAAGTATTACAAAACGGCCAAGGTGGAGAAGTAACCAGCGGGGAGGAACGGCGATTGTTCCTTGTAGTTCAGTAGCGTGGGTGCTCCGCACCCGCGAGCTTGCGCTTTCAACACCAACGCGCCCCCACCGACCCGAAACGGGTCGGCTATATAGCCCGGCCGTCTCGGCCAGGTATTCTTGCGTGGCCGGAGAGTTCCGCGCTCAATCTATTCCCCAGTGAGCATACGCTTTGAGGACGACGAGGCTGTGCTCTTTCTCTGCTTTGGTTGCTTACCTACGCTTGGGGTATGCAACACTTATCCGACAAGAGCGGCAAACCGGCATTGATCATTTTGCTAGGTGCGCTTACGGCTTTTTCGCCGCTGGCGATCGACATGTATTTGCCGGCATTTCCGCAGATTGAGCGTGATCTGGGCGCGGCGCCAGGCGCTGTGCCACTGACGCTTTCGTTTTTTATCGCGGGATTGGCCTTGGGGCAGTTTTTGATTGGTCCGATTAGCGATCGGACTGGTCGGCGGTTGCCACTTCTCTTGGGCTGTGCCGGGTTTTCGTTGGCGGCCGTGATCTGCGCGTTCGCGCCGTCGGTGAAATGGCTGATCGGGGCACGGTTTTTTATGGGGACTTCCGGAGCAGCGGGACTGGTGGTTTCCCGAGCGGTGGTTCGCGATTTGTTCGACGAGGTTCGTTCGGCCAGCGTGTATTCGTTCATGATGATGGTCAGCGGGATCGCCCCCGTGGTCGCGCCGCTGTTAGGCGGCCTGGTGCTGGCGTTTGCGTCGTGGCGAGGCGTGTTCTGGGTGCTGGCTGCGATCGGGGCGATTTGCATGGTGGCGATCACAGTCAGTCTGGATGAGTCGCTACCGGTAGAGAGACGCTCACGCCGATCCTTCACGGCTATTCTGCAGCGCAGCGTGGGAATTCTCGTCGATGCGAGATTTTTTCGCTATGCCGTGGCGATCGGCTGCACGTACGGTGCGCTGTTCGCCTATATCACTGCGGCTCCGATGGTGTTCATGGAGTTGCATGGTCTCACCGCGCAGCGATTCAGCATGCTCTTCGCGAGCGTGGCGATCGGGATTTATTTTGCCGCGCAGCTTAATCGTTGGCTGCTGCGGCGATTTGCGCCGCAGCGGATTTTGCGCGTGGCGGCAGTCGTCGGTACGGCAGCGGGGTGTCTGCTTGTGGCCGAGGCGCTGCTCGATATCGGCGGGTTCTATCTGTTCTACGCGACGCTGTATATTTGCATCGCGACACTCGGACTTATCTTTCCCAATGCCACTGCACTGGCGATGGCCCCGTTTGGCCAGGAAGCGGGGGCCGCCTCGGCAGTGCTTGGTTTGCTGCAATATGCGGGTGGCGCGGCAGCAGCGGCGGCCGTTGCTCTTTCGCAAAATGGCACGGCGCGGCCGATGTCGATCGTGGTGGCAATCTGCGAAGTGCTGGTGCTGGTTGTTGTTGCGTCGAGGTCGAATTGAAAATGTTGGAACGAGATCGCCCTGTCGCAATACAGACAGTTATTAGAGCAGATTACTTTTTTCCGTACCAATTCGGCGCGTATTGGTTGTAGATTCGGCGTTGCCGCCGACGCTAAAACTCTTGTGTGCTTCGACGTCTACTACGACACGTAATTTGGTAACTTGCTCTAGCCACGGCCGCCTTTGGCTGGGGTGGAACTGGCACGATCCCGCAGAGCAGCGATTTTGCGGTGAAGCAAGTCCGCTGGTAAGGGTTCGTCGGGCGCTCCGCCCCAGCCAAAGCGCCATGGCCGATTGGTGGGGAAAACTGGATTGGTTTTTAAAGGCTGGGGTTTCAGCCGTCGGGTTTTTGCCGAAAAGCGGGCGTTCGTTGCCCGAGAATCAGGAAATTGCCAAATGTGCTAAATCGACTATAACGGAAGCGGCGGTTGAAAAGCGGCAAGTTAGCGGCAAGTTAGCGATAAGTTTGGCGGGGAGAGGATGGCGAGCGCATGAAGCCGGTGCGGATTTCTAGACGCGGGCTAACCGTGGACGGCAGGCGGTTGCGGCAGTTGCGGCGGGCGCGGGGTTGGACGCAGCCGGAACTGGCGGAAATTGCCGGGATTGCGGTGCGGACCCTCCGGACGGCCGAGGCTGGACAGCGAATTCGCGCCGATTTCGTGCGATTTCTGGCCATCGCGCTCGGAGTCGAGATGGTCGATCTGGCGGCCGAGCGCGATGAGCTGCGAATGTATGCCACCGAAGACCGAAACGTGGCAAATGTACTTCAAGCCCTACACGCATACGCTTATGAACGCGATCTAAGCGAGTACGAACAGATCCTTTCACCAAATGCGGTACTACGGGCACCTGGGCCTGAGGAAATTCCCATCTGTGGCGAGCATCGAGGAGTAGACGGCCTACGCACCCTATTCGAATTCGTAAGCGAAAATATTGACCACGAAGAAGGGATTGACTTCAGCGATATTCGAACGAGCGGTAACCTGATGGTGCTTCAGTTTCAGGACGCTACTCGCTTCATCAAGACCGGCAAAGTTTACCGGGGTCTAACTCAATACATTTATGAGTTCGAAAAGGGGCGGCTCGTTCGAGTGGACAATTACTTCGACACCCATGAGATATTCAAGGTGTTCAAGAAGGGGTAAGGGCGAGGAAGGGCAGCGCAAGCAAGCTGAGAGCGTGTTTTGAAAATAGCGAAAGCCGCCTTGGAACCCTCTCCTTTTGGGAGACACGACTATGTAAGTGCTATCGGCCGCGAAGGGGCTGGCAAGTGAATGTCCGCTCAATCACACCCAGGCACTTGCATAATCCGGGAGAGGGAAAATTCTAGAGCAAGTTACCTTTGTTTGTTCTTGCAGGAGGCCGTGTTGGTGGGAGATTCGGCCTGGCGGCCGACGCTAAATTGCGTTTGTTCTTTGACCCACTGCGGAACGCAATTTGGAAAGTTGCACTAGTCGCGACTGGTAGCGACTTGAGCGGTGCCGACGCTGACGGAGCGCTGGCGGGACTCGTTGACGCTGGGGCCGATCAGGGTAGTGATTTCGCTTTCGTCGAGGACTTCGCGTTGCATCAGCGCTTCGGCGATGCTCGTCAGCTTATCGGCGTGCTGCTGGAGTGTTTGTTGGGAAAGGTCGGCAGCGCCGTGGAGAATCTTCTCCACCTCTTCGTCGATCACCTGGGCGGTGTGCTCGCTGAACTGGCGTTCGTGCTGGGCCATTTCACGCCCCAGGAACGGGTGGTCTTCGCCGGTGTGGTAGGCGACGGGGCCGAGGCGTTCGCTCATGCCCCAATGGGTGACCATGCGGCGGGCCAGGCGGGTTGCTTCTTGGAGATCACTTTCGGCACCGGCGCTGAACTGGTCGAACTTGAGTTTCTCGGCTGAGCGGCCAGCCAGCAGCATCGCGAGGCGAGCTTGCAGGTCCTGTTGCGAGATGTTGTAGCGTTCTTCCTCGGGGACGAGCTGCGTGACGCCGAGCGCGCGACCGCGGGGAAGAATCGTTACCTTGTGGACGCGGTCGCAGCCGGGGGTGAGCCAGGCGAGAAGCGTGTGGCCGGCTTCGTGGTAGGCGGTGATGAGTTTTTCTTCCTCGGCCATCACTTCTTCGCGGGCCGCGCCCATGAGAACTTTGTCGCGGGCGTACTCGAAGTCGTGCATATGCACGAGCGTGTCGTCACGGCGGGCGGCCCAAAGGGCGGCTTCGTTGACGAGGTTGCGAATATCGGCGCCGGTCATGCCGACGGTGCCACGCGAGAGGCGGTCGAAATCGACATCGTCGGCGATGGGCACGTTGCGGGAGTGAACCTCGAATAGCTCGCGGCGGCCGGCGAGCGTGGGGCGGTCGACCGTGATATGGCGGTCGAATCGACCGGGGCGGAGGAGCGCCGGATCGAGAACGTCGGGACGATTAGTGGCGGCGAGCACGATGACCGTACTCGTGGGGCTGAAGCCGTCCATTTCGCTGAGGATCTGGTTGAGCGTTTGTTCGCGTTCGTCGTGCCCACCGCCGAGGCCCGCGCCGCGTTGACGGCCGACGGCGTCGATTTCGTCGATAAAGAGGATCGCGGGGGCGGCTGCTTGGGCAGTTTGGAACATGTCGCGGACACGCCCGGCGCCAACACCGACGAAGAGCTGGATAAATTCGGAGCCGTTGATCGAGAAGAACGGGACGCCAGCCTCGCCCGCCACGGCTTTGGCCAACAATGTCTTACCGGTTCCCGGCGGGCCCATCAGGAGAACACCTTTCGGCACGCGGGCGCCAAGTTTGTGGAACTTGGTGGGGTCGCGGAGGTACTCGACGATTTCCATCAAATCCTTTTTGACGTTGCCGAGGCCGGCGACGTCTTTGAACGTGACGCGAGGGCCCTCGGTGGAGTAGCGGCGGGCGGGGCTTTTCAGAACTCCGGAGAGCATGCCACCGCCCATCATCTGATCGCGGGCACGCCGAGCCATTCCCCAGCCGCCGATCACGAGAAAGATCAACAGGCCGAGCCAAACCAGCATCAAAAGATCGCTGTAATTCTTGGGCTTGTGGAACGCGACCTGGATTCCAGCGTCACGCCACTGCTGGAGCATCGCCGAATCAACGTTCTCGCCGGGAAGGGTGACCGTAAATTCCTTGAAGGTGCGCGGTTTCTGATCGGTTGATTGCTTTTCTTCTTTGGAGGAGGTCTTGGCTGCCTCGGCGGGGGACAAAATTATTTGGGGCTCGACGAATTCGCCGTAGGCCACGGAGCCGTAGATGTCGAGTGACTTCACCTGACCGGCTCGCACCTTGGCATCGAACGAGGAGAAATCAATCTCGGCGCGCTCGGTCGTTCCGCGTTGGGTGGCGACGGCCGCCAGAAGAAGGAGCAGCAAGCCGATGAACCAGATCCAGGCGCTACGAGGACGCATGCGCGGCGAGCTGTCCTTATCCGACGTCGGAGGCGCGGGTGGCGAAGTAGGCGGCACGAATGAACCAGGATGCTAGTGGCAAGATTGCCGCGAAAAAGATCTGCGGTAACCGGGTGAGGTTGTTATTGTAGGGCAGGCTGTGGCTTTTTCGTAGGCGTCGGGCGGAATGGGGAGATATTCGGTCTGGCGACCGGCGCTAAGCAACCTCGGAATCTTGATAATTTTGGCTGCTATTGCTTGGATTCGCTGGTGAGCTTGCCGGCATCGTACGTTTGCACGATCTTACGACCATCGGGGAGCCAACGGGTCGCGGTGCCGTGGACTTTGCCGTCGCTGTACTCGGCCTCGACAACCTTTTGACCCTTTTCATCGAACTCGACGCTCGTGCCATTGCGCTTGCCCGATTTGAAGCTTACCTGGAGCTTAAGCTGGCCGCTGGGGAACCATGTTTTCCAAACGCCATCTTCCACGCCGTCGGCGTAGTGTTCTTCGGCGAGAGGCTTTTTGCCAGTTTCATCGTAAGTGATCCATTCGCCGTCGCGGATGCCGTCTTTGAAGCCGCGCTTGGCTTGCAGCGTGCCGTCGGCTCGGTGGATTTCCCAAGTACCGTTGGGCTTGCCATTTTTGTAGGTCACCTTGCGGTTTAGTTGACCGTTGTCGAAGTAGTATTTCCACTCGCCTTCTTGCCGACCCTTGCTGAATTGGCCTTCGATGAAGGCTTTGTCGTTCGGGTGAAACTCTTTGTAGCTGCCGTCAGCGGCGAAGTTGTTGTCCGAATAGTGGGCGACATCGCGCTCGACGCGGCCATCGCCGAGCTTCTCTTTGATCGTTTCCTTGGATGTGACAGCCGGTGCGACCACTACTTTTTCGGGTTCGTCGAGGAAGATCGGCTTGCCGGTGTAAGGTTCGATCTTGATCGACTCTTGCTGAGTAGTTGGCGTTGAATCGGCCGCCCATGTTTTTTCTGCCCGGAGCGACAGACTGAAAGCAAGCGTCGTGATTAGGGCTGTGCCAAGCTGCCAACGTCGAACCGATGCCATTCAAGAAGCTCCGAAGAGAAAAAGTGCGTCTGCATGGGCAGAAGAGGCTCTACCCAGGCGCTGGATGCCATTCGTTCAATATTACACGGGTCCGCCGATTCGTCTATGAAGCGATTCTACGCACTGCGGGTTGGAGGGGTTCTAAGGATTGGAGGGAGGTTGGGTGGAGTGGGAGTGAGGGAAATTCGGTCTGGCGACCGACGCCAAAGGGCGTGGTTGGGTGGTTAGGGGGAAGGGAGCTTCCAGTTGTCGGGGAGGACGGCGGCTTTGGCAATAACGATGATGCCGTCGAGCATTTCCCAATTCTCGCCGGCGATGCGCTCAATCTGGGCCGGGCTGCCGATCACTTGTGCGCCTGCGCCAACATGACAATTCTTGTCGACGATGGCGTTCTCGATGACCGCGCCACTGCCGATACCGATCGGGGGCCGACCGGCGTCACGGTTTTCTGCTAGTTGGGCCGGCGTTTCGTAAAAGTCGGCACCCATGATCACCGAGTTCCGAATCGTCACGCTCTTGCCGATCTGACAACGCAGCCCGATGACGCTATTTTCGATCCGTGTGCCGCTGCCGATCATGCAGCCATCGGCGATTAGGCTTTGCTGAATCGTCACTCCGTCGATGCGCGTGGGCGGGAGCGAGCGAGTGCGAGTGTAGATGGGGGCGGTGGCCGAGGCGAGTTGAAACGGCGGGTTCGGTTGGGCGAGCCGCAGGTTCTCGTCCGAAAGCCGCTGGGTCTCGACCTGCTTGGCGATCAGCTCCTTCCGCGAGGCGACCATCTCGGCGAAGGTGCGGTAGTTGGCGAGCAGGATGACGGCCATGGCGAAGGCGACCAGCGCCAGGTTGACCGCCATCGCCACGAAGACGCCGTTGCCGCTGCCGCCGAAGAACACCGCGAACGGCAGCCCCACGACCGCGGTGAGCGCGAAGGCGGCCTGC
>CAZJWY010000152.1:1311-1782 GCA_964549545.1 uncultured Planctomycetaceae bacterium | reverse complement strand
GGTTCGGTTGGGCGAGCCGCAGGTTCTCGTCGTAGAACGAGCGGATCGTGCCGATGTCTTCCCAGTAGCCATCGAAGGCATGGAGCTGCACCTTGCGCGAGCGGATCGACGCTGGGAATACCTCTTTGCCGAAGTCGCTGTAGTTGGTTTTTTCGAGCGCGTCGACGAGCGTTTCGCGGTCGAACAGATAGATGCCCATGCTGGCGAGGCAGTCTCGACCGTTCGCCTGAATGCCGCGAGCTTCCAGCCAGGCGGGGTCGGTCGCGACGTCTTTCAATTCATCTTCGGACTGAGGCTTTTCGCGGAAGCCGACGACGCGGCCGTTGGCATCGACGCGCATGATGCCCAGCGCGCTGGCTTCGCAACGATTGACCGGCTTGGCGGCGATCGTGACTTCCGCGCCGGCTGTGAGATGCGTAGCGAGCATTTCGCGGTAATCCATCCGGTAGAGCTGGTCGCCGGCGAGGTCGG
>CAZJWY010000152.1:0-1301 GCA_964549545.1 uncultured Planctomycetaceae bacterium | reverse complement strand
GGAGAGGATCAGCACGTATTCGAGGCCGGGGGCGAGGATGTGGCGGAAGTTTTTGCGGACGGCGTCGGCCGTGCCTTGGTACCAATGCCGCTTGTCATCATCCTCCTCGATGGTTTGCTGGGCGGCAAGCAGCTCGACGAAGCCGCCGCTGAAATTGTCGAAGCGGTAGGTGCCGCGGATGTGGCGATGGAGGCTGGTCGATTGGAATTGTGTCAGCACGTAGATCTGATTGATCTCGCTGTTGATGCAATTCGAGATCGGGATATCGATCAGCCGGTACTTGCCGCCCAAGGGGACGGCCGGCTTCGCGCGATACGCGGTCAGCGGAAGGAGGCGAGTGCCGCGTCCGCCGCCCAGCACCAATGCCACTGCGTTCTTCACCTGCTCACCCCCCCTATCCCTTGATCACGAAGTTTACCAACCGACCGGGCACCACAATCACTTTGACGACTTGTTTACCTTCGAGCAAATCACGGACCTTTTCGTCTGCGCGCGCGGCGGATTCCAACTGCGACTTATCTGCATCGGGCGCGACGGTAATTTTCGACCGCACTTTACCGTTGATTTGCACCGGCACTTCGACGGACTCTTCTTTGGCCAACGATGGGTCGAACTCCGGCCAGGGCTCGTAGGCGAGTGTTTCCTGGTGGCCGAGTATTTGCCACAGCTCTTCGGCGATGTGAGGGGCGAACGGTGATAGCAACAGCACGAACTTCTCGAGCGCTTCACGAGGCCGCTCGCTGGCCGAGGTGAAGTGGTTCGTAAATTCCATCATGCGCGAGATCGCCGTGTTGAACGACAGGTTCGCGATGTCTTTGGTGACGGCCTGGATGGTTTGATGGAGGATGCGATTCTCTTCGGCGGTTGGCGGGCGATCGACGACGGCTGCATTGAGCGTCATTGATTCAGCCCGCTCGTCGACGATGAGCCGCCACACGCGGCCGAGGAAACCAAAGACGCCGTTGACGCCCTGCATGCTCCACGGCTTCGACGCTTCGAGCGGGCCCATGAACATTTCATAGAGGCGAAGCGAGTCGGCGCCGTACTCGGTCACGATCGCATCGGGGTTGATCACGTTGCCCCGGCTCTTACTCATCTTCTCGTTGTTCTCGCCGAGGATCATGCCCTGATTGACAAGCTTCTGGAACGGTTCGGGCATGCTGACGACGCCGCGATCGTAGAGCACCTTGTGCCAGAACCGCGAGTAGAGCAGATGGAGCACGGCGTGCTCGGCGCCGCCGATGTAGAGGTCGACCGGCATCCAGGCCTTTTCGATCGCGGGGTCGATCGCGGCTTGGTCG
>CAZJWY010000151.1:8308-12730 GCA_964549545.1 uncultured Planctomycetaceae bacterium | reverse complement strand
TCCGCCGGCATTAGGTCAGGCGTGAATTGAATCCGCGAGAAGTCCAGGTTCAAAGTTTCGGCCAGCGTCCGCACGAGCAATGTTTTGCCCAATCCCGGCACGCCTTCAAGGAGGCAATGCCCGCCGACGAACAGGCACGTAAGTACGCCATGCAAGATGTCGTCGTGTCCAACGATCACGCGCCCAAGTTGCTTGTAGACAGACTGGTATCGCTCCGCAAATTCGGCCGCGCGCTTTTCGATAGATTCAGCAAGAGACATTGAATTGGTACTTAATGGTTAATGATCAGCCACAAAAAGCACGAAGAGGCACAAAAAGTAATCGGTCAAATACGAAGGCATCCAATTTGAACAGGAGGTAACAGAGAGAACAGAGATAGTGATTTGGGTTGCTCCAAGTATCTTTGCAAGCCGCGTCTGAACATTCGGTTCGGAGAGAACACTAATCTTCACTAATTATCACTAACCCCATTAGTGGAGATTAGTGAAGATCAGTGTTCCTGATCGAATTGAACCAAATGAACTCATTTCCCTCCGTTACCTCCTGTACAAAAATTCTTGTCTTATCAATCAATTTCCTTTTCGCGCCTTTTCGTGTTTCTTGTGGCCAATCACCCGACCAACCCACAATGCTTGGCCCGGCCGTTCTGTTAAGCCTACCGGCTACCCCAAGAACTCTCAATCAGTATCACACACCCATGCCGTCCCGGGCCAACGTGACAACCCGCGCTCGGGCGAGTATGCTGATGAATCGATGATGTCGACACCTTACGAAAGGCTCCACATCCATGGCGGAATCACCATCTACCGGCTCGACACGCCGCGAATTTCTCAAAACATCGGCCACACTTAGCACCGCGATCGGTGCTCCGATGATCATTCCAGCCCACGTACTCGGCCGCGACGGCGCGCCAGGCGCCAACGAGCAGATCATCATCGGCTTGATAGGCACTGGCGGTCGTTGCAATCAGCTTATCGATCAGGTGCCCGCCCTCGGCAAGATCGTGGCCGCCTCGGATTGCTTCCTCTACCGTGTGACGGAAACGCAGAAGAAGAAAAAGACGAATTGGAAGCTCTATCAAGACTATCGCAAGATGTTCGACGCCGAGAAGCTCGACGCCGTCATCATCGCGACGCCCGATCACGCCCGTACGCTCCCTTGCATGCGGGCTGTCATCCACGGCCTTGATGTCTACGCCGAGAAACCCCTCACGGCCTACATCCAGGAAGGGCGGCAATTAGTCAACGCTGTCCGTAAACACGAGCGCGTTTTTCAAGTCGGCTCACAGCAACGCTCGATGGAGCTCAACCGCTTCGCGTGCGAGTTCGTCCGTGACGGCAAACTGGGCTCGTTGAAGCTGGTCTCCGCGGTGAACTACCCCGGCCCCAAACGCTACACCGGTTTGCCTGAGGAACCGGTCCCACAGGGCAACGACTGGAACACCTGGCTCGGTCCCACCGAGCTACGCCCGTTCAACAAGCAACTCCAGTTCTCCTGGATGCAATGGTGGGATTACTCCGGCGGCGAAATGACCAACTGGGGTGCCCACGGCGTCGACCAAATCCAATGGGCACTCGGCAAAGACGACACCGGCCCGACCGAACTTTGGCCTGACGGACCGAATGGCATCGTGGCGATGCGCTACGCCGACGGCACGCAAGTTCGCTTCGAGCGCGACGGCGGCCCGATGGGCGGCGCGGTCTTCATCGGCACCGACTGTAAAATGGAAATCAATCGCAACAAGTTCACGACGAACCCGCCCGACTTCGTGAAAGACGCCCCGAGCCCCGCCGTGGCCGAGAAATGGGAAGGCGACGGCTGGATCGCCAAACCACACATCCAAAACTGGCTCGACTGCATCAAAACGCGCCAGCGGCCCAACGCCGACGTCGAGATCGGCCACCGCTCGATCAGCGTGTGCCACCTTGTGAACATCACGCGCGAGCTGAACCGCAAACTCACTTGGGACCCCGCCGCCGAAAAGTTCGTCGGCGACGAAGAAGCCAATAAACTCGCCAGCCGGCCAAGACGCGCCGGCTTCGAGCTGCCGGAAGTATGAAAGAACGGACAGGATAACAGGATTTGCAGGATCGACAGGACTTGAAACGAGTCGAATTGATCCTGTGAATCTTGCCAATCCTGTTATCCTGTCCATCAACTATCTGCGGATAAAACTTATGAAATACGGAATGAACCTGCTACTGTGGTCCGGTGAACTCAACGACGGCCTGATGCCCGTCCTGGAGAATCTAAAAAAGATCGGCTACGACGGCGTCGAAATTCCCATCTTTGGCGGCGAGCCCGCGAGTTTTACCCCCTGGGGGAAGCGGCTCGACGACCTCGGTTTCGAACGCACTGCCGTTACGATTCGCACGGAAGAGAACAACCCGATCTCGCCCGACGCCAAGATCCGCGCCGCGGGCGTCGACGCCACGAAGAAAACGCTCGACTGTTGCCACGAAGCCGGCGTCCAGACATTGTGCGGCCCGTACCACTCCGCCATCGGCCTTTTCAGCGGCGCCGGCCCGACGAAGGACGAGTGGAAGTGGGGCGTCGACAGCATGCGCCAAGTCGGCGAACACGCTCAGCAAGCCGGCGTCATGTTGGCTTGCGAGTACCTGAACCGCTTTGAAACCTACTTGCTCACCTGCGCGGCCGACATGGCACGGTTCGTCAAGGCAGTCGACCACCCCAACTGCCGCATGATGTACGACACGTTCCACGCCAACATCGAAGAGAAGGGCATCGCCGACGCGATTCGCACGGCCGCCCCGCACACGGTCCACGTCCACATCTCCGAAAACGACCGCAGCACGCCTGGACAGGGTCATGTCGCCTGGAAGGAAACTTTCGACACGCTGAAAGAAGTCGGCTACGACGGCTGGATGGTCGTCGAAGCCTTCGGCTTGGCTCTACCAGAAATCAGCGCGGCCACCAAAATCTGGCGACGCATGTACGAAAGTGAAGAGCAACTCGCGACCGACGCGCTGGCATTCATGAAACGGAACACAACGTGCTGATTCACATTGTCGAGTGACGTATTGAAGCAAAGACCCTTTTCGGTGGCTGGAAGCATGTCCGATGAATTTTGGTACTACGAAAACAGACTCGCGGTATCAGGAAAAGACGCGACAATCCACAGGGCATCCTGTAAAGATTGCAACTATGGCAAAGGTCAACGTGGGAGTACGAAACCAAAGCAACGAGCAAGATGGAAGGGATCATTTGCAAGTGCCGCGGAGACAATAAAAGCAGCACATGCAAACAATCGAAAGGTCATCGTTCGATGCGACCACTGCCGCTCCTAATCCAAGTTATGGGATGAGAAGCAGTCTATTATGCAACCTGCGGGACTTCGTGCCGCTCGATCTCAACGCGCGATACCGCAAACCCAGCTCGTTCCACGCTCTGGATAGCCGACGCCAAAGCCTCGTCCAGGTTTGCAGCTTGGCGATCAAATTGGATGCGTGTGACGCCCTCGCGCGTTAGAATACTGGCGTCTTCGCAGCCGGATTCGTACAGCTTGTCGGCGTCTTCGTCAGTTACTTCAGCCTGCGATAGGATTAGCGAGAATTCATATTTCATGGGTCTGCCGCTTTATGAGGGCACTTATCGACTGCTCGTCGAATCCGTCGAGCATGATCCTCCGGAACTCGCGGCGTCGAGAAAACGCGAAATCGACAGCCGTCACGAGTATTTAAAGCACACCAAAGAGCTCCAAACACGTGCGCCCGTCCACTTGCTTTCGTAAACGTCCAACCGTGATCCTGCGCGTACTCGATCGCTTCTCGAATGTGCTTATTTGGATGTTTCGCCACTGACTTGTGCAGCTACTCTTAGGCATTTCTTTCAATATATGACATATATCCTAACAAATCATAGCGAATAAATAATATCAGCCGAAGCAAGCGATACCGGACAAAGACTCTTCAGGCTCGTCTTTGCTCGGAATGGCAAAGGGAGTTTCAGGGGGATGGTCCCATTCAACTATACGCACACTACAGCGCTCCCGCCTCAACAAAAGCTCAATCCCACCAACGATTTGCGTTCCCCATACCCCCGGCAGAATGCTTGACCGCGCGAGGTAATTCTCGATATAGTTGAAGGTCCGCCGCCGGAGGGGAAGCGGGCCCGGTTGGGCGTTTCCTTCTGGGCATGCTTGCCCATGTTGGCGTGGACTTTCTGTCTGCCTATGCCCCCCATTGTCATCGATATTCGTAACGCCGAAGACGCCCGCGACGTCGTTCATCGCGCTGTTCAAGCGCTCGCCGAAGGCCAGTTGGTTGCGCTGCCGACCGAGACTGTCTACGGCCTCGCCGCCAGCGCCTGCCGGGCCGACGCCGTCGAGCGCCTGGTCAAGGTAAAGGGCCGCGGCCCAGCGCAGCCCCTGGCCAGCGTCCCTCCACTGTCGTCCCCAGATTA
>CAZJWY010000151.1:0-8298 GCA_964549545.1 uncultured Planctomycetaceae bacterium | reverse complement strand
CAGCGCAGCCCCTTACCCTCGCGATCAAAAGCGCCGAGGAAGCGCCCGACTACGTCCCCGATATGTCTCCCCTTGCGCGCCGCCTTGCACGTCGCTGCTGGCCCGGTCCCGTGACCCTCGTCGTCGACAATCACCATGCCGAAGGCCTTACTAAGCAACTGCCTCGCTCGGTTCGCGATGTAGTAGCACCAAACGGATCGATCGGCCTCCGCGTGCCGGCCAACGATATGTCTCAGGCCGTCCTGCGAATGCTCAGCGGTCCTATCGTGCTTTCCAGCGCCAACCGCACTGGCGGCCCCGATGCAGTCACTGCTCAAGAGGTCGTCGCCGCGCTCGATGGAGATGTCGCGCTCGTGCTCGACGACGGCCCTAGCCGCTACGGCCAACCTTCTTCCGTGGTGAAGGTCTCGAACAATCAATTCAAAATCCTTCGAGAGGGAGTCGTCAGCGAAGCCACGCTCAAACGCCTGGCAAGCGTCGTCGTGTTGCTCGTCTGCACCGGCAACACCTGCCGCAGTCCGATGGCCGAATTGCTCATGCAGCAAACGCTTGCCAAGTGCCTCGGCTGCTCGCCCGAAGATCTCGAGGCCCGTGGCGTAACTGTCATCTCGGCTGGGATCGCCGCGGCGCCCGGTTGCCCGCCAGCCGCCGAGGCAGTGCAGGTGATTCGCGACTACGGCATGGACCTTTCGCGTCACGAGGCCCAGCCGCTTACCGAAAGGCTCGCTCGCGATGCGGATGTAATCCTGGCGATGACCAGCAGCCACATGCAATCGATCGTCGACCGCTGGCCGGAAGCGGCAAGCCGCACGCGCTTGCTCTTGCCGGATCGGAACGATCTAGCGGATCCGATTGGCCAACCGGTCGGCGCCTACCGCCACTGCGCCGCCCAAATCGCCACCGCCGTCAAACACCACGCCGAACAAATCCGAGATGAGCTCGGACTTGTATAACCAAGATAACTAGCCGGAACGCGCTAGCGTCCGGTTCTTTCTCGCAAGAATCCGTCGTGCCCGACCAAAGGTTCACCATGAAAGTAGCCATCGCCAGTGATCATCGTGGATTTCACCTGAAGGAAAAGGTGATCTCGCTTCTCAAGTCAAAAGGTCACGAAGTCATCGACGACGGTCCGCCGAGCGATATCGCCGTCGACTATCCAGATTTCGCCGCCATCGTAGCCAAAAAAGTCAGCAGCGGCGAGGTCGAGCGTGGCATCCTCATCTGCGGCACGGGCATCGGCATGGCCATTAGCGCCAACAAGTTCGCCAACGTCCGCGCCGCCGCCTGCCAGGATGAAGTGACCGCCGAACTAAGTCGCCGCCACAACGACCTCAACGTCCTCTGTCTCTCCGGAGACATGCTCAGCTCGCGCAGCATCGAGCGCGTCGTCGAGGTTTGGATGAAAACTGATTTCGAAGGTGGTCGTCACCAACGCCGCGTCGAAAAAATCCACGAACTCGAAATGAAGCAGTTGGGCCACTAACAAGGCCTGCGGTCAGACAATCGTTCGCCCACTGCTTGCGGCTTAGTGGCAACCCAAAACAACTTCCTTAACCAGAATTACCACGAGACGCAGGGAGTAGAGGGAAGAAGAAATTGGTCATTGAAAATTGGTCTTTGATCATTTCGGAAATGACCAATCATTAATCCATTCCGGTTATGACGGTCGCACCGCCGTCAAAATCGCCGCTTTGCTCCGAGCAGGCCGTCTTGAATTCCAATCGCCTGCGAGCCGACCAACCATGGTTGTAGCACTTCCGAATTTCGGTACTAGATTTCAATAGGTTTGCGTTTCCCATACAGTTTTACGCGAACCAATCGTCTTCTGCCCGCAACCGAAAGAGGCATGCTACTGTGAGATTCAACGTCACTATTTGGAGCATCTTGTGCATTCTCGCGCCAGCCGTGGCCCTTTCTGTCGCCGCAACTTGGGCGTTCATTGGCGCCGATGAGCGAAGCGTCTCGGGCGCCATCGCGACAAAGCTGTCGCAACAAGCCGCCCTCGATGCCAGCGAGCAGCAAGAGCTCTCCGACCTGCGCACGGAGGTCGCCGAGCAAGACCAGGCGGCCGCCGATCAAAAAGCTATAGGCGACAAGGAAATCGCCGGCGCGGAATCTCGTGTCGCAGAAAGCGTCCAGCAATTAAAGAGTCAGTTGAAGGACGAGCAGGCCAAGAATAAACAACTGAGCGATGCTCTGGCCGTAGCCACCAAGCAAACCGTCTCGATCCGGGTTCCGGCCGGCCAGGCCCGCTTCATCGGCGACAACAGCGTCGCGGTCGGCGTCGAATCCATATCCGATTCCTTCGCCACTATCCAACTCGGCGACTACCCCGTCGTTAACATGATCCCCGGCGAATCACGCGCCATTCAGGTAGGCGACAAAAACTACGTCGTCACCCTCATGAGAATCGAATCCTCCGCCTGCACCTTCGCCATCCGAAAAGAATAGTGCGGCCAAAACGCTCAAATGCTCTCAGCGCGCTTTTAGCGTCGGCCGCCAAGCCGAACTCCTACCAACAACCTCCATCGCAAAAAGCCTGCCCCGCCATGCCTAAAGTGCCGTCGTGGTTTAAACCACATTTTCCGGCACTTCTTCTCCCTGCCCTCTGTATTCTCCGTGGTAAATCCTATTTCCTCCGGTTCTAACTAAGCTGCGCTAGCGAAGGGATCAACTCCACCAGCGGGTCGGCCAACTGCTCTCCACTCCCTAGAGCGTAGTTCAACAAATCACGGCAAGAGAGCACGCCAACCAATTTGCCATGCTCGACCACCGGCAAGTGGCGCAGCTCATGAAGTGCGAATAGTTGAGCCGCTTTGCTCAGCAATTCGTTTGGGTCCAATGTCCGTACGCCGGGCGTCATGTACCTCGATACCGACTCATGCCGCACCCTCTCATCAAACAGCACATCGATCAGGGCCAATTCCGAGACAAAACCGACGAGGTGGCCGGCGCCGTTGACCACCGGAACGCTGTCCAATCGGTTCTGCCCCATGTATTCGATCGTCGCTTCGACCGTCGTCTCATGGCGGACGCTCGCAGGTTGCTCATTCATGATTTGGCGGACGGTTTTCATATCGTATTCCAGCTTGTCGACCATGCTCTTATAGAGCGAATTTTGCACCACATTCAAAACAGTGCTGACTAACGCGACGACAGCGGTTCACTTCCAGCGTCAGCTCCGCCGTCGGCACTCGCAACTTGATCCGCTCTTTCGGCAAGAGCGCTACGGGAGACAAAAACGCCACCCCTTGCCGCGAAACATCTTTCGTCAGCGTCCCCAGCATCGTTTTTCCACGCTTGAGCACGGCTCGGCTACGCATGAAGTAGCGATGATAAACCCGTCGGTTGTCGGCTCGGATTGGACCAGGCCCCTCCACGTCGAAGTACTCGGCTTGAAGTGACTCGGGAAGCTCGACTTTGGCCGCCGTCGCTTCCCAAAGGTCATCCATCAATTTTTGGCCATGATCGATTTCCAGCATGCGACCATCTCCGGATCAAAATGTGTGCCGACATTTCGGCAAATGTATTCCATCGCGTCGGCGGGGGTTGCCGACCGGCGATAAGGGCGAATCCCCGTAATCGCGTCGAAGACATCGACCACCGCCAGCATCCGCGCCCAAGGGTGGATCTCTTCTCCCTGAAATCCGACCGGGTACCCGCTGCCGTCGAACCGCTCGTGGTGCTGATAAACTACCATTAACTGGTCGTGCGACATGTCTTCGCGATCACACAGTTCTTCGTAGCCTCGTTGCGGATGGGTTTCCACAATCGCGCGCTCCTCGGCCGTCAGCTTCGATTGCTTCTGCAAAATACTCGTCGGTATGAATCGCTTCCCCAAATCATGCAGAATCGCCGCCTTGGCCAGCGGCTCGAATTCGTTCTCCTCGCATAGCCCCAACCGCTCCGCCAGGATCACGCCGTAGCTTGCCACGTTGGTGATATGCGTAAACGTATTGAAGTCGTGCCGAGCCAGCCGAAACAGATCGGTTGGTATTACCTCGTTGTCGACCAAGATCGACGTTAGCTCGCGCCCCGCTTTCTCGGCGGCAGCCACATACGGCCCCGAGTCGACGAGCCGCGTGGCCCGTTCGATCTCAACGGCCATGGCGAGTTGCAGCGCGGCGAATCGCTCGGCGGGCTCGACGCTTTCGTTCTCTGCCGTGGCATTCACTATTTCAAACAAGTTGGATGCAAATTGATGAAAGTCCTCCGACCGCACAAAGATTTGTTGCGCACCGCGGGACACCAGCCGCGCGGTCTGCGTGCAATCGATGCTGCAACCGGCGCGCAGATAAAGCGTCGGCTCGCAAGTAGAATCGCGCCGCGCATAAATGTCGACGACCGCTTGATCCAAACGACGAAGCAACTCCACATGCACCGACATATAGCCGACGTTGGGAGACGCGATCAGCGGTTTGGTAGTGATCAAGGCGCTCATCGATAATCGCCCCACCAGGCTTGATGTGCTGCCTTTGCAAACAGAGGATTCATGCAGAATCGTACGCCACGGAAGCCCACGCCGCGACAGTTTGTCGACACTTTTAATCGGCCGACATGAGGTGCTCCACCTGTAACGGTCGTAACGAAACCGCAGGCAGAAGCTTAGCATCGGCTGCCAAGCCGAATCTCCACCACCACGCTCAACGCCAAGAAAAAACTGTCCGCTCAGGCCCCAAACAGCCCACCCCCAGATCCCTCTCGTCAGTCGGCATGCTCACTCGCTAATGCAATACAAATACCCCTCGGTGCGAATGATGAGGTCCTTACCAACAATCGCCGGCGAAGCATCAATTACTTCATCCAGATTATTGGTCGCCAACACATCGAGTTTTTCGGCCTGCTTGATGACATTGACGATGCCCTCGCGGCTGCAAATATAAATGCGGCCCGCCGCGGCAACAGGTGAAGAGTAAATCGAGCTCATATCGGGCAACCGCTGCTGCGAGATGATGTACTCGCCCGTCTTGGCGGCCACCGACGATAAAATCGCGTTGCGCGATTTGATGAAGTAAATCGTATCACCGACGACGAGCGGAGAAGGAACATAAGGCGTCGTCCCCTTGATTTGCCAGGCGATTCTCTTGCTGTCGGTAATGTCCCCCTTCGAGTCCAACGGCACGGCGATCCCCGCCGGGTCCATGTGACCCGTCATCGCAATCGCAAGACCATCGACGGTCACCGGACACGCGATCGGGTTCGACCCCAGCCCGCCACACTCCCAGATCAAATCGCCATTGGCGAGATCGTAGCTGCGGATGCGGTTCGTGCCACTCGTAATGACCTGTGTGCGACCGGCCGCCTCGACGATCAGCGGCGTACCCCAGGTGCTGACTTCTTCGCGCGGCTTGCGCCATTTTTCCTGGCCAGTTTTGGCATTGAGAGCGACGACGAACGAACCTTCCTCCTGGTCGCAGATCTGCACGAGCGTGTCGCCGAACAGGGCAGGGGATGCCCCTTCGCCGAAGCTCATGCGCATGTGAAGGTCGCCCAGTTCTTTCTTCCACTTGAGATTGCCGTCGAGATCGTAGCAGTAAATGCCACGTGAACCAAACGACGCGTACAAATACTTGCCGTCGGTGACTGGCGAAGCCGAGGCAAACGAGCCAGTTTGATGATGACCCTCGTGCGGCACGACCTCGCACGCGGTGCGCTGCCAGATCGTGTTACCTGTTTTGCGATCGATGCAGAGCACATCGAACTTGTAGTAGTTGGCCGGCGCTTCGATGTTGAACCGTCCGCCGCCAAACCCGCCCGGTCCACCCGGACCACGACCACGCGGCCCACGCCGCTCGCGATCGCCATCTCGTTTCGACTCGTTCGGCGGTGGATCGTTTTGCGCCAGCGCAAACGTGGTGTTGGCCGTGTCGCCATCGCTATCGCCTAGCGCAGCCAGACGCACGGCACCCACACTGGCAGACGACGTCGCTTTTGCCGGGACCGTTCGATCGGTCTTCACCGCCGTGAGGATAAATATCCGATCACCCCAAACAATCGGCGACGCACCACCCCGACCTGCTATCGGAACTTTCCACTTCACGTTCTTGGTGGTCGAGAACTCCGTCGGTGGATTCCCCTCCGGCGCGACGCCGGTAGCCAGTGGGCCCCGCCACTGGTTCCAGTTGGAAAGAACATCCGCCCCGGCTTCAGCCGCCGCCAGCGTCAGGGGAGCAAACCAGACAAGGACACCCCAACAAATGGAAACAAGTATTCTCATTGCAGCCTCCGACCTCCATGAAACCGCCGACGACGCCTGCCAAACCGCCGTTCAATGTAAGCCACCGACTGCAAACGTGGTAGTACGACGACTCGGCGGAACTCACCGTCGATCAGCGCTAGTTCGTAGCGTGGGTGCTTTGCACCCACATCCTGGCATTGACGTTGAAACGCGAGGACGCGCCCGCGGCGGATAAACCACAATCCTACAGCGTGGGTGCTTCTGCACCCACGAAATTGTGTTCGGCCCAGCGCGATGTGACGATATCATCCGTGGGGTCCAAGCCGAAATCCGTGGGTGCGAGCACCCACGCTACCGGTTACACCTTCTTCTGCATCGCCTCGACAAGCGCGCCGCGGAGGTTACGCATCTTGATCGGCATCTTCGCCACCGCTCGATGCTCGCCCACCTGAGCATGCTCAGACCAGTGGCTGTGATTCTGATCAAGCAGGAGAACCGCCGGAATGTCGCGCAGCGAGGCTTCCTGGCCGAAGCGATTGAACGCTTCAAGCGCCGCCCGGCCGTTGGCGCTGGTCGTGAACAAGATCACGTCGGCCGTTTTGGGATCGGCGAAAAATCGCTCCACGGCCCGCTCGGGGTCGCCCAGCACCAGCACGCGATAACCGTTCTTCTTGAACAGGTCGCGAAGCATGTCTTGCATCTTTACGTCCGACTCGATCAGCATCAGCTTGCGCGGCTGTCCCTGCTCGTCGAGGCCCTCGCTGGAGGCCAGTTCCTTGTCGGCCGGCTTGTCTTTGCCTTCCTTGAGCCGTTTGATGGCGAGCTTGAGTTCGACCAGCATGTCGGAGGGGGTCTGGTAGCGCTTGTCGGGATCGATTTCCAGCGCCTTGTTCACGATGATGCTGAGCGACAGCGGGATCTTCGGATCGACGTCGAGAATCGGCTTGATGTCGGTGTAAAATGCTTTCCCTGCCTGTTGGCGATCGCGCGTCTCGGGCAGGGCCGGCTTGCCGCACAGCATCTGGTAGAAGATCGTTCCGGCGAAATAGATGTCGCTCCGCGGATCATCCATCTTACAGCCGGTGGCCCGCTCCAGGCCGGCGTAGAGAACCGTCCGACGGCTGATGCCTTCAATCGCTTCCTCGGCCGCCCCCTCGACGCCCGCCAGGCCGAAGTCCACCAGCTTCGGCTCGCCGTCGCTCGACAAGAGCACGTTCGACATTTTGAGGTCGCGGTGCGTCACGCCGTGCTGCTGTAGCGCGTAGTTGAGCCCGGCCATCACGCCCTCGGTAATGTGGGCCGCTTCGATGTAGCCAAACTTGCGGCCGGCGCGATAGAACTCCCGCAGGTTACGCCCCTCGATGAACTCCATCACGATGTAGTGCGTCAGGCCATGAGAGTAGACGTCGTAAAGCTCGACGATGTTCGGGTGTTTGAGCTTGATGCCAAACTCGCCCTCGCGGCGGAAGAGGTCGATGTACGGCTTCAGGCTTTTACCCGATTTCGGGTGCGTTCCTTTGGGATTGCTCAGACTGCTCCGCAGCACCTTCACGGCGACCATCTGGCCGGTCTCCCGGTGGATGGCCCGAAAGACGCGGGCAAACGTCCCGGCGCCCACGCAGTACAGCACCTTATAGTCACCGTAGAAAAAGCCAGTGCGCGACTCGGCCCGCATCAGCCGCTCGAGCTGGTACTGGGTCAGCAGATTGCGACGGAGCAGCTCCTGCTGAAAGGCGGCCAGCGGGGCGTTGGTCGACCCGAGCGTGCTCCACACGGAATTGAGCTGCGCATCATCGACGACGCTAACGTCTAACGCACGCTGAGCCAGTTGTTCCGCGGTAGTTATCTCGGGCATCTGAGCAGGAAGCAGGGAGCGGGGAGCAAGGGGGCGGAGGATCACATTTTACTCACCGGGCCTTGCGAATGCTCCATGCTATCACGAATACGGCTGGTTATTAATGATGCGTCGTGAAGTCACGGCGAAATTCAACTGGGTACCTGGGGTCGAGCGCCATCGAGCCCCCAGCCACACCGCTGGGGGCTCGGCTACGCCTCGACCCCAGCCACCCACAGACGCAGAATCGAAGTTGTTTCTATTTCTCCAACTCTTCGAGCCGAGC
>CAZJWY010000150.1:0-12798 GCA_964549545.1 uncultured Planctomycetaceae bacterium | reverse complement strand
AGGTACTCAGCCTGTTCCTCGTGGGTGACCGGGCTGAGTACCTGGAGAAGCACGCCCGATTCGGGCTGCCGGCGGATGATGTCGTTCTTTTCTGCCAGGGAACCATGCCAGCGGTCGACGCTAAGACAGGCAGTTTGCTGCTAGCCGATAAAGGATCGCTGTTCTTAAGTCCTGATGGTCATGGCGGAACTGTAGCGGCGCTGGCCTCCAGTGGAGCGATGGAGTACATGCGTCGGCGCGGGATTCGCCATTTGTTCTACTTGCAGGTCGACAATCCGTTGGTGCCGATCGCGGACCCCGAGTTCATTGGTCATCACCTGTTGGCCAATTCGGAACTCACCTCGATGGCTGTGGCCAAGCAAACGCCGCAGGATCGGCTGGGTGTGTTTGCGATGATCGACGGGCAGTTGCAGGTAATCGAATATAGCGACCTGCCCGACGATGTAGCGTCTAAGCGTGTTGCTGATGGCACACTCGAGTTTTGGGCCGGCAGCATTGCCGTCCACATGTTTAGCGTGGCGTTCTTAGAGCGGGCACTTGCCCTCAAGGATGCTTTGCCGTTTCACATTGCGCGCAAGAAAGTTCCCTACATCGATGGCGATGGCCAATTGGTCGAGCCGAAAGAGCTCAATGCTCTTAAGTTCGAGCGGTTTATTTTTGATTTATTGCCGGCTGCGAAGAACCCATTCGTGGTCGAATATGCCGAGGCCGACGTTTTTGCTCCGCTCAAGAACGCGCCGGGCGCATCGCGCGATACGCCGGAGTACGTGCATGAGTTTATGATAGCGCAGCACCGCAAATGGCTACAGGCGGCGGGCACCAAAGTCGCCGACGTTACTCCCGTGGAAATTGGCCCGCTGTGGGCACTCGATGCGGAAGTAGTCACCGCACGGCCAGATCGACCACTTATTGTGGATTCGCCGACTTATTTCTCCGGACGATAGGAGGATGACCACAACGACTCAACGATTACGACGTTGTGCCCGTCGTGTCGTAGTGGTTAATTCCGATGCAATACGAAGTCGAGCAAAAGCATCGTGTGGCAGATGAAGCGGCGCTAGTGGCGAAATTGCGCGAACGTGGCGGAGAGTTGGAGCAACCGGTTGAACAGTCGGACCAGTATTACGCTCACCCATGTCGAGACTTTGCGGCCACGGATGAAGCACTGAGAATTCGCACTGTGGGTGATAAAAGTTTTGTTACCTACAAGGGCCCCAAGCTGGATGCCACGACCAAGACACGCCGCGAGATCGAACTACCCCTCGGCGCGACTGATCGCGACGGTCCACAGTTTGCCTCGCTGCTCGAGGCTTTGGGTTTTACGCGTGTTACTATCGTGCGTAAACGGCGGCGTACGTTTCGAATCACGTCTGGCGAATACGAAGTAGACGGGGCCCTCGACGAACTGGATGGACTAGGATGTTTCGTTGAGCTGGAGCTTCAAGCTAACGACGAGAATCTGGAATCGGCCAAACAAACGATCAAGATGCTCGCTGCCGAACTGAATCTGGGCCCGTCGGAGCGCCGCAGCTACCTCGAAATGCTGCTAGAAAAGCGTGCCTCCTAGGCCGCCAACTGAGCTTTCCCCCACTTGCGCATTTTGCCATACTCCGCGACCCTTGTAGGTCAGGCTTTAGCCTGACACTCGATCGAAGGTAGATGTGCAGTCAGCCTAAAGGCTGACCTACTGCGGAGCGTGTGATGAAAATCTTTTTCTCGGTAGGCGAACCAAGCGGCGATCTGCATGGAGCGAACCTCATCCGTGAGCTGCAACGACGCCATCCGGATTGCGAATGCGTTGGTTACGGCGGACCACGCATGGCTGCGGCCGGTTGCGCGCTGCACGAAGATCTCACCAAGCTGGCCGTAATGTGGCTGTTGCGCGTGCTCCTCAACATCCACAAGTTCTGGAATCTTGTCTGCCGTGCCGATCGATACTTCCGTCACCATCGGCCCGATGCCGTCGTGCTGATTGACTACCCCGGCTTCAACTGGTGGATTGCTCGTCGGGCGAAGGTCCATGGCATTCCGGTCTTCTACTACGGCGTGCCGCAGCTCTGGGCATGGGCCGGATGGCGCGTGAAGAAGATGCGGCGGTTTGTCGACCATGTGCTGTGCAAGTTGCCGTTCGAGGTCGCCTGGTATCGCGATCGTGGTTGCAACGCGTCATTTGTCGGCCATCCTTATTTCGATCAACTGCGAGCCGAGAAACTGGACGAGACATTTATAGAGCGACTACAGGTAAAGGACGGCAACCTCGTCGCGATTCTGCCGGGCTCTCGAACGCAGGAAGTAAAAGGTAATTTCGACTACTTCTTGAAGGCGGCCAAGCTTGTGCATGCTCGGCTGCCGAACACCCGGTTTGCCGTGGCGTCATTCAAGGCGAGTCAGGCCGGCTTTGTCAAAGAGCGATTGAAAGGGTGTGATCTGCCCATCGAGGTGCATGTTGGCCGTACGGCCGAGATCATTCATGCCGCCGATTGCGCCATGGCAGTCTCCGGCTCGGTGTCGCTCGAATTGCTCTACCACACCAAGCCGACGGTCATCTTGTACCACATCACCCGGTTTGCGTACTTCGTGCAAAAGTTCTTTCGCAAGGTCCGCTACATCACGTTGGTGAACCTGCTCACAGCGACCGATTTGTTTCCCAAGAAGGTGTCGACCTACGATCCGGGCGATCCGGTGGATGCCCATGTGCTGATGCCCGAGTACCTGACTTGCGGCGATAAGTCGGAGCAGGTAGCCAATCATGTGATCGAGTGGCTCTACCAACCCGTGAAGCGTACTGCCCGGGTTGCCGAGTTGGCGGCCCTCAAAGAGCACGTGGGGCATGGTGGGGCATCGAGCAGGGCGGCAGATTATGTGCTCGATACGCTGAACTCAAGCCGCCGCCCAGCGCTTCAGACCCACTATCCGTTCGCTTTGCCCGTGGATCGTGCCGTGCGAGAAGCGGCTTAAAAGCTGGCGATATGCCGATTACGGATTGCGGATGGGTGTTTGTGGATTAAATAATGCAATCCACGACTCTTTATCCCTAAACTCCCTTGTCAGCCACAGATGCTCATCGGCGAACCACCTCCAACCCAAGCCGACCTTCATTTCCGTGTACTAGGCTTTCCCGTACGCGTCCATCCGCTGTTCTGGCTGGTGTCGTTCCTTCTCGGCATGAATGCCGACGAACCAGTCGAGATACTGATGTGGGTGGGAATCGTTTTTGTTTCGATTCTTGTTCACGAGCTGGGCCACGCCGTTTTGCAGCGCTACTATGGCGGCCATCCGCGAATTACTTTGTACAGCTTTGGTGGACTTGCATCTTGCAACGATTGCGATCGCTCGCCAAAAAGCCAGTTGGCGATCCTGTTCGCCGGCCCGATGGCCGGGTTCCTGTTCGCCGCGATCATCCTTGTCGCGTCAAACCTCGCCGGCCATCGCGCCGGGTTCACTGTTTCGCCTAATGCCGAAGAAGTTATGAGCACCCATCATGCGATTCCCATCAATCTATTGGGCCGTTTCTATGCTTTCTTTCAACCATTCGAGTCTCGTTTTCTTAGCCTGATTGTTTATCAACTGATTTTCGTCAACATAGTGTGGGGGCTCGTGAATTTGCTGCCTGTCTACCCGCTCGATGGCGGCCAGATCTCGCGCGAGTTGTTTACGCTCGGCAATCCGCGCACCGGGATTGTCCAATCGTTGCAGCTCTCGATTGGTGTAGCAGTGCTGCTTGCGGCCTACTTTCTCATGAATCAGCGTTTCTACACCGGGCTCATGTTTGGTTACCTCGCATACTCCAATGTTCAAACTCTTCAGATGTATCGAAATCATTGGCGTTAGCGCGACCATTTGAGTTCATTTCAACCACTCGCACCCCGCGAGCCTTGCTGACGTGTATCGGTTGACACTGCCAATGCCGACCCGACGCGTCATACTTCTCGGCGCGAGCAACCTTACTCGTTCGTTCCCCGCGGTGGTCGCAACGGTGCGCCAAACGTGGCCCGCGCCGATCGAAATCATGGCCGCGATGGGGCATGGCAGGTCGTATGGACGAGATTCTTCGGTCTTGGGAAGAAAATTTTCTGGAATTTTTCCCTGCGCGCTTTGGCAAGATTTACAACAGCGTCCATCACTGCCAACCGCGGCGCTCGTGACAGACATCGGCAACGATATATTGTATGGAGTATCGACTGACGAGATGCTCAATTGGGTCGAAGGATGCCTCGATCGACTAGCCGATGTCGGCGCTGCAACGATTGTCACACAACTGCCGGCCGAGAGTATCGAGCGGCTTAGCTTGATGTGGTTCCAGTTCTTTCGTCGGATATTTTTTCCGCGCAGCAAACTGACTCTGGCCGACGCGCGCGTGCTCGTCCGTGAAATCAACGAGCGGCTCGTTGAAATCGGTCACAAGCGAAAAATCTCGGTGATTTCCGCATCTGGCATGTGGTACGGTTTTGATCCGATCCATGTAAAGCGAAGCGTAATGCGTAGCGCGTGGCCGATGTTGCTCGCCGCGTGGCGTGCCACTTCCGAACCGCTCGAAGTGACTCGATCGTCGTGGTGGATGACCACTTACTTGAACGGATTGAAGCCTTACGACTATTCGAAATTTGGTTTTCGACGTCGCGCAGCGCAACCGAATGGTTGTTTGAACGACGGCACGACGATTTCAATCTATTGATGTGGCGCAGGTGCGCGCGAAACTCTGTTTCATAGCGCGCATTCGCGTTTGATCGCGCGTTGAAAAGCGTGCGACGCGAAAAAAATTTTGTGTGCGGGTGATTTTTTTTGCAAAAACATGTTGCACAAAATCGGCAATTGCGTACAACTAATCATCAAGTGACATCGGTTACACGTTTTTCATTTGCAACTTGTCAACACCAGGACGTTTGATTTAGTTGCGAAGCGAGAGACGAGTAACCGAAGCTACCGCGGAATGGTAGCAAGTTTCCCTGGGTGATCTGTGGCCACGAAATGGTGTGTAGGCCGCAATCGTCACCTGCATTTTTTTATGGAGGAGTAGCTGTGGCCAAGAAGAAGAAAGCCGCCAAGAAGAAGACGGCAAAGAAGACCGCCAAGAAAAAGGGCGGCCGCAAGAAGAAGGCTAAGGGCGTAAAGAAGGCCAAGAAGGCAAAGCGCAAGACCAAGAAGGCCTCGTAGTTTTAAGGCCTTGTGTCTCGGCAGGCAGGAAGCCGATTTCGGCTTGCTTGCCGCCGCGTGAACTAACAAGAAAGAGCCGCTGGATTTTTTCCTGCGGCTCTAATTTTTTGCGCTCACCTTAAAAGCTGTGGGGCAGACATTCTTGCCTGCCAGTTTTAGCAGATTCGGTAGGAATTACGGCAGACAAGAATGTCTGCTCCACGGCTGCTACAGCACATTCAGCGTCGGTAGCGGCGGTTCGGCCTTGTGCGACGTGCTGATCTGTTTTAGCAGCCGGTAGCAAATATTTTGGAAGTACTCCGACGTTGCTTCATCGCTGAAGTTACCACCGGTTTCACCGGCATCGCCGCGCTCGCGAATACCGATACTGATCGGCACTTCGCCCAGAAACGGCACATCGAGCTCCGCTGCCCGGCGTTTAGCTCCACCAGAACCGAAGATGTCGTATCGCTTGCCGCAAGCCGGGCAGAGAAAATAACTCATGTTCTCGACCATGCCCAGCACCGGAATGTGAACCTTGCGGAACATCGCGATGGCTTTTACCGCGTCGAGCAAGGCAACGTCCTGAGGAGTGCATACGACAACCGCGCCAGTTAGCGGCAGAATCTGCGACAATGTCAGTGCAATGTCACCTGTTCCGGGCGGCATGTCGATCACCAAGAAATCGAGCGGGCCCCATTCCGTATCGCGTAAGAACTGTGTGATTGCCCCATGGAGCATGGGCCCGCGCCATACAATTGCCTCGCCCGGCGGCACCATGAACCCCATGCTCATCACTCGCAGCCCATCTCGTTGGATTGGCTGTAGACGGTTGTTCTCTAAATGGGGACGCTCATTCACGCCCAGCAAATGCGGAATACTGGGACCGTATACGTCGGCATCCATCAAGCCGACCGCGGCGCCGCTGTTCTTCAATCCATAGGCGATCGACGCCGCCATGGTGCTCTTGCCGACGCCCCCTTTGCCGGAGCCGACGGCAATCACGCTTTTGGTCGTCAGGCCGATCTCACCAATTCGCTCCGGCGGTCGGCTGTGCTCGGCAATTCGAACATGCACCTCAGATCCAGCCGGCAGCTTCTGGCGCAGCAGTCGCTCGGCCTCTTGCCGTGTCTCATCCCACAGCAGCCCGGACCATGTCGTCAGCCCCAGCGTCACCTCGACGCGATTGCCTTTGACACTGACGTCGTGGATCTGTTCCATGCGTGCAAGGTCGCGGCCCGATTCCGGATCAGGAAGTGGGGCTAAGGCGGATTCAATCGTCGCAAATGTAATTGGGGCGTCAGCCATGAACGGAAACCTTTCGGTAGGCCAGGCTTTAGCCTGACGAATGTAGATGTCAGGCCAAAGCCCGACCTACGAGAATTACCCCAAACTACCCTGCGTCACGCATCTTGCCAAGGAATAGCAGACCACGCCCAATCAGCAAGGGCAGGGGGGCCTGCAGCACTAGAAGCGTCCGTGCCCAGATTGGCCAGCAGCCGGGAATGCAAAGTGGTCAAGCGTTCGCTTTGGCGAGGCGAATGGAGGACCTCGACCGCCCCGATCTCCCAAAGCAGATCGGGTAACGAGGGTAACGAGGAGAGTCGGGTCTCATGGAGATCGTCGCCGAACCGCCGCTGTAAGGGCAGGTTTTCCAGAAGCGCGGCGAATCGAAAGCGGCGGGGTAGGTTATGCGTCAGCAGTTGCAGTGCCTCGTTCAGATTTTCAGTTCTGATTTCAACTAGCGCGAGATGGCACGTTGAGTTGTCCAGCAACTCCGCGAATTCGCGGAGCGAGCGAGTTTCGTGCAGTCGTGGCCTCGGCTGTGTTAATGGCTTGCGTGCCAGTGACATTCGCAGCGCGGCCGCCCAACGCCCCGATTGTTCGCACACAATCCATTCTTGTACGGACGCCATGGCTTGCTCCACATCACTCGCTAGGATCGCGCTCGATGAATTCGGGCTGCTCTTCCTGCGGATTATCCTCCTGAACGAGCCCTAATTGCAGCAGCCGTCGATACAACCTGGGCCGTGTCATGCCGAGCAGGGTTGCTGCCTCGCTCTTGTTTCCACCTGTCGTAGCCAGCGCCCGGACGATCGCTTCTTTTTCGATCCTTGCCAGCAGTTCATCCAGCACGATTCGCTCCGTTTCGCGGCGAATATGCCGCGCCGCGGCAGACGCGTGATGTAACAGGGGAGGCAAGTCTCCCACCGAGATCTCGTGTGAGGTTGCGGCCCGGTGAGCAGCGGCAACCATCTCGCGCAACTGGTTCAGTTCTCCTGGCCAACTGTAGAGTGCCAGTGCGTCAAGAGTATCTGGTCGAAACGAGCCTACCTGTTTGGCGCTTCCATGATTGCAAGATTCGAGGAAGTATTGGGCTAAGACTGGCAAGTCCTCCAAGCGGCTTGTAAGCGGCGGAAGCTCAATCGTGATCGTTGAGATCACGTTCCATAAAGCGTGGTCAATCGTCAGTGGTACATTCAATGAGGCATGACCATTCTGCTGATGTGCCGTTGTATCGGATGGCGCAGGACCGCCGGCATAGACCACTGCGTTGACACTGCAAGTGGCGATAATGCGGGCCGAAAGCCGCTTTTCTCGCAGTGCCGAAGCCAAAAGTGTCTGATGCGCAGGCTGCATTTGCTCGACATTTTCCAGAAGGAGCGTCGAGCGTGAAGCGGCACCACTACCCGGGTGGCGCAGCCGCTCAAGAACTCGCCGCAACAGGTCGTCGCTCATTAACTGGCAGTTAATCGGCAGCAAGTTTGCCGAGACGTCGTTCGACGTAGAATAATGAATCGCCCGAGCCGCGTGTCCCCGGCCCGAACCGATTCGACCACGAATCAACGTATTGGCGCCGCTTGCCGCGGCTGCTGCCAGTTGGGCGCGGACCTTTTGCATAGCTAGGCTGTTTCCTAGCAGCGACTCGATCGAATATCGATTAGCCTGCGCTCGCCGGAACTTGCGTATCGTTCGGTGAAAATCATCCGCCGTCGGTTCACCAGACATGCCGGCCGCAAGTTCTTGGGGTGATAGATCCGAGTCGGCAAGTATCACTAATACCGCAATGGCCGGTGGGAGCTCATCGTTTTTCCGATTCGATGCTTCGCTTGCCGCTTTGTCTAGCGGAATGAACTCAGCCCGACGATGCAACAAACGGCCGTCACGAACCATGCACGACAACGTACCCCGACCCGCTTCACCAGCAAATACTTGTGGCGGGGGGCATAAGTCAGTCAGTGACCCTTCCTCGTCGTCCTCGGTAGCAGGCTCAGAATGGTATTCGACCAATCGTCCGACGATTCGATTTCGATCGATCTCTAGCCACGCCGCCAGCGCGGGATTGCAGTAGACAACCCGTCGCTCGGCATCGATGGCATACATCGGTCGGCTGCTGCTGTCGAAAAGAGCAGTCAGCGAATCGGTATTGGATTTTTTCCGCGCCACGTCGATTTGGTCCCCACTCCTCTCCCACTCCAGCCTGTACTATCGATCGGCGCTTCGCAAGGCACGACCGAACATGCCGGTACCGCTATAATCGGTCGCATGACCTCGAATCCAGTCGAATTGCTGCGGCAACTTGTTCGAATCCCCAGCGTCAATCCAATGGGCCATCCGGTCGACGGCCCACAAATTGGCGAGGAACGTCTTACCGACTTTCTGCAACATTTTTTTACGGGGCTCGGCCTTCCTTGGCTTCGCCAGCGGGTGCATGCTGGGCGCGATAATCTCTTGGTTCAGCTTCTGGGCCATCCTACGGTTGAGCAGGGTGGCCAACTATTGTTGTGGGACGTCCATCAAGACACTGTACCGGTCGACGGTATGACGGTCGATCCATTCGGCGGCGAGCTTCGCGGTGGTCGCGTCTATGGTCGTGGTGCTTGCGATGTCAAAGGGGCAATGGCAGCCATGGTGAGTGCAATAGCTCGTGCAGCTAATGAAGTCCGCCCGCGCAATTCGCCAACAATCGTTGTCGCATTCACCGTAAACGAAGAGTGCGGATTCACAGGTGTCGAAGGCTGTTGTGATCTGATTTCATCTGACAGTAGGGCAAACGCCGCACCGATTGTTGGCGGAACGATTTCAGCCGAAGAGATGTTTCCGCGGCTGCCCGATGCGGCCATCGTGGCCGAGCCGACTGATTTCGATGTCGTCGTCGCCCATCAAGGCGTCGTGCGCTGGCGTTGCCACACTATCGGCAGAGCGGCCCACACATCGCGACCTGATGCGGGAATCAATGCAATTTATGGAATGTCACACGTTGTCCAAGCGATCGAACGCCATCACGACGACCTGCAATCCACTGGGCCGTTACATCCTCTCTGCGGTAGGCCTACGGTATGCGTCAGCACAATTCATGGCGGCGTGGCGGTTAACACGGTGCCTGAACATGCCACGATCGAGATCGACCGTCGAATCGGCCCGAATGAATCGCCCGCAGCCGCCTATGAGGACGCGCTTCGCTTGATCGCCAGCCTAGACGCTCCTAACTGCTGCAGAATCGAAAACGACCTGCCATTCATGCAAAGTCGTGGTCTGAGCGACCAAAACAACCAGGCACTCGCCGCGAGTCTATCATCGCTGGCGAAGAGTAACGGCCGCAGAGGCCATGTTATTGGCGTTCCCTATGCGACTGACGCGGCGGCTATCGCAGCTCTCGGAATTCCGACCGTGGTCTTCGGTCCGGGCTCAATTGCCCAGGCTCACACCGCCGACGAGTTTATTGCCATCGAAGAACTCCAACACGGAGCCGACATCTTCCAGCAGATTGCCAACGGAGGCCTGCGAGTTTCCTCTGGCTCTTGACCCTCGACTCTCCACTCTTGACCAAAAGCGAAACCGCGGCGCTGGCTGCAAGCCCAGCGCCGCGGTTCGATTGGCCTCATCCTTTGACGCGCGCCGATGAGCGTCCCCCCAGACGATGACGCGCTGACTCGTGGCGGCCGGCGGCCGCCACGAGTATCTGTCTTCGAACCACCGGCCGGCGGTTAGAAGATGTCGAGGACGAAGTGGGCCCCTTTGTAGTACGGGCGTGGAGTCGGGTAATCGCTGAACCAGTGGCGATTGTAAACCGGAATCCGCATTTCGGCCGGATAGCGGTAATACAAGCTTTCGGAGCTGCGGTAATATTCGCTGCCCCAATAGTTTTGTGGGTAGTACACGTACGGATAGTGATAGAAGCGTTCCCAATCCATCGTGTTGTACGTGCGGGCCCAGCTACGGCCATAGGCCTGATCGTTGGCCTTGGCCTGGCTTGGCGACCAAGCGGCGGCGATCAGCACGAGCGCCGTTGCGGCAAAAAAGATCCGGCGGATCATCGTTCCCCCCTGAGTCGTCTGCAATCGAATGGCGGGCCTCGATCGCAGGCAATGAAAATTGCGGGCAAGTGAATTTGCGGGAAAAGTGAGCCAGCCACATGAGCCGGCGTCCGTAGTAGCATCGACCGACGTTACAAACCGGAATGAGCGAAAATCCCGTACAACCCGTACCACCGGCCCCTAGCGTGTGAAGCTGTTCCGGTTACGTGAAGACGCCCGGCGGTGCGACTAAGAACCATATAGCCCGGCCGTCTCGGCCGGGAGTGCTGTCATCGGTTTTCTGGCTCCAGCTACTGGCTCCAGCTATTAGAGAATTACCGACCCAGGATGGGTCGGCTATATGCGCTATCCCGGTAGCTTGCCTTCGACGAGTTCTTTTTCCCACTGATCCATCAGCGGCCAGTCGATCGCACAGGTTCCAAAGTCGGCCATGTGCAGATAGCTTTCCAGACGAGCAATCGTGGCGTCGATGAGCTTGTCGTCCTTGCGGAAGACAGGACCGTGGCTGGGGAGCAGCCATTCAACGTCGCTCGACCGGATTCGTTTCAGCGATTTGATAAAGTCGCTAATGCTGCTCCCGTGATGGGCGTCTATGGCGCCGACGCAGCCGTCGCGGAACAGGTTGTCGCCAGAAAAAAGCAACTTGCCGAGGCGGAACGAAAGCTGGCCCGTCGTGTGACCGGGCGTGTGCCAAACTTCTAGCTCCAGGCTGCCGACCTTGATTTTGTCGCCGTCATTGACTAGCCGTTCCACCTTGACCGTGGGCATTTCCAGGTGAATGTTCTGGGCAGCGATTTCCGCATAGGTCATCAGCTTGTCGCCACTTTCGAGCGGCTTGGCCGCCAGCGGATGGGCCGTGACAGTGGTTTTCAACAACTGTTTGGCTTTGGCGAATCCCTGGATATGGTCCACGTCCGCATGCGAAGCAATCAGCGTTACACACTTGGAGAAAGGGAAATCGAGCTGACGGATAATCTCCAGGCAGTCGTCGACGGCGTCTTCATAGCCGATGTCGATGAGCGTCCAGTTATTGTCGTCATCATAGATCAAATACACGCTGCAACTGATCCGCCGCCGGGCCTGATGATTCAACTCGATAACATGCGGAAACAGCGGCTGACGCTTCAAAATAGCCATGCAAACCCTTCTCAAGCGGAGAAAACAATCCACCGCCGATGATAAAGGGCTATTGGCTCGGCCGCAACCAGCAGAGGCATCGGGTGGTGATATCGTTGGATCGTAGGACGGACAATCCTGTCCGTCGATTTTCGAACGACGGACAGGATTGTCCATCCTACTGGCGCCAGTACCACCACTATGCGTCTGCTATTGAACCTGAGTTTCAACAGCGTCCGCCAGGCCCGCGCGATAATCCGGATAAGTCAGCCTAACCCGCAAATCGGCCATCATCCGCGCGTTGCTGATCCGTCGGTTGGCCTCGGCCCGGGCTGCCCGCGGCGAGTTTGGGTCCGGTTCCACGAATTGCGGCGGGGCAGCACCAATTTGTCTGGCTACTTCGCTGTAGTACTCGCCGCGCTCAATCGGTACGCCGTCGCTCACACAGTAGACCGAATGGTTGGCCAGCGGCGCCTCGGCCGCAGCCAGAACCACCGCCGCGGCATCTTCCACGTGAATCAGATTTAGCCAGCCGCTGGCCCGAGCCGGAATCGGTTCGCCCGCACGCAGTTCATGAATGAATGGTACCCGCCCAGGTCCATACAACCCCGCCAGCCGTAAGATGACACTCCGCGACCCTAAAGGATGAGCCGCCAGCACCTCCTCGGCCGCCAACGACGCCCGGCCGCCTTCGCGCTGTGGATTGGGCGATGTCGCCTCATCGACCCAACCACCGTCCGCCGGGCCGTACACGCCTGTTGAACTGATGTAGATCAATCGTCCCGTCTCCGCCGGCAGAGCGGCGAGTGCGTTTCGCAGCCCACCAGCATAGACGTCATGAATCGAGTTGCCCGTGCTGCGATCGAAACCCACGGCAAACAGCACACTGTCCGCAGCGGGCAGCCGCGTTAATGTCTCCGGTCGCGTGACATCAGCGACGATTGCCTGGTAACCTTGTTGCCGCAGTGTGTCGGCCCGATCGTGGCTCCGGGTCACAACCGAAACCGCATGTCCAGCATCGCGCCACCTCCGCGCAACCCGCTCTCCCAGGTAGCCGCAACCAACAATCAACTTCAAAGCCATTCTAGCGCAACCTTCCCTTATTTGTGCCGATTGCAATAGCCGGACGGCCACGCCGTTCGGAACCGGCGAGCGTGGCTCGCCGGCTATTGATGTCTGCGCAACCAATGAGCCATTGGGTGCCATGGCCACTGCTCGGAGTGGCCATGTT
>CAZJWY010000149.1:0-13027 GCA_964549545.1 uncultured Planctomycetaceae bacterium | reverse complement strand
AGAGCGGCAAGAGTGGGAACTGGTCAACAACAGCAAGTTCGGTCTGGCCCACTCGGTGGACCCCGCGATGCGAATCAGCACCCGCTACGGTGCCCCGACGCCAGATGATCTGGACGAGTTGCTGGCCCTGGTGTGGAAGAAGCCGTCTTTCTTTCTCGCTCACCCGAAAGCGATTGCGGCGTTTGAGCGTGAATGCACCTGGCGCGGTGTGCCTCCGGTAACAATAAACCTGTTTGGCTTCCCCGTGATTACCTGGCGTGGTGTGCCACTCGTCCCCTGCGACAAACTGGAGATGAAGAACCGCTACCAATCCAACCAATGGTATGGAACGACGAGCATCCTGCTGATGCGGATCGGCGAGGCCGACCAGGGCGTTGTCGGCTTGCATCAGGCGGGCATTCCGGGCGAGATCAGTCCGAGCTTGTCGGCTCGGCTCATGGGTCTCGACAGTTTGGGCGTAGCATCCTACCTGCTCACGTTGTACTCGTCCTGTGCGGTGCTTACCGATGATGCACTGGCAAGCCTCGAGAATGTTGAAGTTGGCTACTATCACGATTACGAGCATCGGCAGAACAAGATTAAGTAGCGACATCTACAAAGAAAAAGACCCTTTGATCGAGTTGCGACAGTGGATGAAATATCTCCCGATCTGATTGCCCAGATGGCATCGCGAATTTACAACGAGCAGCCGCATGCCACCGGCGCGCCGGCAGTGGAAGCGATGCCGTCTGCTCCGCCCATGGCGCCGTCGGCACCCGGCGAGATTCCTCAGCATATGGGCAGCCTGCCATTTTCGGTGGCCTCGATTCCTCATGCCGCCCCGGTGGCCCCAGAGCCAACGGCGATTCACGCCGAGACTCCTCAATCGCCTGTTGGATTGTCCCCATTTGCGAATTGGCCTTCCATGGCGATACCGACGGAATCGACGCCAAAGGCATTTGCTCCAAGTATCCCGGAAGGAGCCAGTGCGCCTGGCGTGATGACCAATCCGCCGGTTTCGTCGGATTCTTCCGCCGGCATTTCGGCATTTGTCGCGCAGATTCGCCAGACGCATGTCCCGGGGCGCGAGTCGTGGATTGAAAAATCGACACAGCGTGGCCCTCAGCCGCATGTGTTGCGGCACGTCGGCGAATCACCGACTTCGCGAGCCTTCGATGTGCCTGCTATCCGCGAAGACTTTCCCGTTTTGCGACAAAAAGTGAACGGTCGGCCGCTCGTGTGGATGGACAACGCCGCCACCACGCAAAAGCCGCAAAGCGTGATCGACGCGCTCACCCACTTTTACGAGAATGATTACTCGAACATCCATCGTGGCGCCCATACCTTGGCGGCTCGCGCGACCGACGCCTACGAGAAAGCCCGCGAAAAGATCCAGTCGTTTCTCGGCGCTTCGTCGATTAAGGAAATCGTCTACGTCCGCGGTACGACCGAAGGCATCAATCTGGTGGCCAATACCTACGGCCGAAAGTTTTTACAGCCAGGCGACGAAATTGTGCTCTCCATGCTGGAGCACCACGCGCAGATTGTTCCCTGGCAGATGGTGGCCAAAGACAAGGGGGCCGTCCTGCGCGTGATTCCCGTGAACGACCACGGCGAAGTGATGCTGGAGGAATATCAGAAGCTCCTCGGGCCGCGCACCAAAGTGGTTGCTCTCACGCAGGCGTCGAACAGTCTGGGCACGATTTTGCCGGTCGATGAAATGACCCAGATGGCTAAGCGCTACGGGGCCCGCGTTATTATCGACGGTGCCCAATCGGTCGCCCACATTCCGGTGAATGTGCAAAAGATGGGCGCTGATTTCTTCGTGTTTTCCGGCCATAAGATTTTCGCGCCGACCGGGATTGGCGCTGTATATATTAAGGAGGAATTGCACGACATTCTGCCTCCGTGGCAAGGTGGCGGCAACATGATCCGCAACGTGACATTCGAGGAGACCACCTATTCCGAAGCGCCGGCCCGCTTCGAGGCCGGCACGCCCAGCATTGGAGACGCAGTCGGCCTGGGCGCCGCACTCGATTACGTCAACCGCATCGGCTTGCCTAATATCGCCGCCTATGAGCACAAGTTGCTCGAGCATGCGACCGAGGAGTTATGCAAAATCAACGGTTTGCGGCTGATCGGCACGGCGCGAGAAAAGGTTAGCGTGATCAGCTTCGTCTTGCCCAACCGCCGTACCGAGGAAGTCGGACGTCTGCTGAACCAGGAGGGAATCGCGGTCCGTGCCGGGCACCATTGTGCTCAGCCCTCTTTGCGCCGTTTTGGCGTGGAATCCACCGTGCGTCCGTCGCTTTCTTTGTATAATACGCACGATGAAATCGATCGTCTCGTTGATGCGGTCAAGCGAATCAATCGTATGCCGTAGCAACGGATGTCACGGCGTCTCCCTTAGGCGGCTCAAAAATAACTTCGGCAGTCGGAATTCGCCACAGAGGCACAGAGGACACAGAGAAAAAATACAGGAGGCAAGAACACTAATCTTCGCTAATTCCCGCTGATATTTGATTCGCGTGGAGGAGTGATCAAGCGTGTTCTTCGTTTTCTCCTTTGGCCTTCTCCGTGTCCTCTGTGCCTCTGTGGTTATTCTGAAAATAAGGCAGTTAGGTTTTGAGTCGTCTCTTAGCACCAGAAGTTTTAGATCATGAAACTGGTCATCGTGGGCGGAGTCGCTGGCGGCGCTTCGGCGGCCGCGCGAGCACGGCGTTTGTCGGAAGATGCCGAGATCGTGTTGATCGAGCGCGGGCCCGACGTGTCGTTTGCCAATTGCGGATTGCCGTACCACATCGGTGGTGAGATCGCTCAGCGCGAAAAGCTGATCATTGTCACGCCCGAGCGCATGCGCACGCGATTCAACTTGGACGTGCGCGTTCGATCCTCTGTTGAATCGATCGATCGCGAGGCCAAATCGGTGCGAGTACGCAATTTGGCGACAGGTGAAGAATACGGTGAGTCCTACGACAAACTGATTCTCGCGCCCGGGGCCGCCCCCATTCGGCCGCCGCTTCCAGGCATTGATTTGCCAGGAATCTTTACGCTAAGAAACCTGGAAGACATGGATCGCATTATCCAGGCGCTTGATAAGGGCGTAAAAAATGCGATTGTCGTCGGCGCCGGCTTCATCGGGCTAGAGCTGGTCGAAAACCTTGTCTGTCGAAAGATCCATACCACGGTCGTCGAGTTGCAGGACCAGGTGCTGCCGCCCTTCGACCGGGAGATGACGGTTCCGATCGTTCAACAGTTGGCCAGCCATGGCGTCGTGCTGAAGTTGAGCGAATCAGTGACGGGTTTTGAGAAAACGGCCGACGGTTTGGCCGTGCAGTTGGCGTCCGGCGCGATTCTACCAGCCCAGATCGTAATCATGGGCGTTGGCGTCCGTCCGGAAAGCAAGCTCGCCGTCGATGCCGGCTTGGAGACTGGTGCTCGCGGCGGAATTCGCGTGAATGGCCATCTGCAAACAAGCGACCCGAATATCTATGCCGTGGGCGATGTCGTCGAGACGACCGATTTCGTCACGGGTCAGGCGACACAAGTTCCGCTTGCCGGCCCTGCCAATCGTCAGGGACGGATCGCGGCCAACCACATTTTTGGCCGGCCGTCCCATTTTCGCGGCGCGCAAGGCACGGCCATCGTGCGCGTCTTTGATCGCACCGCCGCGCTCACCGGCGCTTCTGAAAAAACATTGCAGCGGGCCCATCGGCCTTATCGAAAGGTTTACGTGCATCCGGCCAATCATGTGGGCTATTTTCCGGGCGCCGAAGGAATGACGCTGAAAATGATCTTCGATCCCTCGTCCGGCAAAGTGCTTGGCGCCCAGGCGGTCGGCGGAGCAGGGGTGGACAAACGAATCGACGTTCTCTCGGTCGCCATCCAGGCCGGCATGACGGTCTACGACCTCGAAGAAGTGGAGCTGGCCTATGCTCCGCAATTTGGCGCTGCCAAAGACCCGGTGAACATGGCTGGCTTCGTCGCGGCCGGGCTCCTGCGCGACGATCATCCGCAGATCGACGTCGAGTATGTGTTGCAGCAGAAGCCCTATCTCTTGGATGTTCGTACGCCAGAAGAATTCGCGTCCGGCCACTTCCCCGGGGCGATCAACATTCCCATCGATGATCTTCGTGGCCGCCTCGGCGAGTTGCCGCGTGATGTTCAGCTTGCCGTCTATTGCCAGGTAGGGCAGCGAGGTTATCTGGCAACCCGCATCCTTCGCCAAAAAGGCTACAACGCTGTCAACATTGGCGGAGGGTACAAAACGTATGTGTTGGAACGCGACGCAGCCGCGCAAAGTGGACAATAGTTGACTAGTCTACGGCACGGATTTTTCCGTTGCGATAAGCCGATATATGCTTACGCGGTTTCGCCGTACTCCCGATCGGTATTCTTGCCTGGCATCGGCACCGGGTACTTGCCGTCTTCATTGGGCATCACCGGGGCCGGGCCCTTGATCGTGAATTCGGCGACGCCGGGCGCCATGTCGTGTGGGCAGTTGAGAATCTGATCGAAGGTGATCTCCTGGCCCGTGTGGGCCGCCATTCGGCCCATATTCGATACCAGGCAGGCCTCGACGGCCCGCGGCACTTCGTTGTACGGCTTGTCTTGAGTGATGGCCTCGATGAGGTCTTGCCACTCGAGCACGTACGGATTTTGCTCCGGCTGGGGATGCGCCCAGATTTGAGCGGCCTTCTCCTGGTTCTGGCCTTTGAAGGTGCGACACTTGCCGGGGAAGTGACCCGACGTGCTGACGATGCCCGAGCCCTTGGTGCCATGCACCACGCTCGACATATCGTTTCGCGTGCCGATCATTGTGCGGCCGTCGAAGAAGAACTTCGAGCCGTCATCGAACGTGTATTCGACCGAGTAGTTGTCGAAGTTCTGGTCGACGTAGTCGCCACGGAAATGACGGCCACCGAGCGCCTGGGCTTTGATCGGCCAGGCGTTCTTCATCCAGCAGACTTCGTCGATCTGGTGAACGTAGAAGTCGTTGAACAAGCCGCCGCTGGCCCAAATGAAGCTGTGGAACCGCTCGATTTGCCAAGGCAGCTCGTCGCGATCCTTGGGCTTGCGAGTGGAGAAACAAGAGCCCACCGGGCCGTGCATGCGGTAGGCCCGCATGGCGATCAGGTCGCCAATCTCGCCGTCGCTGATCCGCTTATGTAGTTCCTGCCGACCGCGGCAGTGGCGGATCATCAGACCGACCGCAACCTTCAAGTTCTTTTCATCGGCCTTCTTCGCGAGATCGAGCATTCGCTTGGCCGAGGGACCGTCGGCCACGATCGGCTTCTCCATGAAGACATTCAGCCCCTTGTCGATCGCGTATTGGAAGTGGACCCAGCGGAACGCCAGCGGCGTGGCCAGGATCACAATATCGCCTGGCCGCAGCACGTCCATCGCCTTTTTGTAGCCGTCAAAGCCGACGAACTTCTTGTCTTCGGTTACCTGGATCGACTCGGGCTTGCTTTGGTACTGCTGCTCGAGGGCGTTGTAGCTTTCATCGAGGCGGTGCTGAAACACGTCGGCCATCGCGACTAGCTTCGTGGGGTAGCTGGCCGCCGTGAGGGCGTCGACCACCGCGCCTGTGCCGCGTCCGCCGCAACCAACCAAGGCGATTTGCAGATTGTGGTTCGCTCCGGCTTGGCCAAATACGCGCGGCACAACGAACGCCGTTAGGGCACTTGCCGCGCCTGCGATCTTGATGAACTCCCGACGATCGGTCTGTCGAATTGGTTGGTTCACGGATTTTTTCCTCCTGTTGGTTCGAGCAATAATTTCAACTTTAGTCGAACGGCCTAATGCTTGTCTGTAGAACTATTCCAATAAAAGTACATTTCCTCAACCGATGGTATCTCCTCGGGCCGGAGCAGGCGGAAGCCTACCCATTGGGCATCGGTAAGATACCAAATACTCTTAGGAAGCTGCGGATCCTGCTGCTGCCAGCTCGAGTCGGAGCCCAGCCGGCTAGCCGAACGGAGCTGGGCCGCGTCTCCGGCCCAGCCGCCCCCGCGAGCGGTTCGCGGATACAGGTCATTCGGTCGCACGAACGGATTCGTCGCATTTCCCTTCAGCCGCGTAAAGTAGTCGGGCACGAATTGATCGGCGGTCCATTCCATCACGTTGCCATGCATGTCGAACAGGCCCCACGGATTGGGCTTCTTGGTTCCGACTTTTTGATACTTTTCGTCGCTGTTGTCGTTGTACCAGGCAAATTTACCTAGCTCGGCGGGATCATCCCCAAACGAGTAGGCTGTCGTCGTTCCGGCCCGGCAAGCATATTCCCATTCGGCTTCGGTCGGCAGGCGATAAAAGTGGCCTGTCTGAGCGCTGAGCCATTCGCAATATTTGTTCGCCGCGTGCTGTGTCATCGAGATGGCGGGAAAGCCTTTTTGTCCCATGCCAAAGCTCATTTCCACATACGGCGCGGTGGGCGAGGTAATCGCGTCGACGTCGGCATACTTGGCCGCCGGATCGAAATCCTTGCGCGTGCCGTTCTTGAACCGATCGACAGGCGTGATCATGAACGGCTCGTACTCGTCCCATGTTACCTCATATTTCCCGATCCAAAACGGTGAGACTTTAACTTTGGTCTGCGGGCCTTCGTGCGGTTGCCGATCTTTTTCTGTCTCGGGGCTGCCCATTAGGAACTCGCCACCTTTGATCGCCACCATTTCATAGGCGGCGCCGGTCTTAGGAACCTTGGCCGCGTAGTCTACGAATTTGGATTCCTTCTTCGCCTGCTCGACGATCTGGGCATGAATGCGCCGCACCAGGGCCATGTCGTCTGAGTTTGGCGCGACCACTTTCTTGGCGCGGGCTCTCAATGTGATTTCACTCGGCCAGTTGGCGCCCTCGGCGATCCATTGTCGCAATGTCTCGATCGCTTCTTTTGGAAGTGGGCCGCCTTGCTTTACTGGTGGCATCAGCGTGTCGTCGTCTTTTGGCACGATTGTGCGCTGATACAGCGGGCTTTCGTCTGGCTTCTTGGCAATGATTGCCGGGCTGCTGCCGCTCGAAAACGCCAGGTCGTGACTGGACAGATCCAACTCACCTTCCGCATGTTCGCCCGAGTGGCAGGAGAGGCAATTCATTTCGAGGATGGGCTTCACATCCTTGACGAAATCAACCGCAGCCCACACCGGCGACCAAGCAGCCAACGCGGCAACTCCCCCAATGGCTAGACAAAGTGCGCCGCGAAAGGAAGGTGGACTTGCTGGCATGCTTCACAGGCGGGGAGGGAGAGCATGGGGGACAGTAAGGCAGGTTCCCGCATTGTACCACAACCACCAGCCGCCGAAAGCTTTTTGACCGATCGTCTCAGGGCCAACTGCTCGTCTAGTAGAGCAGCAAGATCTCAACCGGGTTGAGGAACCACGAAAAACACGAAAGGTGCGAAAGGCTTCGCGTTTTTTCGCGCTTTTTTGTGTGGTTATGGATGCTTTTATTGATCATGGGCGGTTGGACGGGGGCGGGGACGCCCCGGCTCGCGGGTAGTTGTTCAATACCAATGCAAGAGTCAATAGTTTATTCGTTTTTGCAGGGGGCCTGGTGGTGGGAGATTCGGCCTGGGGGCCGACGCTAAGCTGCGTTTGTTTTTGATTTGCTGCAGAACGCAATTTGGTAATACGGTTGCTCTAGTCGTTGGCATTTCGGAAATGACTAGTGGCCAATTTGTCTCGGTGATGGCTACCGGCTGTCGCCGTACTCGTTGAGGCTTAGCATTGGCTCGCCGGCATCGACGGTTACTTCCGCTGCTGCGGCGAGGCTCATTGCTTCGGCTGATACCGGTCCCTGATCCACGATCTGGACGCGGCTGGCCAGCCATAGGGTGGAGAGGGTGCAGATCGCGCCGAACCAGCCGACCGTGCCGAAGTGCTCGATTCGGCCACTGGCTGCCTGGGTGACGATCGCACCGCCGAAATAGGCCCCGATGCCGCTCGCCATGTGTTGCACCGACGAGTTCACGCTGAGGAACGCGCCTCTGCGGCGTGGCTCGACGCTGCTTGTGACCATCGCCATGGCCGCGATCATGCGGCCCACATTGCACATCATCAGCCCGCCGAAGACCATTACCACCAACTGAATTGGCGCCGGGGGCAGATGAGTGACGACGAGCATCAAAAACGCCGAGCCCGGCGCGATCGCACAGTAAACGAGTAGCTTGCCATACCGGTCTGCGAGGCGACCGACGACGGGGGCCGTGAACAAAGTCAGCACGCCTCCGGCGATGTAAACCCAGGGCAACTGTTCTTCGGTCAGTCCCACGTTGTTTACCAGGTAGGGGCTGAGCATGGGAAAAACGGCAAAGCTTCCAATCATCAGCATGATGATCAACGCAAAAGCGTTGAGGTGGTTGGGTTCGGAAAAGATCTCGACAAGCGAGCGGAGCGGATGTGCGTGTGACTTGCCCACGTGCGCATTCAAAGGCGGCAAGGCAAACGGCGTGAGCGCGAGCATGGGAACTCCGCCGATCGCGAGCGCAACGAATGGCACATGCCAGCCATACTTCGTGCCAAAGTAAAGGCCGAGCGGCACACCGGCGATCGACGCCAGCGCGAAACCTGTCATCAGCGAACCGGTGGCGCTGCCGCGGCGATTTTCGGGGAAGACGTCACCGATGATCGCCATGGCCATTCCGCCCAGCAAGCCGCCAAACGCGCCGGTCGCCACCCGAGCGGCCACCAACGCGTGGTAATTCGGCGCTAGGCCACACAGTAGGGTCCCGATCAGGAAGCCGGCGTAGCAGGTAATAAACGTCGTTCGTCGCGAAAAGCGATCGACGATCGACGACGCCACCAGTCCCATAGCGCCAGCGGCAAACGTGTACGCCGAAACAACCACGCCGAACTGGGCCGGGTTGATATGCAGCAGCCGCATAAGCTGCGGCCCGAGCGGCATGACGATCATGAAATCGACGATCGTCGTGAATTGGACGGCCGCCAAGATGAGCAGAATCAACTTTTCGCGGCGCTGATCACTTGGAAGGCTATTTTCGAGAGGTGCTTCTATCATCGATCCATCTTCTCTGTTCCGTATCTAACCTATCCTGTTCGGGGCACCTCGCCAACAGACACCCCCTGCCAGCGCCTGGTTCGCCAGCGACTGCCAGTAAACCGGCGAGCCGTGCTCGCCGGAACCTGGACTGCGTGGCGGTCCGGCTATATTGCTGTGGGTGCGTAAAAGTAATTGGCTGTTGGGAACTGCGGATGGACACAGATGGAAGACGAGTGAAGGGGGCTTTTTCAATGCCGGGGCGGGTTGTCTTTTTCTGTGCTTGCAGGGGGGGCGTGTTGGGTGGGGATTCGGCCTGGCGGCCGACGCTAATCTTTGGGGGCTTGGTTTGCTGCGCGCAAAAAAAGCCGCCTTCATCACCAAGATGGCAATGAAGGCGGCTGTAAAGTTGCAAGCTTGGTATGCTCAGCGACAATCAGTTCGTGAGCGAGGGCAGGAGGGGCGTCGACTGGGCCGTTTTGCCAAGCTCAGTCTGTTGGACGTTCGCCTGACGATTGACGAATTCCAGGTCGTTGGTGCTCAGACGGGCCAGCGACACTGTCGTCGTTCGGCCATTCTCTTTCAGCAGCCGCACTTGACCATCTTGGAAGCGAACCAGGCGAGCACGGCAGGTGAAGGCACCGGTGTTGTCGGTCCACAAGCGCATTTCGCTGCTCGCCAAGCCGCCTGCTTCATGCAGAGTGCTTTGCAGTGAACCGAACAGGGGATCCTTTTCTTCTTCCTTTTTCTCGGCTTCGGCAGGCTTACTCTTATCGTCCGCTGGAGCATCGGCCGGCGTTTCGACCGGTTTGGTTTCTTCGGCTGGCTTCTGCGTGGTGGTCGGCTTCGGCTCTTCGTTCGTCGGCGCCGGGCCAAACAGATCGTCGCTGGGCGAGGCGGCAGGCGGAGTAGCGGCCGGAGGCGTGGCTGGGGGTGGAGTCTCCGCAGGCTTCTCTGACGCTGGGCCAAACAAATCATCCGCGGCCTTTTCCGCCGGAGGCGTGGCGGCAGGCGGAGTAGCTGCCGGAGGTGGTTCAAGAGAAGGCGTCTCGGCCGGCGGCGTGGCCGCTGGTGGAGTAGCGGCCGGAGGCGTGGCTGGTGCAGGGTCGAACAACGATTCCGTCGGCGTGGCTGCGGGCGGCGTTGCGGCCGGAGGAGTAAATTCCGGAGGTGGTTCGACTGCCGGCGGTGTTGCAGGCTGTGCAGGAGCCAGCGGCGCTTCGATTGGTTGAGCTGATGGCTCGGCCGGTGGAGGAGTAAGCGGAGGTTCGCTCGACGTCGGAGCCAGTGGAACTACTGTCGCTGGAGCTGGCGTCGGCGATGCTTCCGTCGATTCCGTCGGTGCTTCAGGGGCCTTCTCCGCAGTCACGGCTTCGCCGCCGCAGGAGCTGCAGCCACTTGTCGAGCTAGTCTCGACCGTGCCGCAACCGCCACAGCTTGATTCGTAAGCTACGGTGGCGATGCCACAGCCGCCGCAGCTTCCGCAGCCGCCGCTGTATACGACCGGACCATAGCTGTAATAAACGGGTGCAGGTTGCCGACCGCCCCGGCTGCCGCAGGAACGGCAAGCCAGCGCCGGCTGATACACGATCAGCGCGACAAGCATGCAGACGAATAGTGTTCGAATCGACCTTCGCATCTCCGACTCTCCCTCAATAGTTGTTAGCTTTTAAGGCCAATTTTAGTCCCGGCCGCAAAGCATTTATGGTAACCCCGCACACCCCAGAAATCAAACAAACGTCGCCTCACGCCGACATAGTGACCCATGGCAACCGGATCGGGCCATTTAACCCGATTTGCCGGTAGATTCGATACTCGCACCCGGCTTCGACGGGGTGTCGAATGCCGGAAATTCCACTCCGTAAATTCGGCTCATCGACGCCCGGACCGCCGTCGCCTTTTCGACGAGCAGTCGGCCTTCGCTCAGGTGCTGGTTGTCCGACCGTTTCCACTCTTGATTCGACTGAGTCCGCGCTTGCTGACCCATTGGAGTTTCCCAAATGCGAACCGCGCTCTCATACAGTTCATCAGCCCGGTCGTACCATTGCCCCAACTCACGGCCAAAGCGGACGACTGCTTCATCGACGCCTTGCTTAGGCGCCGCCTCGATTGCTTTGGCGGAGAAGCGGCTAATGCGTCCTTTGACCGCAAACACCTTGGCCGCGTTCTCTGAGTTAAATGCCGTTTCCGCTTCGGCTTGCAACTGTTTCTCGCTGTTGGCGATTTCGTTGAGGCGTTGCCAGTAGGCCAGCGTTTTTTCTTTGGTGGTCGTGGGGGCTAGCTCCGCTGCCGTCGCCCTTTCACTTTCGTTCCCATCATCTGCCGGCGCTACGTTGTTTCCGTGCAGCGAGGAGATCTGATTTTTCAATGCTCCCAGTTCGTCGTGCAGCGAGGTGAGAAGCTGCTCATGGGTCATCGGCTTCTGGTTCGGATCAGCTGGGCGGTACTGGGTAGGCACTTTATCGAGCAGCTTGGACTGGGAGAGGGCCGCAAACGCCACGTGCCGCATGTCGACTCCCAGATAGAGCACCCCCAGCCATGCCCCGCCAATTACGGCAATCGAACAGGCGATAAGCTCTAAGAGCGTGAGTCCGGCCTGCGAACGATGGCAGCCGCGTGACCTGCTGATTGCCGACCGCTTTGTTTCCAAGAACATTGGGAGTACCTCTTCGGCGCATACCTAGGAGCATCGTGCGAACAGATTTTCGCTATCTAACTCTAGGTCGCAACGGACTGTGATTCGGGAGCCTGCATCCCTAAAACACCGGTTGGTTCGACCAAAAACAGCGGTGGTATTTTAATGAATGTGACGGTCGAGCCGATTGGCTGGGCGATTTCTCGCGTCACGGGGCCAGGGATTCCGGGGGAGCGCCCAGATTGGTTTTGTCCAATAATCTCGCTAAGCCGCAAGCGATTGGACGGCGGTTCTTTGCTGATAGGGCTATCTTGTGGTGTGCCGTTCGTTTGATTTCTTGGTGGTAATGGGAGATATCTGTCCTATTTGGCGGTGTATCGGCCCTTTTATTCGGTAGAAAAGTCAATTCTTGGCTACTTGTAAATAGTGCTGGCCAACCGAACCGATTCGGAAAAGTGGACCGATTCATCACACCTTGCCAAGTGCCGGTTGTTGGAATTTCACCGGACACCTATAATTTCAAAGAGTTCCGAGGATGCCAACCAGGACGGTGGGTCGCCTTGTGAAATGTCCGCTAGTAGAGTTGGGCGGCCTGACCGAACTCGCCGGCCGTCCGATGGAAAGCTCGGGTCGTGTACGAACCAACTGATTCCCATCAGCAATCCGCCGCCTCGCCAGGAGTCTGCCAAACTCCCAAGGTTCTTTGTCTAGGCGGCACTCACGACTCCGAGGTCAGCCTGCGTAAGCGGTTTGGCGGCGACATCGAAGTCATCGAAACTTCGCCGATTCGCGCGCTCTCGCTTCTCGGCTCGGGTGATTACATCGGCATTTATGCTGACGCCGATCATTTCGCCGAAGTGGTCAATGCGGCTCGACTGGTTCAGAACGAACGCGTTTTGCAAGGCATGCCCGATGGCGTCGTTTTGCTGGACGGCGACAATACCATTCTGTGGGGCAATGGCCGACTGCGCGAATGGATCAGCCGCGATGACATCGTCGGCTCCAATTTCTACGACGTGATGGGGACACCCGAAATTCTTGGTCCCGATTTCTGTCCCTTCCACACCGCGCTCGCCACCGGCTGCCCCAGCAGCTCGACGTTGCGATGCTTTCAGAATCGCTACATGCGCGTTCACGCCGCGCCGGTCCTCGATGGAGAGGCCGCTCCGCAAAACCTGGTGGTCACCATCCGCGAGGTGACCGCCGAGGTGCTTCAGCAGCAAAAGCTCTCGGCCATTCACCAGGCCGGAATCGAACTCGCCGACCTCACGCCGGACGAAGTTTCGAAGATGACGGTCGAAGAGCGAATCGAACTCCTGAAAGCCAACATCCTGCACTGCACGCAGGATGTTTTGCAATACAACGTCGTCGAAATCCGTATGCTCGATCCGAACACCAAGGCCCTCATGCCGGTGC
>CAZJWY010000148.1:0-13242 GCA_964549545.1 uncultured Planctomycetaceae bacterium | reverse complement strand
ACGTCTGTATCCTACACTAACACCTGCCAACTAGCCGTGGACAGACCACTAGCCGCTTCGGCAAAATACCGCCGTTTTCGTCGAAAATCGCTGGCTATTCTTGGTTTCTCCCCTCGAAGCTCTGGTAGACACCTTCCAGTAGCTGGCGTAGATTGGAGAAACTCTGCGGGCCGAAAAGGGAGTCCAAAACGGCGGTGCAGGGCAGTGTAAATCCGCCGACGGTTGCCGTCGGCTCTCTTGGAATTTCGTCGGTGGTCGATTTCGGCCACCCCGGTGCGGGTCTAAACACCACGCCGGCTTGCAATAAAAAGGAGTGTGCGATGCGCCCCCCGTCTCGAAACAACAGTCGCCTGAACGGCTACTCATCGAATATGCATTCATCGATCATTGCGTTTGCCGCCCTGGCCCTTCTCCCACTGGCAGGCGCGACGCTGCAAGCCCAGGACAACATCGCCGATTTGATCCAGCAGGCTCGCAATAGCTTCCAGCCAGCCAGCGAAAAAGAAGTGGCCGCCGCACGAGCGGAATTGCGCAAGCACATCCACGAAGTCGCCGACTTCGTGAATCCAGCAAGCGAAAACGGCAAGCAATGGTTCCGCTATCTGCGGCTAGACGCCCTCAAGAAAGCGATGGCCGAAGACAAGCCGACCGACCTCGTCCCGCTCAACGCCACGCTTCGCCAGATCAATCGCAACGAACCGGGCCTCGAAAATCGACGGTTCCGCCAATTGGCCAATAGTCTGCGGCGCTATCACGATTTGACGGCCGTATCGTCTTGGGACAACCCTGCCGAAATCTACGGCAAGCAGCTCGACGCGTTGCAGCGCGATCTGGAAGCCTACCGCAAGGAGCCCTCCCCGCGCACGCAAATGGCGCTGAGCGACCGCATTCGCGTCATCGACGGCATCGGCCAGGCCCCAAAGCTAGTCGCGGCAATCCGCGCCGATCTGGCCAAGCCAAACGCGTTTGTGAATATCTCGACCGACCTGGTTGCGGCGTCGGCCGGTCCGATTGATCGTTGCGAGCCGGTCCGTGATTGCATTCTTGGCACCGATGTTCACAGCGATGCCCATACGACCGGCCATGTCCATGTAATCTCGATTCCGTCGAAAGACAAAGCAGTCGTCGAGTTTCACTCCCACGGACAAGTCTTCTCCAACAACAGAGGCTTCAACGGTCCCGCTGTGATCCGCAGCACCTCGGACACGAACTTCACGGCTCAGAAGCGTGTCGAGCTCAGCGACGAGGCGTTCGTCTCTTCGCCCGCCACGTCCAGCGCCGACACAGACATTCACCTGCGCTCGGTGTCCAAGCAAGGCGGCGGATTGGGAAGCCGGCTCGTTTCGAACATCGGCTGGAAACGCGCCCAGCAAAGTCGCGGTCAGGCCGAGTCGATCGCCGCCGACCACGCAGAGGATCGAATTGAGAATAAATTCAACGAGGAACTAGACAGCGAAGTCGCGAAAGCGCGGCAACGGTATCTCGACGAGTTTCGTCGTCCACTGGAGCGGCGCGGTGAAGTGCCCGATCACATCCGGTTTAGTTCGGCTAAGGATTCGGTCAATTTCGAAGTCACCCAAGCCAGCCACTCCCAGCTAGGCGCGTTGAGCGATCCCCCAACCGCCGCGGAAAAGCATGACGTGACAATGCGATTGCACGAAACAGCCGTGAATAACTACTCGGCCAGCCTCGTGGGCGGCGCAACCGCCCGGCAAACTAAGCCAAACGAAGACGTAAAGTTCAACGTCCCCATGCCCCAATGGATGGATAAAATGTGGAAAAACCGCAAGACCGAGGCCACGAACAATGGCGCCGGCAAGGATGAGCCATTCAAGCAATACGCGCTCACGCTCCGCGACAATCGCCCGATCAGCGTCGGCTTCGACAAAGACAAAGTCGTCTTGACCGTTCATATAGCGCAGTTGAAGTCAGGCGACAAAACGTTCGAAAATTGGGATGTCACCGGCACTTACGCCCCCGAACTCTCGGAGGGTAAGGTGATTTTGCGCCGTGAGGGGGATCTAGTGATGCTGCCAGCCGATTTCCGCGGCCAGCTCAACAGCCGGCAAGTCGGCGAGCGACGCAATCTGGAGGAAGAGCTGAACAAGCGGTCGGACCAAGGCCGTGGCTTTCCCAAGACAATCCAATTCGACCCGATCAAGCCGGAAGGCAAGGTCGCGGAAGCAGGTCCACTCGAGTTCCGGCAGTTCACCACAGAGGGCGGCTGGTTAACCATCGGTCTCGACCGCCAGAGTAAGCCCCTGGCTGCCAGCAAGGTCGCCGTGTCACGTTAAGCAATCAGCCCACCGTTTCCAGGCCACGCGAAAGTAGCAGAGCTATGCAACCCGTCGTGGACATAGGTTTCGACTGTCTGCCGCTCCGCTCGATCGCGCGTGTCGATATTCCGATCGATGCCTCGCCGGAGTTCCGTACGCAATGCGAACGCTTACAGCAAGCGATCAAGAAGCACTCCGGCAAGAATGCTTACTTTCTCTACAACACTCGCTGCACCTACCGGCTAGCGAACTCAGACATCGACAACATGCTCCGTTTCTCGTTCGACGGAACAGTGCTGACCGACCGGAGCGATTGCAAAGCCGACCGCGCCGATCTCGAGGTAGTTCTCACGGCGGAAACCTGCAACGGCGTGCCGCCCGCCGCGCTCGATTGGTTGCAGGGCATCGTCGCACGGGCGGTGCTCATCGAGTTTGATCGCTTCATCGCAGACGGCCACCTCGCCGCCCGCGTCCAGCAGCTTGGCAGCGTCGATAGCATCGATAGCGTATCAGGATTTCCTGGAATGAACGTGTAGGCACAGCAGGTTTCTCCCATAAACCTGGATTCTCTGAGATAAGCCGCCCTGGCTTGGCCGCTTGCGGCTTAGCGCAACCCGCCTTTCTATATGCTGGCTGCTTCCACTGCGGATACCGCCAAAGCAGGGCGATTGTGAAAATCGTCAAAGTTTAACGATTAAGCCGACGATACCAGTTGTGCTGATTGCTTTGATTTCCGGCAAGCCGCTCGCGGTTTGCCCAGATCGAGCGACGGCCCGGGGGGAAACGGGTCGAAGCGTGGCCGCGACCACTAGGTCGCCGCCCAAGCCATAGCGCCTGATTCGTATCAGGCCATTACGTGGCACGCATGTCGTTCGCTCAGGAAGCAACAGCATGAATCGGCAGTCTCGCAAAATCTGGTGCCTGGTGCTCATCACATCGATGCTCGTCTCGGGATGTGCGCCACAGCAACCCTTCTACTGTCGCGAAGACGGCGACCTTTCCCATTACCTGGGGGTTGCTACCGAGATCGAGTACCCCGATACCGATACTTCGCCCACATGCGAGGTCCAGAGCACCCTGCCTCCGCTAACGCTCAAAAATACCGACAATTACCAGATCTGGGATCTAACCCTCACCGAATGCGTGCAGATGACGCTCGCCCGCAGTCAGGTGATGCGCCAACTCGGCGGCCGAATCATTTCGACCGCGCCCGATACGATCTCGCGCACGATTATCAATCCCGTGGCTGTCACCACGACCTACGATCCGGCCTTGGTGGATTCCACGACGGGCCTCTCGGTCGGCAGTGTTTTCTCGGGTAACGGCACGGAAGCCGCGCTGAGCGAATTTGATGCTCAACTCGATGCCAGCGTTTTCTGGGATAAGACTGATCGTCCGCAGAACGTTGACGCAACCTCGGCAGTCGCCGCCTTCCGCCCCACCGTGCTGCAGCAAGACCTCGGAACATTTACCACCGGCATCACGAAGACAACCGCTGTTGGTACCACGTTCGCGTTTCGTAACAACACCAGCTATGAAGCGAACAACATTCCCTCGGGCACTGGCCTGACACAGGCGTTCCCCAGCTCCTGGACCACCAATTTCGAAGCCAGCTTCCAACAACCGTTGTTGCAAGGCCTCGGCACACAATACAACCGCATTGCCGGTCCTTTGACGTTTGATCAGTATGCCGCCGGTATCCGCAATCCGGTCGACGGCGTGATGATCGCCCGTATCCGTGTGGATCAGACGTTAAACGACTTCGAAGGCGGCGTTCGCAACCTGATGCGCGACCTGGAAGATGCCTACTGGGAACTCTACTTCTCGTATCGCGACCTCGAAGCTCGCAAGATGGGCCGCGATAGCGCCCTCGAAACGTGGAAGAAGACGGCTGCTTTATATCGCACCGGCTCCAAGGGCGGCAGCGCCGACCGCGAAGCCCAAGCTCGTTCGCAATACTTCTTGTTCCGCTCGCAAGTGGAGCAAGCGCTTACCGACGTGTTCAAAAGCGAAAACCGCTTGCGCTACATCATCGGTCTGTCGATGTCGGACGGCAAGCTGATCCGCCCCGCCGACGAGCCGTCGACCGCTCGTGTCGGTTTCGATTGGTCCGCCATTCACTGCGAAGCGCTCACGCGCCGCGTGGAAATTCGCCGCCAGAAGTGGGAAATCAAACGTCGCGAGTTGGAGTTGATCGCGGCCCGCAACTTCCTGTTGCCCCGTTTGGATGCCGTCGGTCGCTACCGCTGGCTGGGCCTCGGCGACGAACTGATCAATCAGAATCATCGTGAGTTCAATATTCCTGGCTCGTCCGCCTTCGGTGTGCTCGACAGCGGCCAGTTCCAAGAGTGGCAACTCGGTCTGCAGGCGACCGTTCCGATCGGCTACCGCCGGGAATTGTCGGGCATTCGTCATCAAGAGCTGCTCATGGCTCGCGATCGGGCAATCCTGACCGATTTGGAACTCGAAATCTCGCACCAAATGGGCGACGCGATCCGCGACATCGACAACAACTACGGCCTGACGCAGACGAACTTCAATCGTCGCGTTGCAGCCGAAGCCGAAGTTCAAGCAGTCGGTGCTTCGTACGACGCGGGCCGAGTTTCGCTCGACTTGCTGCTCGACGCCCAGCGCCGCCGGGCCGAGGCCGAGTCGGCCTACTATCGATCGCTTGTCGATTACAATCGAGCTATAATGAACGTCCACTTCCGCAAGAACTCGCTCCTCGATTACGACGGCGTGTATCTGGCCGAAGGTCAATGGCCGGCCAAGGCGTATTTCGACGCCATGCGTCAGGCACGCAAGCGTGACGCGGCCATGTTCATCGACTATGGTTACACACGGCCAAACGTCGTGAGCCAGGGACCGGTCCAGCAGGGCTCGGCCGATGGTCAAGGAGCCTCGAACGAGATCTTCGGACCTCCATCGCCCGATCAGGTGATGCCAAACGGCATGGTCCCGGAAGAAGCTCTGCCGGCTCCGGGAACCACGCCTGCGGTTGTACCGCCGACGAACAACTCGACATTCAACTCCGAGCCAAGACGCCATGAAGGACAAACGCATCATCCGCCTATTGCGGTTGCTGCAAACGCTTCAGTCTGGCTCCGGGAAAAATGTCTCGGTTCTAGCCGGCGCATTTCAAGTTACGCGCCGCACCATCTTTCGTGATTTGCAGACGCTGCGGCAAGCCGGAATGCCGCTGGAGTATGACCCGCGGACGGAGCGGTACTATGTATCGCCAAGTTGGGCGATGCCGCCGGTGCAACTGACTTCCGACGAAGCGTTCGCACTGATCGGCCTCGCGACCGAGTTCGGCCGGAATCGCGACCTGCCCTTTCACGATGCGGCGTACGACGCCGCGGTTAAGCTCGAAAAAACCCTCCCCAAAGCGTTACGACAAGCCGTTCGGCGCGAGGTGCGAGGTATCAAGGTGCAACCGGGCCGCCTAAGTAAGCTCGTGGAGAAGGCGGGTGTGTATCGGCAATTGGTCAACGCGATTGCCCATCGGCGCGTTACGCGGATTGTCTATGGGAGCCTGACCGAATGGGAAACCATCGAGACGGAGCTTCGTCCTTATCGCTTGCTTTTCAGTCAGCATAGTTGGTATGTGGTAGGCCGCTCCGCGATGCATCGCGAAGTGCGGACCTTCAATCTCGAGCGGATCAAGTCGCTGGAGACGCTGAGCCGCAAATACGCCATCCCTAAGTCGTTCGATTTAGACCGGCACCTGGGCAATTCATGGCGGCTCATCCCTTCGAGCGAGCACGAAAGCCATATCGTAGTTCGATTTGCGCCGCTAGTCGCGCAAAACGTATCTGAAGTAAAATGGCACAAGACGCAGCAGACGCGATTTTTGTCCGATGGCTCGCTTGAGTTCCATGCGCATGTCTCCGGCCTCACGGAAATCGCCTGGTGGATTTTGGGCTATGGCGATCAGGCGGAAGTGTTGCGGCCGGCTAGGCTGCGCCGGATCGTTGCTCAGCGGGCAAAAAATATGGCGGCCATTTACGAAGAAAGTTGCTAGTTGTTTTTCTCGTTTGACGGCATCGACGGAGTTGGCAAGTCGACCCAGGTGCGGCTGTTTGAGGAGGGCCTACGCGCACGTGGCTTGAATGTCGTCGTCTGTCGCGATCCAGGTAGTACGCCGCTGGGCGAACGCATTCGCCAAGTATTATTGTCGATCGATGAGAATACTCCGATCGGCCCCCTTAGCGAAATGCTGCTGTATATGGCGGCACGGGCGCAGCTAGTCGAACAGGTTATCCAGCCTGCACTGGCCGCGGGTTACGTCGTTGTCGCTGATCGATATTTGTTAGCCAATGTGGTGTACCAGGGCCACGCTGGCGGCTTAGACCCCCAGCAAATCTGGCAGGTCGGCGAGGTGGCAACGGGCGGATTGATGCCCGACTGCGTTTTCGTGCTCGATATGAGTATTGACCAGGCCAATCGCCGCCTGAATCGATCACTCGATCGGATGGAAAGCCGGGGCGATGAATACCGCGAGCGAGTGCGAGAGGGTTTTTTAAGCGAAGCCGCGCGGGCACCGGGTCAGATTCATATAATCAACGCTGACCAATCGATCGAGGCAGTCCAGGCCGACATCTGGCGAATTGCCTCCCCACTGCTGCCACCAGCTGTATAGCTTTCTCCAGTATCTGGACCTTACACAGGCGCATCTCTGCCACCATGGATTTCCGCCGCTTGCGGCTTAAGCGCAATTCCAAGCGAAAAACACTTCTCTATCGCCACCCAGAAAGCCCCCGTTTCTCCCTACGCTACCCATTCCTCCAATGTGCGTAGCCGATAAACATTGACGAAATTTTTTGCCAGCATTAGAATTTCGTGCCATCAGCTGTAGTGGTTGTGGTTTGCGTCGATTTACACAAATTGACAACCCATCGGCGGGGTAGACAGTTGCCGATGCTGGCGTTGGCCTGGCAGCGAGAGACATCGTTCTGGCCCTGGATGGGCCAGGGAGATTGCGCGTAGGCAGGTGGGGAGCATCCAAAGACGTAGATTCAGCACGACGCCTTAACCTCAATACGGTGTGAAGATGGACCTCCACGAGGGCGACTTCAAGCGTTCGACACGCGCACCGGCCAAGCTCAACTTGTTCTTGGACGTGTTGGGCCGACGTGGAGATGGGTTCCACGATCTTGAAACGCTGATGGTCCCTATTCGTTTGGCGGATCAGGTCTCTCTAACGCCAACAAAGCCACAATCTTCCATATTGCCCGGCGAGATTCGCTTAAAAGTGCAGACCGCCTGGCCTGTTACTTCGGCCAGCGGACTACCGGTTGTACCGACGCACGATGACAACTTGATCGTGAAAGCGCTCAAATTGTTTCAAGAGCGTAGCGGTTGCATATCGGGCGCTGATGTCGAGCTAGTGAAGCGCATTCCCATGGCAGCCGGCATGGGTGGCGGCTCGAGTGACGCGGCCGCAGCGTTAAGACTCGCAAATCGTGCTTGGCAAGTTCGTTGGAGTGACGAGCGGCTGGCCAAACTGGCCGCTGAGCTCGGAAGTGACATCCCGTTCTTTATTTCACCGGGCGCTGCGATTTGTCGGGGGCGCGGAGAATGCATCGAGCGGCTAGCCACTCTGCCAACGCTGAATTTGGTCATTGTCAAACCGGCCGATGCCTTGGGGGCCGGTGAGGTCTATGGAGCTCTACGCTCACTCGGCGACAAGCAGCCACCCATCGCCCGCGGTCAATTGAAGCAGCACATCGCGGATCTATATCGCAATGGGTGGAGCGGCGCACGGAAGTGGATGCACAACCGTTTAGAAGCGGCGGCAAGCACGCTCTCGCCGTGCGTTGAGGAATTGCGGCGCACTTTCTCGGGCCTCGACTTCATCGCACATCAACTGACAGGGAGCGGTTCCGCTTATTTTGGAATATGTCGCCATGCAGCTCATGCACGGCGATTGGCCAGTATTCTTCGCACAAGGCAACTAGGGCTCGTTTACGTCACGCAAAGTTGTCACTAATTTGCGCACGGGAGCGCAAGGAGAGCGACGTGGAAATCACCGAAGTTCGCATCAAGCTCATGGAAGAGCCGGGTGAACGCCTTAAGGCGTTCTGTTCGATTACGTTCGACAACTGCTTTGTCGTGCGGGATTTGAAGATTATCGATGGCTCGAATGGCCCATTCGTGGCGATGCCGAGCCGCAAGCTCACCACGCACTGTCCGGGCTGCGGGATGAAAAATCATCTTCGCGCCCAATACTGCAACCAGTGCGGCAAACGGATGTCCGATTCTCGCGCGCCAAAAGACGCCGATGGTCGGGCCAAACTCTATGCCGATATCGCCCACCCGATCAATTCCGAATGTCGGGAAATGATTCAAGAAGTTGTCGTCAGCGAGTTTTACGAGGAAATCGAGCGGGCCAAACAGCCTGGCTATGTCTCACGATACGACGACTTCGATTTCGAATACAGCGATGCCCTCCGGCCAAAGCAGGCTCGATTTGACAGTGCGCACGGGCTCCCGGCCGAGCACCCCAACCTCAACACGCGGTCGTCCACAAATCCAGAAGGCATTCCCAAAAATCACTTTCGCGGCGAACCTGCGCCGGATAATTTCCGAACGAATCATAAGCCGCCGACGGGTGGCGGATCGTTCGGCGCGGGAATTTTTCCGTGAGGAATGCGCGATCGGTTTCCTTACTCGGATTCGAGCCATCTCTCTCTCAAATGCGCCGGAAGAAAAGTTCCGCGCGATTTTATCCGCGCATCCCGAATCTCCAAGTCCCCTGAAAGTGTGCCGTTTCGCTGACCGATATATCTTGTGCGGACGGTACGGTGCGGCTCTCTCTTAAGTCTGGTGGCGTCGGGATCACTTGGAAGGCGGCGACGACCTCGGCCTATGTCCGATGGTTGTCCTTCGATCGGGTGTAAGACCCACAGGCGGTTTGTCAGCTTCGGTAACTTCGGGCTGACGGTGCGCACCTGTCACACGCGAAAAAGGAATTTCTATCTAACATTCATACCAACTAAATATAAGGGCCTGATTCCTCATGCCGACCGAGACTCAGCGGCTTGATGACTTACACGCCATACGGACCTTTGTAACTGAAACCCTCTGCGAAAAGGACCGACTCGAAAAAAACTCATTTCCTCTGTACGAACGAATCCTGGTGAGAGACGGCGCTCCCTGCGGCGTGTACTTCTGCCTCTACGGGCCGCGCTCGATGTATCTCCAAGCGATTTGGGAAACAGACAGCAATACGATTTTGTTTTATGGATCGCGTGGCGAACGCTTCCGCAAAACAAAACTGATAGCTCCACCGCGGATCGATGACGTAGTAAACGCTGCCGAATCGAACCACTTGGACGCTTGACCGTAACGCCTCTCGCGATGCGAGGGCAGGGCGGCTCACGGAGCGAGGCGCCAAAATAGCGAAAAATGCAGGTATTTAGCAAAGCTTGACCGGTGCGTGGTAGTTGTAGTATACATAGTTACACTTCACGCTCGAAATACACGGAGGTTGTGATGCTCGTTCTCTCCCGCAAGGAATCGCAGCGAATTCGCCTAGGCGATTCGATCGTAATTACCATCGTTAAGATCTCGGGAGACAAGGTGCGCGTTGGCATCGAAGCTCCGAATAATGTTCTCGTCTTACGCGACGAGCTCGAGCCCCGCGAACCCGCCGCTCCCCCCGCCCCCGCGGAACTGGCCCCCGCAGCAGAACACTTGATGCTGCGGCATAGCGCCTAACGGCCGCCTCGCCTGATTGCGGCCGCAATCAGGCACCCCGGCCGTCCTCCCACCCGCGCGCCACCCTTGGAAATTGGGATGGCATGCCCTAGTCAAGCAGGGCGTGCCATCCCAGAGCAAGTGACAAGCTGGCGGCTCTTTTCTAAATTTCCATCGAGTAAACTATTAAGTTTTCGCATATCAACGGTTGATGCAAACACGCTTCGACCTTGCGACCTATCGCGATTGTGTCCGGGTCGAAACCGTGACCTCGATACTCAATCGCCGACTCGAAACGTTACTTCGTTTGAAAGCACGTGCGCGGGGGTGGGACCATCAGTTTCGTGGTATTCCACCCGTGCGCGGTAAGTATCGGGAGGAAGTTGAAACAATCGATCGAGATTAATGGGAGTATACCGGTCGTAGGTAGCTTCTGGCTGCAACTTGTGATGCACATTTTTATCGCGCGAGCCTCCTGGATGAAATGCGGCGTCACACTGCTTGCCAAACTCCGTGAGTGCGGCCGGGCGACCATCCTGGTGGACAACCCTGACGCGGTGGTTTGGCCAAAAGCCAGAAATCCAGAGCGTTGCCTCCTGTTTGTCAACATTTTGGATTCGGTAGCGGAGCACTACCGGCTCGCCGACGGCGAATTTCACCTGATTGATGTCCAGGTAGGCACGAAAGGGCGCTGCTGGAAAGCGGTCTTTCTGATTGCCGACGGGTGATTCTTCAGCAGTCAATGGTGTTAATTCGCGGTCTGCGTGTTCTACGGCCGATCTTTCATCGCGTGTTTCGCGGGCAGCCGGTAACGGTGGTTTCTTGGTGGGCGATGAGCATCTCGCCCCAGATAATAGGGCGAGCGCCGCAATCAGCAGCGCTCGCCTTCGTTGTGAGTTGGCAGCAACCACGGCTATCGCACCACTGTAGGCATTCAGCCAGTTCGACGCCGCAGTCGCAGGAGAATGCTCAATCCGAAGACCAGTAATATCGCCGAGCTGGGTTCCGGGACACACACAAAATCAAAACCATAACGAATCCCGTCGTAAACGTAGACGGTACCCGTTCCAGCTTGCGCGTCGTAGGCAATCATTTCCGTCAGGAATAAATCGCCACGCCAGGTGCAACTATCGGGATGGCTGCGACAGTCTCTCTTGGGCTCGTCCAAGAATTCCATGTCGAACGCTCCGAAGCCGTTTACACCACCCGACTCATGAGTGTCGTGCTCGTCCGGTAAGACAGGGTCAAAGGTCCAGTAGAACGGCGCCGTGTCGTCATTCGGCCGCGGATCGATATAAGGATTCCCCGCGCCACCGAGCGGCTGATTCGTGTCGATAAGTTGTGCGAAATGGAGGCGACCCAATGCTGGATCGGTACCAGCACGCACATAACGGGCTTCAATGTCCAACCCGCCTACATGTGGAGCAAAAATCGTGGCTTCCAGCTTGTCGACAGTCAACGTACCGTTGAGTGGCAATGCGGACTGAATAAAGGTCCAAGTTGGAAAATCGGCCTTTAGTGTGTCCACCATTCTCGTCTGGGCTGACCCTGCTGCCGGATTGACCGGCAAGTAAAGCGGCAACGCAGGATTAAGAGTAACGGTATCGCCGTCAGCTCCCACGGCGGTCAGGATGTAGTTCGCCGCGCCCGGGTTCACCACCGTGATTTGGGCTCGGACAGTTACAGCCGAGCAAACCACCAACAAAATAGAAACTGCTACCAAACACTTTTTCATTAGTCCCCTCCTGTACAACGAGTGTACGCAAAGATTACAGAGCCTGTATCGTTGCCTCTTCGCGTTCGCCGCCGCCCGGCAGCGGCGATCCTACGCCTGCTCATGGGCAAAGTCAATAAAATTCCGGAGTATCTGCGATGGAATCATCGCGGGAACGGTAAGGAGATGCAGGCGGAAATAGCGAATTTCCGCCTGACCGTGTGCTATTGCGCAAAAAAAAACGCCGTCGCAATCATTTTGATGACTGCGACGGCGCGAATGCACCTGGTTCGCTACTGCAAACAACGTTAGTCGCGCGGGCGAATCGCACCGGTCAAACCGGTGTAGTCAGCGCGGTCGTCGTCGTGCCACAGGGGCTGGCCGCGGCGGACGCGGTCGGCCAATACTTCCAACTTTTCGCGAGTGCCTGCCGGCGCTTGCGTGGCCTTGAAAGCTTCGTCACATTTCGGGGCGAAATCCTCATCGTGGCCGTACTTGAGGATGGCCTCGAAGACGTTTTTCAATGTGGGATCGGGCATGGCACTACAACTCCTAAGTCAAAAAAGTTAGATCGTTAGACGATGTTGATTGAGCGTAAGCGGCGAATCCAAAGCATTGCCGCAAAGCGAACGAATCCTTCCACAACCGGCCAAGATTAATCAGGGAGGTGTGACTTCGGTGGGAGGCCGGTCGAACAGTGACTACACTGTTTGATCACACGATTATTGTCGACCTGAAACCAAAGTCAAGTTTTTTCACCCCACGAAATGGCAAACTCCCCAGCAACTTTCGCGCCTAGCGTAAAACCTTGAGGCCTGCGCAAACAAGACCACCTCGATGCGCGGATCAGACACAAAAAACGGCCATATTGGAGGGCTGCCTGATCAGTTTGTTATTATGGCCGCTGCTTACAAAAGGTTCGCGCTAGTAGCGGATTTTTATTGACACGTACAAAGATCGATCAGATTGAGCGAGAATCGACCAATGGCTTGGAACCAAAAGAACCTGACGCTTCCGCCCTTCGAGAGGGGATTTCACCTGATTACACGCCAGATTTTAGCCGAGCTGCCCGAGCTGGCACGCCTGCGCACGGGGATGCTGCATGTGTTCATCCAGCACACCTCGGCCTCGCTGACCATCAATGAGAATGCCGACCCGGATGTGCCGGCCGATCTGGAGACTTCATTTTCCGCCATTGCGCCGGAGGACTTTCCCTACCGCCACACGCTGGAGGGGCCAGATGACATGCCCGCCCATGTGAAGGCGGCCCTTTTGGGGAGCAGCGTTTCAATTCCCGTGGCCAATGGACAGTTGTGCCTCGGGACCTGGCAGGGAATCTATCTTTGCGAGCATCGCAACGACGGCGGACGCCGTCGTCTGGTGCTAACGCTATCGGGAGAATAGAGAGTCGAGACGAGAAAGTAGAGAGGAGAGAAGAAGAGTAGGAGAGTCTATCGAGGGTTTGGACGATCAACTCTCCGCTATCAACTCTCCACTCTTAGGAACGCGGGAAAAATAACTTCGGTGTTTGTTTGATATACTTGGATCAGA
>CAZJWY010000147.1:0-13318 GCA_964549545.1 uncultured Planctomycetaceae bacterium | reverse complement strand
GTCCGACGATGATCTCGTTCTCTTTGTCGATGTAGCCGGGGGCGTGAGCCGTAATCGAACTGGGAATCTGGGAGACGTCCAACACGCCCTTCTTGCGTTCCTCGATGAACAACTCGTTTAACCGCGCCAGGATCCGCTTCGTGCGGTCAGTCGCGGGGGCGAGGAACGACTCATCACCGTCGTATGGGGCATAGTTCTGCTGGATGAAGTCCCGGACGTTGATCTCTTTTTGCCAGAGACCGGGCTTGAAACTGTCCTTGGGAGTGGTCGTTTTCGGATTGGTCGTCGCAACCATGGGCCTGTTTCCTTATCAAAATGTTTATCAATACCGCGTTCACGCCAGTCACAAAAGCGACTGGGTATGCCGGGCGATCATCAGTTCTTCGTTGGTCGGGATGGTCCAGGCCGAGACTCGGGCACCGGGCGTGCTGATGCGGGGCCCGCCCGCGGCATTCGCGGCTGGGTCAAGTTCGACGCCGAGCCACGCTGCATCACGGCACACGCGTTCGCGGATGGCGGCTGAGTTCTCGCCAATGCCCCCGGTGAAGACGATCGCGTCCAACCCGCCGAGCGCGGCGGCCAGCGAACCGAGTTCACGCCGGATGCGGTAGCAATACAGATCGACCGCGAGCTTCGCCGCCGGATCGTTCGAGGCGAGGAGCGTGCGCATGTCGTTGGAGATCCCCGACACGCCGAGCAGCCCCGACTGATTGTAGAGCAGCTTTTCGATTGCGCGCGCATCCATCCCACGCTGATCCATAAGATACAGGATCACGCCGGGGTCGAGCGCGCCGCAGCGAGTGCCCATCGGCAAGCCGTCGAGTGCGGTGAATCCCATCGTGCTCGCAACGCTCCGGCCGGCCTCGATCGCGCACATGCTCGCGCCGTTGCCGAGGTGCAGCACAATAGTTCTACCCGACGCCGCCTTCGCAGGCCGTGGAAACCGTAGCGCCGCACCCCAGCCTCGTGCAACTCCTCGGGCAGCGCGAATCGCTGCGCGAGTTCGGGATTCGTGCGGTGGAACGAGGTGTCGAAACAGGCGACCTGGCGCAATTCGGGGAGGCGGCCGAACAGCCAACGGATCGGCGCGAGGTTGTGCGGCTGATGCAGCGGAGTGAGCGGAACCAGTTTTTCAAGCGCCGCCACAGTGCCAACATCAATGACTACAGGCTGCGCGTAGTTTGGCCCGCCATGCACGACTCGGTGGCCGACCCCGACAAGCGGCGCTCCTGCGAACTCTGATCGCAGAAAAGCGACCAAGTGGTCCAATGCGCCATCATGGCCAAGTTTCGTGCCCTCAGGCCACGACTTCTCGGACGCGATTGTCCCGTCGTTCCGCTTGGCGACAAAGTGGGGTGAAGCATAGACCCCTTCGATTTGGCCGCGAACGGTGAGATCCAGCTCGCTGCCGCTCGTGAGAAACAACGAGAATTTGACGCTGGACGAGCCGGCGTTTAGGACCCCGATTGTGCCAGCCATACAACGCCCTTACGTAACAGCTTTCGACGGATCCTCGCGGCGGCTCTTGGCGACCAGAGATGCGACTGCGCATGACGCGAGTCGCGTTGTCACCGAGTCGGCACGGCTCGTAAGAATGATGGGAACGCGCGCTCCCAGCACAATGCCGGCGGCGTCGGCCCCGGCGAGGAACGAAAGACTCTTGGCGAGCATGTTGCCTGCCTCAAGATCGGGGGCTACCAGCACGTTTGCGCGGCCCGCGACCGGCGAATTAATCTTTTTGATACTGGCAGCTTCGGGGCTGATCGCATTATCGAGTGCCAACGGACCGTCCAGGATGCCGCCCGTAATCTGCCCGCGATCGGCCATTTTGCAGAGCGCGGCTGCTTCGATTGTCGAGGGGACCTTTGAGTTAACGGTTTCCATGGCGGATAGAATGGCGACCCGTACCTCGCTCACTCCGAACGCGTGAGCAAGGTCAATCGCGTTCTGGACAATGTGGACCTTGTCATCAAGAGTCGGGGCAATGTTCACAGCCGCGTCCGTGATGATCAATGCTTCAGGATACTCCGGGACGTCCATGACAAAGCAATGGCTTATGCGCCGCGATGTACGCAATCCCGTATCCCGTTTGACTACTTCTCCCATTAGTTCGTCAGAATGAAGCGATCCTTTCATGACCGCCTCGGCGCGCCCCTCACGAACGAGTTCGATGACTCGAGCGGCTGCCGCTAGACTGTGCGGCGCATCGATGATCTCGAATCCGGTCAGATCGATGCCAGACTTTTCCGCGACTGCCTTTATTCGCGATTCCGGACCGACGAGCAACGGGGCGATCAATCCTAATCGCGCGGCGTCCGCAGCACCGGCAAGCGATGAATCGTCACAGGGATGCGCCACGGCCGTCGACAGCGGCGGAAGTTTCTTGGCCTGCTCAATCAGGCGATCGTATTTCTCATGCTTGCGGTCCATCTTCCAAAATCCCGATTCGATGATGATCCGTTTCAAATAGCCACTGGGCCAATTCTGTGCGACAGCAACTATGTGCGGCGGTGGCCATCGACGATTATCGACCTCCTCAACTGTAATTGCAAGCGGGCGGCGTTATGGATGGCATTCGTGTCGGCAGTGGGCAGTTGTGACACAGCCTTTCGAGGGAGTGACCAGAGGTTATGAGAAAATCGGTTAAGTTTGTTCGCGTGTTGAGTAGCTAGGAGGGGGCGCATCCCTGACCGGAGATTCAATTCGCGGTGCAGCTTGCAACACTCAACCGATCGATCTACGAACTTCGCGGCGTGTGCCGCAGGGGCCTGCCGCTTTAAGCCGCTGTGCGGCCAGAGATAATTCTACTCCACCTGCCATTCGTCCCGCACATGGCGTATTCGGACTGAACGATGTTCTATTGTCAGCACTTGCTACCAGAGAGTCGGACAAGTATGGAAAGCCGAACCAAGTGTTCGAGTTGCTGGCCCAGACATACCAGCCAAGCGTGATAGGAGGCACGCTCGCCACTAAATCGGGCAGGTCGTTTTTGGCTTTGGTGCTTCGCATTCTGCTAGCATTCCTTCCCGCAAGCACCGCGTCTCAACGCTTTTCTTTGCTCCGGGCCGATAGTCGCGTTGAAACATATCAGCATGTCACCCGTACTGCCCTGGACTGACAGATCAGCGTCGATTATCTATCCTCCCACCCGCTACCAACTCTCAAGCTCCTCGTCTTTAACGGACTCGTTACATGACCAACCAACTACGCCACTGGGGTTACAATCGAAAATTGTCTGTACTGTGCGGTATCGTATTCGCCATGCTCGGCGTGGCATTGGCCGTATCGTTTCTGAAAGACAATGAAACTCCGGTCCTCCGTATGAGCGTCGGCCCTGAAATGACTCGTCGCCATGCCGTCGCTGCTTGTCTAGCAGAGGAAGCAGGCAGGAACGACCTTTCGATTAAGTTAATCCCCAGTGCGGGCTCAGAGGAATGCTTGGAATTGTTGAAGTCTGGGCAACTCGACGCGGCAATCGTTAGCGGTGGCATCGTCGTGCCCGACGGCAACGACATTATGGTCGTGGGTGCGCTGCAATTAGAGGCCGTCCACGTACTCATCCGCAAAGACATGACCCAGGCCGACTCTCTCTCCGAAACGATTCGCGGCAAGCGGGTTAACCTCGGCGAGAAGGGTAGCGTTGAATGGATGTTGGCTCGGGACTTTCTCAACTTCGCCCGACTGAAGTTGCCTTCCGGCACTCAACCCGGAGATATCGTCCCCTCCGAGTTAGGCAAATCGGAGTTGATGGACAAGTGCAAAGCAATCTTGCGTGCGAATGGTGCGGAAAAAGACAAGTTGATTGCGGAGTTGCCAGACTGTCTGCTGGTGCTTGGCTTTATGCCCTCCCAGGTAGTCCAGCATATTATAGGTGCCGCTGATTACCGGATCGTATCAATACCCGCGGCGCGAGCCTACCTGTCGGACAATTTGCAGGACGGCCATGCCGGGACAATCATCCTTCAACGCGAATACCTCGAACGAACCGTGATTCCAATGAACAGCTATTTTACGACGCGAGGTTATCCGGTCGAAGACTGCGAGACGGTCGGTTCCCGATTGCTGATTGTCGCTCATAAGCAGGCTGACGCTCGGGCAGTACAGCGGTTAATGAAGACGCTATTTGAAAGCCAGTTAACCCACCGGCTTCAACCGAAATCTCCTCGCGAGGTCGCTACTCCCTATGCGATCCATGCCGGTGCCCTCGCCTATCTCGATCGAGATAAGCCGTTGCTTGTTATCAATAAAGCGATGGAGTGGTTCAGCAAGGGCCTGAGTATTTTCGGAGCATTTAGTGCTGGAGCTTTGTCACTTTATAGTTTGTTACGACGAAAAAAGACTCGGACGCCGGCTCAGTACTTTGCCGCGATTAGAAAACTGGAGTTGGCTGGCCTCTACGAAAACGTCGATTCGGGAACGGCAGCTCACTCGAACGAGCTCGCGAGGGACCTGGACTGCCGCCTCCTGAAACTGCGACAGGATTTGATCGAGGACATTTGCGAAGGACGAATCAAGGGCGACCAGGTGATTGCCAACATTCTTACGCTGCTAAGAGATGCTCGGCGAAACTTGCCGAAGTTGGAGGCGGTAACTGTCGGTGTCGACGACCGGTTACTGGGCAACTATAGATCGTCTCAAAAGGCTGCTTAAGCCCGATCACTAGCCAGCGACTGTCCTCGTGGTAACTCCGGCATAACTTGCCAAACAAACCTCTGTTGACTGAACCACCCCAATCACCCAGAATTTGTACCCGCGTCCCCAATCTAATCGTCGATTGGTTCAAAAATGAGTTGAGCAAACGAAAAGGAAGGCAGGCTCTCTAAATGGATCGACAACCAATTAAAATCGGCATATGGAGTGTTGCTATTTGCTGTGTCGCCTGGACGGCTGCCGTTGCTCAGGAGCAAGGCTACAAGGAATTGCGCGGTTATTGGCAGGTAATAGAACTGGTAGACAATGGTCGAGCCATTCCCTCTGAGGCAATTCCTGGCTGGCTACCATCCGGAGGGCGGATGGAGTTCGTGGACAATACGATCTTCTTTACGTCGCCGAAAGACGGTCAGCGGCGCGCCCGGGTGTTTTCGATTGACGGGACCAGCTTTCCCAAGCAAATGAATGTCTTGGACGGTAGTACAATCTCGGGGCACGGCATCTACCGTTTTGTCGATGGTCGGTTAGTCGTTTGCCTCTCTCCCGCCGGCGAAACACCACGTCCCGATGACTTTTCGGCTCGGGAAGGTTCACGGCGCCTGATGATGGTCTTGGTGCGAGCCGATTCTAAACCGGCCCCGCCGATCACAACCGCAACGGCTACTCCGTCCACGTCTGTATTGAACTTGCCTGCCCCACCTGTCGCGCCGGCACCGCCGGCCGCCCCTGCACCAGTTGTCGTCCCCGCACCGCCTGTCAACCCAGCTCCCGTCCAGGCAATCACAAAACCGCTCACGGACGCCGAAGTTGGCAAGATGCTGCCGGGGACCTGGAAGATCAACGACGCGTATGGCGCCTTCTTCATTACCTTGGACAAAAACGGCTTCTATACGACCTATCGCGAGTCAATCGAGACGAGCACGTTCCAGAAGGTTTTCAAAAAACTGCCTTTGTCGAGTGGGACGTGGAAACTGAAGAACGGACAGGTTGTACTTCAATGTACTTCGGCAGTTCACGCCGATCGTATCTATAAATGCTTCCCCTTCACAATTCGCACTCTGTCTCCAACAGAGATGGTGTTTGTCGACTATGCAGGCAACGTCGCCAAGGCAGTGCGGACGCAACCATAGAGCCGACACTGCATTTATGTCGCGTTAACAAATTCTGGATAGATTTGGAAAAGGAGAAGTGAGAAAGTAGTTGTTGATCAAGGAGGCCTTAACGAACTCGAATTTCAGGCAGTCGGGGCGGGCAACGGTTACGTTTGCGACAGCTTCCTCCGATTGATTGCTCAGGCGTATCACGTCAAGCACTTCCGCCTTGTTGCTACACGATACGAAAACACTGTCAGCAACTTCCGCGCTTTCTGGAGCTTCGCCGCGAGCTGTATAGCCGAATACTAGCCGCGATCGATCGGTCCGATCGAAGCATTTTTCCGGCTTATCCGTGCATCAAAGAACAAAATGTGCTCAAAAGCCAGGCTCAGAGCTTGTTCCGAATCCGGTAAAACTTTGTGTATTCCCGGCCCCGGCCAATTAAACTGAAGGCTGTGTTCGGCGATTAGGTCGCTCGATACTCCACAGCCCGTGGTGCAATCCTCGACCAATCGAGTTAGATACCACTCGGGCCAGGGCTGGCGGTCGGATTGCTCTACGGTGCACAAGCAGCTATGAAGATTGGACTCGCACTTTCCGGTGGTGGATTTCGAGCGACTTTGTACCACCTCGGCATGGTCCGCTTTCTTCACGATGCCAGAATCCTGCCGAACGTTTCGCACATCACGGCCGTGTCGGGCGGAAGTATTATCGCTGCCCATCTTTGCCTGAATTGGGATCGCTACAACGGTTCGGACAGCGATTTTGATACTGCCGCTGCCGAATTGCTTTCCTTCGTTCGCCTCGATGTGCGCAACCGAATTCTCCGGCGATATGGCCTGGGGCTTCCGCTGCACTGGCCGCGCCGTCTGCTGGGACTGTCGAACCGCAAGCTTACGCGCGTCGGCCTTCTCGAGTACCACTACAAGAAGTACCTTTACGGCGACACTAGTTTGTTCCAATTGCCGGAACACCCGCGTCTGCACATTCTCGCGACCAATATCAGCGAAGGGCAACTTTGTTCGTTCAATCGCGACGGCTTGTGGATGATCCGTCGCGAACCTGGACAATCCTTTCGAATCGATCAGCTTCCTATCAGTCTGGCCACGGTGCCGATGGCCGTGGCTGCCTCGTCCGCGTTTCCCGGATTCTTTCCTCCCATGGAGTTGACCGGAGCCGATGTTGGCGCCAGAAGCGGAGAATTCGGGCGACAGGCGTACACCGACGGCGGCGTCTTCGACAACCTCGGTGTTCGCATGTTTCGTTATTTCTCGAAGTTGTCCGAAACAAACGAGTCTTCGTGGGATGGCGTGCTTGTCAGCGATGTGGGTAAACCGTTCGAAATCCGCAGCAATGTGCGAACTGGTGGAATCGTTCGCACTGCCATGCGCGCCAGCGACATTCTTATGGATCGCGTCTGGCAGTTGGAGAATGAAACGTTTAAGGACACTCCCGGGTTTTTCTTCGCCCGGATTACCGACTTCGTTAATCCGCAGCAGGATTCAACCGCGTTGCACCTCGAAGTGCAGCGGCAGTTACCGAGTATTCGTACCGATCTCGATCGGTTTTCCGACGTCGAGATCAGCAGCCTGATTCGGCAGGGATACTGTGTCGGCCGCAAAACTTGTCTTGCGCATCCTGAAATGTTTGGGAACGATTTGCCTGTAAATCCACCGTGGGACCCGATTGGGGAGCACAGCGCAAAGATGTCTGTCGCCACTGAGGCGGCGAATGCGCTCCCGGCTCGGCGAGATCCGACGCCCGTGACCCAAGAGGCTCGCACACTGCATGCCTCGGCAGTTCGCCGCATCTGGCGGACGTTATTGGATTATCGCGATTGGGTGTCGTATGTGTACGTACCGATCATGATCCCAATCCTTGTTTTGTTGCCTTACATCCTGGTCAAGTCTTATGAACGATCACGGCGAATCAACCAAATCGTCGAGTCGCTTGCGCAGGGGAGCCGCGACGTGGAGCAAATGACCCGGTTGATGGACGGACCGGTGGCGCCGTGGGTCGGAGAGAAAAACGTCGAGCAACTGCCCGCCGACGATAAGCCAAACCTTACCGGCTTCCTGATCCTGCAAGACTTGCGCATGATCGACTTGCGGAATTGGCGGGAGACGACCGACGACGCTCGCGATTCTAAATCATTCATCTATGGCTACCGACGATTGAAGATTGAAAAGCAACTTGATAATGCGACCAAGAACGACTTTCGTGTCAGCGTTTTGGCCTTCAGTCCCGAGACTCAAATTCGTTTTCCGCCACAGCAGCTAAACCCGAAGCTGTATTCGCGGCCCATGGAAGGTTCACGTCCAGGCGAAAAACTGGTTCACTGGGAAGTGGGCGCCAGCTTCCAGAAAGTGCCTGCCGGCGACGCCGTAGATATTATTTACGAACATATCTCGCCCGGAACATTCCTGCGAAAAGGGTCCGGCTCCGCCACTCTCTCGTTCGAGGTTGAGGCGGAAACGGTGGAGCTGACTCGCTGGCTACTCCTACCTCAAGGAAGACAGTACCGGACCTACCAGTTGATTCGCTACCAGACGGGCAAGCCAGAAACCACGGAAGATGTGAAGGTCGTGACCGAATACTTGGCCGCCGACTATACGATTCTCGCATTCAAGCTGCTGTCGGTTGAGGCCGGCTATACCTACGAAATCACATGGTTCTATCAATAGATCCGCAACTGCTGAAAGGAATTGAAGGTCGTCTACTGTTTCGGCTCTGGCATTCGCACCATGAGCCACTGCTGCGTCTGACCGTCAGCAAAATGAATTAGCGCCGGGGACGTATCTTGCGTGAGGTTCGAGAGCCCAGTCTCCATGACGGGACGCTCTTGATTGACCACGCACCAGGCCGCTCGCTGGCTTTTCTTGTCCGCCATTCCTTCCAGCGATTGAATCTTGCCGGTAAGGGTGTTTTTCAGCGTGCCGGAAATGACTCGGAAGTGGGGCCATACCCGACGCAGGGCGGCCTCAGCATTCGCCAGCCGTGGACCAGCAGGCAGTACTGGCCCGCACCTGCCCAGGCGATCAACAGCAGGATTAGACACTGGCCGCCGAAAATCCATGCCTGTAGCCTGCTCTGTCGTTGGCTGAGTCGAACTTTCGTTTCCTCGAGACGACCGCGGAATGTGGCGATCCGCTCTTGCACGACATCCAGCTTCGCGACGATCCCGAGTGAGAGCTTCATGATCTGCTCGAGATTGTCGGCCACGTCCCGCTTTTGGCGAATCTGGGTCAGGCGATGCTGAACATCGGAGAGGCGTTCCGCGGCATTAGCCAGCGACTCGCGCGTCGATTGGATGGATGCCGCCAAATCAGGAGAGTCGCTCAAATCCACACTACTCTCTGCCGCCAAAGCATTGAGGGTGACGACCAACTGCTCAACCAGTTCGACTGTCGAGGTCGATAGCTGCACCAGACCATCGGCACGCTCCATCGCCGATGCGAGCCGTCGTTCGAGACTGTCGATCTCAGGCAGAGAGGCCACGCGCTCGGCCACCAAGTCCGTCGCCGAGGCACGCAACGTCTGCTTCAATTCGTCGACCAAATCACGCGTGTCAGCGACCGCATCTCGAGCTTGTTCCGCGCGGCGGTCGACTTGAGATACCAGTTCGTTGACCTGGTGGAATAACCTGGAGTTGACACGATGCAAACGAGAAGCAACAAACCAAGCGCTCACGATTCCCACCAGGCAAATAACAATCCCGGTGACGCCTAGCGCGGTTAAACCAAGGCCGACCAGACGGTTGCCAATGCGCATTGTTAACCGTTCTCTTTCAGGTCGAAGACGCGAATTGTCGTTTAGAGGATCTTCCAATAGTCACTAAATCGTCCCAACCAATATCCGACAACATCGCTCGATACGAAGGCACGGTTTGTATTGTCAAAGCTCGCGAATCTCCGGAGTAACACCCAGCATCCCAGCCAGTTCCAAGAGAACCCGTTCTGCAGGGCTTAATTTGGATCGCAGCTCAAGCACCGACCGGACTAAGGCTGGCTTATCGGTAATCAGCCCATCGATGCCGCGACTCATCATCGCCGACATGGTTGGTGCATCGTTGACCGTCCACACATAGACTTTCTTGCCTGCATCATGTGCCGATCGGACGAAACTGCGGTCGGCGAAAGATGCGTTCACGGCCACAAAGTCGGCATTGGAGTCTTGCAGGCCACCGGCGGAAACCGACATCAACTGCCCCACCTTCCAGTCTGGCCGAAGCGACTTCATTTTCTTCACCGCTTCGGCCTCTAGCGACATAACAACGACATTTGGAGCCATTTCGAGTGCTTCAACAATCTCGACCACGCGCTGTTCGAGCTGATCGTCGTGACCGTAGTATTTTAGCTCGATGTTAACGCCAATTCTTCCTTTGCACACCGTCAGCACATCCTTCAGTGTCGGGACCCGTTCGTCCTTGAACGTTGGACCGAACCAACTGCCTATGTCGATCTTGGCCAAATCGGCCCTTCTGGCATTCCAAATCTTCAAGTCGACGCCGCCCTGTTTCATGAAGTCGCTGTCGTGCATCACGACAACTTCGCCGTCGGCCGTCTCTTGAACGTCGATTTCGACCCAATCGGAGCGATCCTCGATCGCCTGCTTGACTGCGGCCAAAGTGTTTTCGGGGGCCACGCTCGATGCCCCGCGATGGGCCATGATCACTGCTTTGTCTTCCAAGTGAACGCTCCGGATCGAGACAAAGCCAATTCCAAGGGCAAGGACTACACTCGCAGCGGCAACGCCCAAAAGTCTCTTGCGGGTCAATAACAGGCCAGCTTCGTCCGTTACGTCATCCGCCAGATTCAACCGCGAAAGATCGAGATTTCCGCGGCTACCGAATTGCCGATAGAGATGGAACAGCATTACAGCAAAGACGATCGTGCTCACCAGATTTACAGCCAGACCGACTGCTACCCACAAAACGAGCGTGCTCCCAACCGCGGCCATCAGAAGCCACAACGAACCTGTCGCATGGGGCACGCACAATCGCCCAAGAAAGAGAATCAAAGCGGTCGCCAGCGTCGACACAATGACCGTTGCCAGAGCCCAGACGCCGATCCATAGCAGCAGCCTGCGACGATGCCCTGTTGTTCTTTCGCGGCTGACTCGCAGCGCATTGGAATGGCCGACGCCCTCGAACAACACCAGAGGCAACGCAAAAAACCAGCTTGCCGCCAGCCATAGCAGCACGGAGACAAGCGCCACGGCGATCACGGCGCCAAGCGCCACAGCAAGCCGAAACTCCCCTGGCCATTCCTTGAGGTAGTAGTTGATGTCAAATTTTGTGAGAAGTTGGCGGTAAGTCAGTCCGGCCAATAACAAGAAAGGCGCCATTACCAGCAGCGTGCAGACAATCAGCCGCGCCGCGACCATAACTACCGAGCGACCATTGGCTGCTGCAAATCGCAATGCCGGCACGACTCCCATTCGCTTTTGAAAACTCGCCGCTCCCACGATTCCAAGGAGTGCGGCCTGTTCCAGAGCGATGATGGAGAGCCACAGCGCGCCGACGGCTACCGAGCAAATCCACCCTACCGGTCCGAGGAAGAAGAAGAGGATATCTTGATCCGTGAGAATTGAATTACCCGAGGTGGCAATCAATACCCTAAACAGGATTCCAATCGCCGGCGTGAGCACCACAAATGCGATGAGTTTATAAGTAATGTCTGTCAGGACAAGTGCTTTCCACGATTGCCGCAGATCACGGCGAACGGCAGCGAGAAGCGGTCTATCATCCATTCCGGTACGCCCTTTGGTTGCATCACGATCGTGGCGAGATAAGCCACACTTGCGATCCTACGTATCGCGTGCCGCGAGTTTTTCTATGAGCTGGGACATACTAAATTGAATCGAAACAAGCTGCCGACTAACCGGGAATGTCAAAGACATGAATCGACTGATCCTTGTCTGTGAAGTGCTTGGGTTGATCGCTCTTGCGTCGGTCCGAAACGATCACGATTCGGTTTGGCGTTATCCATGAAACGCCTTCGACGTTGCCATACAATATCTCTCCACTAGGTGTCCGGGGAAACTCGTACAACTGGCCCTCATCGCGCCAATTCCACGTCGATTTTTCGAATGTCCCGATCCAGAGCATCGAGTTTTCTTGCGACACGATAGCGACGCGACCGTTGTCGAGGCTCATGCCGGAGTAGTCTACAAATGCCACTGACTGGGGTAGCTTGACGGTCCCGACGTGCGACCAGCGCTTCTTCGCTTTTTCGAACAGTTGAACACGTCCATCGCCCGGCTGCCGACCCTTGCGACCACTTTGGCATTTGTTGCCTTCACAAAGATTCAGCGCGTAGTCTTGGCCGTTTCGGCGTACGTGCGCCAGTGCTTCAAATCCCTTGTTGCAACTCTTGAAGACGAAGTCCAGCGGACGGGACTTTAAGTATTTGAAAGCGTCGCTGTACTCGACGATTTCAGCTCTGTGCTTATCGTTGTCTCGCTGGAGCGATTCCACCAACAAATAATAGCGATGTTTTTCCGCGTTGTAGGCAATCCCCTCGTATCCACCTTTGAGCGGGGCCGTTCCGATCAGGACGTTAGAATTGTTCTTGCGGAGGTCGTTTGTAATTCTGGCGAGGGCTGTGTGGTCGTCAAACACAACGAAATAATCTGCCCCCTTCGCCAAGACGCCGCTCGCCTCGAATCGCTTGGCCGACGCGTTATTGGGCAACAGATCGCAAATCTTGCTTTCCTGCACCAGCTTCAAAGTGACAACAGACGTCATAGTCAACATGACCAACTCGGAAGATGCTACTCTCGGCCAGCGTTCAGTTGCTCGATAAGCTCGGACAAAGCGCGGCGGACCGACTCGACCGTATAGCAGTCGTCTGGGTGAGGCGGTACTCCCTCCTTTTCGAAGTGGGGCCGCTCGACCATCACACGTCCCCATTCGATGTCAGCTTCGCGAACAACTTCTTTCAAGAGATAGTTCGAGTCGAGAACTTGTTGGCAGTAGCTTGCCAAGACGACCAGTGGTTCATCGAAGTTATTGAGCAGCAGTTCACTTCCTTTGACGCGACGGTGAAGCACGACTTCTAACGCGCCCCCGGCGTCCTTCAGGTGGCTTCTTAGCCAAGACCCGATCTCAATCTCCGCCTGTTGCATGCGCGTGACCGGCGACTCGCCTTTCATTGCGCCCGGTCCAACCATCCGCGCGATGGCTTCCTCCAGGGTGAATTTGCGCCCCTCGCGGATTTCCCGTTCGAGCTCGGCATCCGCCTGGGAACGTTGCTGGGGCTGCTTGTCGTCGCTCATGTGCTTGACGTCCAACCGGTCAACACGGCGTGATTCGCGGTGTCCTTTGGCGGTAAATTAAGCGGTCCCGCGGAACCGATGAATGGTTCCGCGGGCCGCCACGATTACCGCGTACGAAATAAGCTCAACTGCTGACGATGCAGTTCATTCTGCTAGTTGTTACTTGCTAACTGGCTTCGCAACTTAGTTCTTCTGCTCGGACAGGTCCTTCTCGACCTGAATCGTCTTGACGATGTAGCGAGCCGCTTCTTTGTAACGATCGTCGACACTCTTATCGACGATGAACGCCACACCCG
>CAZJWY010000146.1:0-13452 GCA_964549545.1 uncultured Planctomycetaceae bacterium | reverse complement strand
CACCGGCGGACAGGTCTACTGCTCGGCCGGTGGTGCCGAAGTAGATGCCGCAAGGGTCGAGTGTGTCCGATGACATCGCATCGCGAAGGATGTTGACGTAGCAGTGCTCCTGCGGGAGGCCTGTGGTGAGTGGCTCCCAATCGTTGCCGCCGACTCGGCTGCGATAGACGCGGAGCTTGCCTTCGGGCGGGTAGTGTAGACTGTCGCTCGTGATTGGGACCACGTAGACGGTTTCCGGCTCATGGGCATGGACTTCGATCGGGAAACCGAAATCGCTCGGTAGATCGCCGCTGACTTCGGTCCATTGGCCACCGGTGTCGTCGGTTCGCAGGACGTCCCAATGCTTTTGCATGTACAGGACATCGGGACGCGACGAGTGCATCGCGATGCGATGGACGCAGTGGCCAACCTCGGCGTTGGGGTCGGGAATGTACTCTGAGCGGAGGCCACGGTTGATGGGCGTCCAGGTTTTGCCGGCGTCGTCAGTGCGGAACGCGCCGGCAGCCGAGATGGCGATGAACATACGATTAGGATTGTTCGGATCGAGGATGATCGTGTGAAGTCCCATGCCGCCGGCGCCGGGCATCCATTGAGGACCGGTGCCGTGGCCGCGTAGACCGGCGAGTTCGTGCCACGTGTTGCCGCCATCGGTGGACTTGAACAGGGCCGCATCTTCGACGCCGGCGTAAACGACATCGGGATCGGTGTACGACGGCTCCAGGTGCCAGACCCGTTTGAATTCCCACGGATGTTGTGTGCCATCATACCACTGATGTGTCGTCAGCGGCTTACCGGTCGGCGGCTCGGTGTCGTAGACGAACTTGTTGCTCTCGCCTATCGGAAAACCTTCGGGCGACTTGGCCTCTTGGCCTGGAGGCGTACCGGGTTGAAACCAGGTTTTGCCACCATCGTCGGAGCGCTGAATGATCTGGCCGAACCAGCCGCTGGTTTGCGAAGCATAGATGCGGTTTGGATCGACGGGCGAACCTTTGAGGTGATACATTTCCCAGCCGGCGAAATGAGGGCCGCTGACGTCCCACTTCTGACGCTTGCCATCGGAAGTGAGGATGAAGGCGCCTTTTTTTGTGCCGACGAGGAGGCGGATGCTACTCATGCGTGAATATCTCAACTCGAGTTGTCACAAACGGTTTTGATTTGTTGGATATTTGAATCTATAGCCGACCCATCTTGGGTCGGTGGTTCGCTATCGGCCGGCCAGAATGGTCGGGCTATGTTTTCAACAGAGCAAAACGAGGCCTAGTTATTAAGACTTCGTATTGGCGCAAGACTGCGGACGCGGTGATCGCGGAAGTACAGCCCAAGCCAGACGAGCACACCCAGGCCCAGCGGAATCCATATATGTGAGTACTCGGCATAGTTTACATGAGTACAAATAGCGCCTCCCAAATACCCGGTCAACAGGATGGCGCCCAGGACGGCAGTTTGCGGGATGATGTAGAGCAACGTCGCCCCGAGCTCGACGATGGCGAGCGCCGGCACAATTTTCGGATCCCATCCGTGCGCCGTCATCTGCTTGATCGCATCTTCCGGTAAGTTGAACTTCATGAGGCCGCTCATGGTCAGCATCAGCACCGGTAGCGCGCTGATCACACGGCCCGTCCAAATCATCCAAGGAGGGGTAAGGTTTGCTTCTGGCGTCGGCATATCACTGTCCTCGAAGTTTGTCATTTTGAAAATGTAGGCATACGAGTTTACTACCGATCGGCCAGCTCGGCAGCCAACCGATCGAAGTTCTGTTGGTTTGCATCGAGGATAAACGGCTTGATCCTGGCGACTTCTTCGGCCGTTTCGAATTGCATTCGCCACACGACGCGTGTGCCGGCGGCCTCCGGAGTAAAGGTCATCGTCATCACGAAGCGATGCATGGGCCTCAGGTGAATTAGCACGACTCGCGTCGGCTCGACGATCTCGACGAATTCGCTTTCGTTAGGGTAGTCGGTGCCGTCGGGGCCATGGAGTGTGAATTTCCACTGGCCACCGGGACGGAAGTCGAACTCGTGAAACGTCGCGCTGAAGCCATTAGGGCCCCACCACCGCGCGAGGCGCTCAGGATCGCGATAGGCGGCGAAGATTTGCTCGGGCGGGGCGCTGAGCACGCGTTCGCTGATGATTTCATTCTCTGCTGCAACCGTTGTCATTTTTTCTCTCAATCCGGTGGCGGGGTTTTCCGGCGCGTTGTTTGGCTTCGACTCGGTCGCGGCAGCGGCCTCCATACTGGCGAGGCCTTTTTCAAACTGCGGGCCGATCATTTTTTCGCAATCCATCACAAGGCTGATCGCCTTGCCGATGAAGTTGTTTTTGCCTGACATCGTCCAGGTGACATTCGTCTTGTCGCCGGCAGGCTTGATCGTGAAGAGCGTATCGCTGACGCCGGCGAACGGGCGAACGAACTCCAGGCGAATGCGTACATGGTCGTTCGGTACGCTTTCGGTGATCGTCATGTTGCCGGCGCCAACGTCGCTGTTGCCGTCCCAAGCGAACTTCGCCCCTTCGCCACTCGTGGGGCCCTCGAACGAGTTCTTGCAATTCGGGTCCATCTTGGCCCACGGCGACCAGGAGTCCCATTTGTGGAAGTCGTTCAATTGCGCGAAGACGGCAGCCGGCGTAGCGGCCATATCGGCCGAGCGGGAAACGCGGAACTCGGAGGGTCGCGTCACGATGAGGATTAGTAACAGTGCGATGACGACTGCGACGCCGATCAGGATTTTCGTGAGCATGGTTTGGCTTTCTAGCTTTGGTAAGGCACTGGGGGCAATTCATTTATCCGCAGATGAACGCAGATGGACGCAGATTGAAATAGCGGCGTGTGTTTTTCGCTTTACGATTAATGTTGGCCCTTTCTTGTCTTTCTTATCTGCGTTTCATCTGCGTCATCTGCGGACACTATATCATTATTTCTGCGGCACGATGACCATCCAAGGGACGCCGAACTTGTCGGCTACCATGCCGAATCGCGGCGAGAAGAATGTCTTGCCGAGAGGCATGTGGATTTGGCCACCTTCGGCCAGGGCGTTGAAGGCTTTGTCCGCGGCCGCATCGTCTTTGATCGAAAGCGACAAGGTAATGCCATTGAAATTCGCTTTGCCTTGGCAGTAGCCATCGGACGCCATGACAGTTGATCCGCCAATGTTGAGACTGGCGTGCATCACCTTGTTTTCAGAGCCAGGGGCCATCGTGCTGGGCGGACATGGGTCCGGGCTCTCGCCGAACCGCATGAGCATTACTACTTCGGCTCCCAGGGCCTTCTTGTAAAACTCGATGGCTTCTTCGCAGCGGCCGTCAAAGTTGAGATAGGGTTCGATTGCCATGGTAGTTCTCCTGATAAGTGGCAGTGGATCGGTTAGTTTCGTCGTACAATTGTTTAGCCACGAAAAGCACAAAAAACACAAAAACAAAGCAGCTTACACTCCTTTATGAATTGCATCGTTCTCATGGATTTTTCGTGTCTTTTTGTGTTTTTCGTGGCTAACTACTTCGTTGCTTTCTGTCGCGTGTCCGAACTCTTGCGAATTCGGCTACTACTTTACTTCCGGTAAGTTAGGAAGCTCGACGACGGGCCGCACTTCGACCGTGCCGAAGCGAGCGGCCGGGATGCGGCTGGCGATCGAGATGGCTTCGTTCAGGTCTTTGGCGTCGACCATGAAGTAGCCGCCGAGGTGTTCGCGAGTTTCGGCGAAGGGGCCATCGGTTACCTGACGCTTCTCCTCACGGATGCGCACGCTCGTGGCCGTGGCGACTGGTTGCAGCGGACTCGCGCTAATGAACTGGCCGCGGGAGTTGAGCTCGTGGGTCAGTTCAGTCGACTCGACGTAGCACTTCTGCCGCTCGGCTTCGGTAATGGCGTCTTCAGTGAGGTAGATGAGCAGCATGTATCGCATGGTGGTGGCTTTCTATGGCGCGAGCGAATTGCGGTCGCGATTACTTTTTGTGGTAGTGGGCCGTCATGAAGGTGTTCCACTGCCCATCGGGACCGCGAAGGCGCGAGGTGAGCGTGCGATGATTGTTGTCGACGAATTCGATGATGTCTTGGTAAGGAACCAGACCCGGGCCGCCGCTGAAATCGGGGCCTTCGGTGTCGAGCGTAAGAACTTTGCCTGCGGCATCGAGCGCGCCGTTGTAAATCCAGAGATGCGTCATCATCGAGCCGATGAACGTGCCGACGAAACGCTTGGTCTGCGGGTCGTAGCCAAGCGACATGATCGTCGTGCCCATCGTGCCGTCAGGCATTTCGCCCTGCCCTTCCCCGACGGTCCACAAGCCGCCGAGCGAGCGGACGCTTTCGGTGCCGGTGGATTTCATCGGCGGTTGATCGGGGCCTGTGGAGCACTCATGCTCGAAAGTCCATTCGCCGATGAGACGTTGGAGCCATTGGTGTTCGGGTTGTGGTTCTGGTTGCATCATGATGGGCCTGTGGTGGGATGGGTTGCTGGTGATTTTGTTGCGGAGATCGTGACCGACCGGCGAGCGGCGGGGTTTATCCCCGCTGTCTTTTGACGGAACTACTCTCTTGCTCTCGCCTGGAAAACCGCCGGGATAAATCCGGCGGCTCGCTAGTTGTTTGTGTTATTGACCTTAACCTTCATAAGCCTTCTTCAGTGCGGGCAGGTCGAGTTTCTTCATTCCGAACATGGCTTGCATCGTTCGCGAGGTTTTTTGAGCGTCTGGGCCACTGATCATTTTCAAAAACTCAACGGGGATCACCTGCCAGGAGACGCCGAATTTGTCTTTGAGCCAGCCGCATTGTTGGGCTGCCGGATCGCCACCTGCGGACAGCTTTTCCCAGTAGTAATCGACTTCTTCCTGCGAGTCGCACATCACCTGGAACGAAACGGCTTCGCTGATCTTGAACATCCGGCCGCCGTTGAGCGCGGTGAACGGTTGGCCGTTGATCTCGAACGCCGCGACCATGACCGAACCGATCGGCTTGCCATGAAGTTCCTTGCCCTCTTCGCCATAACGCTGGACCTGAGTGATCTTGGAGTTTTTGAAAATTGAAACGTAAAAATTGGCGGCCTCTTCGGCCTCGCTGTCGAACCAGAGGCAAGGTGTGATGGATTGCATGGTATGTTCCGCTGTTGATGTGGCGTTGTGTTGGTCGTAGCTGAATGATTAACTGTTGGCAGCGAGTTTGGCGCGAAGTCGTTCTTCCCGCTCGCGAGCTTCAGGTGGGAATTCCACGCCAAAGTCTTCGGCTTCGAACACCTGCCGGATTTCGATGTTGGTGTCGACGTCGGGGTGCGGATGGGGGCACTTCTTGACCCACTCGATCGCTTCCTCGAGCGACTTGCACTGCCACATCCAATAGCCGGCGATCAGTTCCTTGGTTTCGGGGAACGGGCCGTCAACGACGGTCCGTTTGTTGCCTTTGAACTCAACGCGAGCCCCCTTTGCGCTCGATTGCAGACCTTCGCCGGCCAGCATGATGCCGGCGTTGACCAGTTCTTCGTTGAACTTACCCATCTCCGTGAGGAGTTTCTCGCTGGGCATCTGGCCCGCTTCAGACTCTTTTGTAGCTTTGACGATGACCATAAACCGCATGAGCGCGCTCCTTAATTGCCTTTTTAGAATCTGATGTTTTTCTTGGCTTACATGAAGTAGTCGATTGCCGTTCCAGATTTCGACAAGCGCCCAAGAAAATTTTTTCAGGCCAATTCGGCCAGTCTTTGCTCCAGAAAACGGCGTTCGGGCTCCTGTTGGACTAGCGTCAGTGCTTGCTGGTAAGCTTTGCGAGCGTCGGCAGTCTGGCCGAGCCGGCGGTGCATGTCGGCCCGGGCTGCGTGAGCCAGGTGGTAATCGGACAAATCGCCGCGGGCGAGGATCGACTCTATCAACGACAGGCCGATTGCCGGGCCATCGCGCATCGCCACTGCTACCGCCCGGTTCAAATCGACGACGGGCGAGGGCGTCGCCTGGGCCAGCAGGTCGTACAGGTTGACGATTTCTCCCCAGTTGGTCGCGGTCGCCGTCGAAGCATCAGAGTGGACAGCCGAAATCGCGGCCTGCACGGTGTAAGGACCGACCTGGCCGGACGACAGGGCGCGAGCCACCAGAGCTTTCCCCTCGGCGATTTGCTGCTGATTCCAGAGAGAGCGGTCTTGTTCGTCTAGCAGGATCAGTTCACCAGTGGGCGTTGTTCTCGCAGAACGACGCGACTCGTGCAGCAGCATGAGCGCCAACAGGCCTATCGCCTCGGCCTCGGGCAGCAGCTCGACCAATAAACGCCCGAGGCGAATTGCTTCGCCAGACAAGTCGGGGCGCGTCAGCGATTCACCGGACGAGGCTGAATAGCCTTCGTTAAAAACCAGGTAGATCACCTGTAGCACCGAATCGATCCGGTCGGGCAGGTCTTCTGTCGCAGGCACATCGAACGGAATGCCCGCGTCGCGGATTTTCGCCTTCGCGCGAACGATGCGTTGAGCCAACGTCGAGGGAGTCGTCAAAAACGCGCTGGCGATTGCTTCGGTCGTTAGATCGCAGACTTCTCGCAGTGTGAGAGCGACCTGTGCGTCGGACGAGATTGCCGGGTGGCAGCAGGTGAAGATCAGTCGCAGGCGATCGTCTTCAATGTCGTCGCGAAGCGCCGGCGCGGAGTTGCGCGAGCTTTGGTCCAATCGTTCCGCGATGTCGGTCAAAGAGGCATCGAAACGAGCCCGGCGGCGGAGCGTATCGATCGCTTGGAAACGGCCTGCTGACACCAACCAGGCGCGAGGATTGTTTGGAACGCCTTCTTCTGGCCACTGCTTCATCGCCGAGGCAAAAGCGTCGTGCAGCGCCTCCTCGGCCAGATCGAAGTCCCCGAGCAAGCGGACCAGCGTGGCGAACACGCGACGCGACTCGGCCTGATAAATCGTGCCGAGCTGTTCGCGGATTTCGTCGAGAGAAGCGGTTGCCATGACGACATTGTACGTAACGACGAATGTGCATGCAGCCGGTTGAAAAATGGCGTTTTTCGTAGTTCGGGAAGATTAACCACGGAGACACAGAGGGCACGGAGAAGACTAAGCAAAAAATCACCAAGTCCCAATGACCAAATAAACTGCCGCTTTCTTGGTCATTGCGATTTGGTCATTTGACCCGTTCTCCGTGCCCTCCGTGTCTCCGTGGTAAGACTTTTTGGCTTGAATATCCACGAGCAATTTACGGGCTCAGATGCGCAAGAATACTTTGTGACGGTACAGGTGGTACAGCAACAGCCAGACCAGTGTGACGGTTGTCAGCGCGATTAAAAGTGGGCCCGCTGGGCCTAAATGGTTTGCCAAGCCGCCGACGAGTTTATTGGAGATGTCGCCGAATGGAATGATGAGGTGATAGGCCACGTAGGCGGTGATCGCGTTCATGCCAATCACGACCAGCGGGAAGGCGATTTTGCGCAGCCCGATGAGATCGATCACGAGGTAGAACAATGCGAGCAGCAAGTAACTCCAGCCGGCCGCCCAGAGGACCATCGAGCTGGTCCAAATGTGCTTGACGATCGTGAAGTGCAAGTAATAGTCCCAAGCCCAACCGGCGCCGAGACAGGCTGCGCCAAGAAGTATGAGCCAAATCAGTTTCATATACGACTTCGACGTGGAGCGCAGGACATAGCCCGCGAACACGCCGAGCAGCGTGGTTGCGGTGAACGTGATGCTGGATAACACCCACGTGTATGGTGGATCGGTGCCATCGATAAACCGGCCCATCACCCATTGCTCGACGATAAATGCAATGTTATTGCGCTCTTCGAGTAGCCCACGAACAGCCTCCTGCCCTTCAACTGGAACGGGAATTAACATCAACAGCAACCAGTAGAGCAACATCAAGACAATAGCGACCAAAATCTGCCCCCACACGGGCAGATACAGCATGAAGATACCGGCGAACAGGTAGCCGACGGCAATGGCTTGAAGCGTGTTCGAAAAGGGGTGAAGTGTGCTGAGGTCGAAGTCGAGTAAATGCCCCTGCACGGCCATGCCGAGGATAAACAGGACCACGCTGCGGCGGACCAGCTTGAGCAGCATGCGGCCGTTTGAGTGGCCGAGTTCGGCCCGGCGGGCGAAGCTGAACGGCATTGCCGCGCCGACCACGAACAGGAACAGCGGCATGATCAGGTCGTAGGCATGAAAACCCTCCCAACGCACGTGCGTGAACTGTTGCTGTACCTTTTCGACCCAAGGCGCCTTGTCGGCGGGAATGAGCGCGAGGATCGCCAGCGCGAGCTTATCGCCGCCGATGATCCAAAACATATCGAACCCACGAAGCGCGTCGAGCGAGAGAAGCCGCTCAGACGGGGCGGCGGCAATTTTCGCGGCGGGAGTTGGAATGGGACGTGGGGCGGCGGGACGGTTCGGTTTTTGGGGATTTTCGGCCATGCGGTGTTATAGAACGAAAGCCAATCTTGGCCAATGCCGATGGCAACGTTTCCCTTAAGGAACGGCTCAGCAATAACTTTCTCATTTCAGAATAGCCACGGAGACACGGAGGACACGGAGAAAACACTTAAGGAACCGCAGATGAACGCAGATAATTCAAGGCATCGTTATTCAAGTCTTATCTGCGTCCATCTGCGTTCATCTGCGGATAAAAATCTTCTCTGCGTCCTCTGTGCCTCTGTGGTGAATTCCACCTGCCGAAGTTATTCTTGGACTGTTCCTAAGAGGTCGCAGCCGCCGGTTTCTTTTTTAACCGGTTTTTCTTGGGCGGCGTTTGTTCGCCGGTTCCATTCTTGGCGTCGCGCTCGAATTGCTCTAGTTGCTTTTGCCAGAGGTCTAGCAGCTCTTTGGCCTTTTCCGGATTCTTTTGGATGAGGTCGTTGGTTTCTGCTCGATCTTTGGCCAGATCGAACAGTTGCCACTGCTCGCCCCGTGCTTCGACGAGTTTCCAATCCCCCTGACGAATCGCCCGGTTGCGTTCGTGCAACCACCACAGATAGTCGCGCTCGACCGCAATGTCTTGTTTGAAAGTAGGAGACAAATCTCGGCCGGGTGGAGGCGGAACTTTCACGCCATCCGCCTCGGTAGGCCAGGCGCCACCGGCCAGCTTGAGGATGGTGGGAGCGAGGTCGATGACGTGACCCACGGCGCGACGCAATTCGCCCAGCGTGGTGATTTCAGCCGGCCAACGGGCGATGAGCGGCGTGGCGATGCCCCCTTCATGCACCCAGATTTTGTGCCGGCGGAACGGCGTATTGGCGGCGTTGGACCAGCCGGGGCCGAGGCTCAGGAACGTGGCTGCCGAGCCTTGTGGTGCGGAGGCGTCGTGCATATCGCCGCGCATCGCGATTTCCGCGCTCGCGCCGTTGTCGGAAAAGAATAACACGAGTGTGTTCTCATCGGCGTTCATCGCATGCAATTGGTCGAGGACGCGGCCGATTTGGCGATCCATGCAGGTGACCATCGCGGCGTGAACTTCCATCTTCCGTGCCTGGAACGCCTGCTTGTCGGCGGGCACGTCTTCCCAGGCCATTTCGTTCCACGCCTCGACCGGCCCGAGTCGCTCTTGGGCCGGTTTGGAGAGATAGGGCGTGCCCGTGTTCGTCTCGATTTTTGACAATGTTCCTGGTAGATGCAGCAGCTTTTCGATTCGCGCCCAGCGATCAGCTCGGATCTTGTCCCAGCCAACGTCGTAGCGCCCTTTGTACCGAGCGATATCTTCCGGTGGCGCTTGCAGTGGGAAGTGAGGGACGGTGAAGGCGACGAACTCGAAGAACGGTTTGTCTTTATGCTCCGCTTCGTGCTGCTTGAGAAAATCAATCGCATGGTCGGCAATCGCAACGGCCGAGTAGTAGCCGTCGCCGACTTTTACGGGCGGAAGCGACTCATCATCTAGCGTGTGGTTTTTGGGCGAGAAATTATGATCGTAATCCAGCAGCGCGTAGGAGCGATCGAAACCACGCTGGAGCGGCCGGCTATCGAGATGCCATTTGCCTGAGTGATAGTTACGGTAACCAAGTTGCCGCAGGTACTCCGAGAGAAGATGGGCCCAACTCGGTCTCTGCCGCGACCGACTACTCGGCACGTTCGGGAGCGTATCGAAGTTTACTTGTTGAGCGTAGTACCCGGTCAGTAGCGCGGCTCGCGTGGGCCAGCAGCGGGCCGTGTTGTAGAACTGCGTATAGCGGACGCCGCTGGCGGCCAGCGCATCGAGGTTCGGCGTTTCGATCTCACCGCCATAGCAACCGGGATCGGAGAATCCCATGTCGTCCGCCAGGAAAATCAAGAAGTTGGGAGGGCGTTTGGCAGTCTCTGCACCGTAGGTCGATGTTACAGAAAATGCGCCGAGCGCGACGATCATCAGCAGCACGGCACAGACCATGCGTAGTTTAGTATCCATAAACGGCTATTGTATGCCTGGGCTAGCGCGAATGCACGGCCACGCCTCATCCAACACACGGCGGAAGCGACAAATAGGATTGAATCGCAGAGCAGCGAGCGGCGGGGTTTATCCCCGCTGTCTTCGAGTAGGTTAACTGTTTCCGATTGGTCGAGAATCCGCCGGGATAAACCCGGCGGCTCGCTGGTTTCTGATGGTGTGCGATCGCGGTAAAGAGCCTCTCCGAATCTTGGGAAGATTCATTCCGGGCCCTTCTCAGGCGGGAAAATCACCTTCCAGTCGTCTTTCATGCTGACGACGATCCAGCCTTCCTTCGGTGCGGCGTCGAGCGCCTTGTCGAGTCGGCCGACGGCCGACTCGCGATCGTACGCGTATTCGCGCTCGGCGTCGGTGTGGTGAACGACCAGCCCGAGGCGCGGTTGCGGGCCAGTGTCCGGGCCGTTTGTGGTCCATTGCAGCATCTCGAGGTCGCCGTCGGAGTTGCCAAAGGCAAAGATCGGGTGCCGGCCGATGAACCGATTGATGCCCACCGGCTTGCCGGGACCGTCGTCGATAAACTCGACCTTCGCCTCTTTCATCAGTTTCGGCTTGCCGTCGTTCCAATCATATTTAACGACGCCGCTACTGCCGATGACTTGTTGCGGCGGAATACCGTATGCCTTCTCGACCCACGGCCGCATGAACTCCACGCCGCCGCCCGAGACAATAAATGTTTTGAAACCGTTCGCTCGCAGATATTCGAGCAACTCGACCATCGGTTGGTAGATGCATTGATCATAGGGCCGATGAAACCGCGGATGTCGCGCTGTGTGCATCCACTCGCGGACCATTTTGTGAAACTCGTTGACCGTCATGCCCGTGTGTGTGGAAGCTAGTAACTCGAGCAGGGGTTTTTCGCCTTGCGCGGCAATGGCTTTCAGGTCGCCTGCCAGAACAAGCTTGTACGGGTCTTTGTCTTTCCATTCCGGATGCTGCTCGGCCATTTCTTTGATGCGGTCGAAGGCAAACTGTGCTTGGATGTAGATCGGCTTTTCGCACCAGAGAGTGCCGTCGTTGTCGAACGTGGCAATCCGCAACTCGGGAGGCACGAAGTCTGGGCTGCCTTCTTTGGTCACTTTCTCGATGAAGTCGATGATCGCTTGTTTATGCGCACCATCGCTCCAGGAAGGTAGCAGGTCGTTGGCCGCGTGCGCGAATTGAGCAGCCAGGATCAGAGTGACAATCATGGCGATCATTGTTGATCGATGGAAGTTTTTCATGGTGGCCTATCCAATCTGATTTTGCGTGATCGTGCAGTCGTTAGATGACATAGTACGTGAGCAGTAGGGATGCGATTACCATGGTGCTGATGCCGATGCAAAACAGTATATCGAGTACAAATGTGAATCGTTTCCAGCGGCGAATTCGCGTGCGGATTCCCAAGAAACTCAACAGAGTGACCACCGAAAACACGAGCGTGCCGATGGCCAGCAAATCGTCGACCCACGTTTCCACTTTGCTGAGGGCTTCGATTACGCTGACGAGCCCGACGGCAGTGAGGCAAACACCCACCATTGCGGCTGATACGCTTAAGAGCGTCAGCATGTGGGAGTAGCTTCGATCGTCAAAATCGGGATCGATTGCCGTCATGCGCGGTTCCAGCGATCATTGATTTCAGCCACCGCTTACTTCGCAGGCCATTGCCACAGTTTCTTTTGTGCCGTACCAAAGCTGCCAAGCTGATAGATCGCCACACGCGATGCCTTGAAGGGAAACTTCTCGAACGGCTCCGCTTTGAGTTGCTTGACAAAATCCTCATGCGCGACGCCGACCGTGACGTGCGGATTATAGTTTTTGCCGGCCGAGTTCGTCGTGAACTTTTCCACGTACGTGACGATCTTGTCCTCGATCGTCGGTAGTTCGCGGCTCTTGTGAAACGCTTCCTTGGTGCCGGTCTTTACGGTGTATGGCCCTACCGCTTTGACGATTTCTTCGCCCAGCCGCATGAGCTCAGGCGACTTCTCGTTATCGATAAACGTAATGGCCAATCCGTCCCACATCCCGCTCCCGTATCCGGTCGCCATCAGTTCCTGATCGAGTGGCCGTTCTTTTTCCGCCACTTTGGTCACGGCCGCTTCGACCTTCGGCAGGTCCTTCTCACGCACGTAACAATGGAGCAGCGAAATGTGGGCAGCCTGCTCGGCGCCCAGCGTGTAGCCCTTCGGGTAATTGGACCGCAATTTGGCGTTCGCCTCCTTGGCCGCAGCCAGCATCTTTGCATCAGGCAAAAGCACCACATCGATGGCCAACACGCGATCGGTACCAGGCTTGTCCGCAGCAGATATCTGTGCCATATCAGTCAGGCCGCCAAACAGAACGGCAGTGCCAAATAACAAGTGGTGCAATCTCAGACTACGGCTCATATGTCTCCTCTTTAATTTTAATCGCGCCATTCCGATTGGAGTAGCTCAGTAACGCGCATCCGCACAATTAGATCTGGCGCGGTTCTCTTGACTAAACTATTGCTCGCCGACCTTTTCTCCATCCGACCGGAGCATGGGGAATGCCTGCTCGAGTTTCTGCTTCGCTTTAATGTTTCTTAGCGTATCTTCCATGATGTTTGCCGGGTTGAACGATGGCGGAGTTGAACGTGGCGGGAATTGCTTAAACGTTTCGGCGAACTTGAATACATCATCCATCACGCCGTACATCGAGCCAACATGATAGAGTTGCCATTCCCAAAACGTATTCGACGTGATATCCGCGCGCTCGTACGGGTCCTGCATCAAGTTGAATATCTTTTGCAGGCGGAGCGTGGTGAATGGTTCAGCCCAAATGCCCATCGTGCCCTGCTTGCGTTGCTCCGAGAATACGTACTTGTAATCTCCTTTGCGATAGCTGACGAGCAAACCGTCGTCGTTCGAATACCAATAGTTACTGCGGGCGCTTTTCACGCCGTTATTCTTGCCGACCGTGCCTTCGACGGACGTTAAGAATTTCGACTGGTCGTAGCCATCAAGGTGGACCTTGTAATTGATGCCGTTGGCTGTGTAGCCAGCTTTCAGTTTCCCCACAACCTCGGGTTCGCCTGCGATGGCGCACAGCGTGGGGATCCAGTCGTTGTGACTCATCAACTCGTTGGTC
>CAZJWY010000145.1:0-13558 GCA_964549545.1 uncultured Planctomycetaceae bacterium | reverse complement strand
CGAGTTGGGCGACCAGTGGGTCGTCATGGAATACGTCTCCGGCGAGTCGCTCGAAGACCTCATCGATCGCAGCCCCAACGGCCTCCCCATTGAGCAGGTGCTGTATTGGATGCGCGGTCTGTGCGCCGGTGTGGCCTACCTCCACGACCACGGCATCGTCCACCGCGACCTCAAGCCGGGCAATATCTTCTCCGACGAAGGCACGGTAAAAATCGGCGACTACGGCCTCGCGAAGTTCATCTCCTGCAGCCGTCGCAGTGGCCAGACCGAAAGTGTCGGCACCGTTCACTACATGGCGCCCGAAATCGCCAATGGCCGCTATGGCCGCGAGATCGACACCTACGCCCTCGGCATCATCCTGTTCGAGATGCTGACTGGCCATGTGCCGTTCCAGGGTGAAAGTGTTGGCGAAGTGCTGATGAAGCATCTCACCGCCGAGCCCGATCTGAGCGTGCTCCAGGAACCGTATCGCAATATCGTGAAGCGGGCCCTGGCCAAAGATCCGGATGTTCGCATCAAGAACGTCGGCGAGCTAGTTGCCCTGCTTCCCGGTAGCGGCTCAACGCCCGAATTCGCTCGGCCCGACTACCAACCTCAAACGGTTGCTTCGCCAGCTCAACAGAACGACAATCCCCAGGCCGGTGCGCATCAGCCTTCGCCCGCCGACTTCGCCGAGAAAATTCGCCAAGAACTCAACCACGCCCGCGAGCAAGTGGCCGATCATTTTTCGGTCGAAGAACCCATCGCCAAGGCGATTCGTACCGCATTTTTCGCCTTCAGAAGGCGCTGGTACGGCGATGGCATGCCGGGGTTGAATGGACGACAGAAGGTCGGTCTCGCGATCGGTCTCTTCTGGCTCTTTGGCTGGCTTACATCTGGGGACAGTCGCTTAGTTCCATACGTTGTTCAAGGTGCGATCGTTTATTCGATCTACTACGCCTTCTGGGCCTTGGTCATCCGCCCCGGCATCCACCGCCACACCGGCGTAGCCGCTTTAGCGGCCGCGCCTCCGCCCCCGGCGCCGCCGATCCCACCTCAACCCGAAACTCCATCGCCAGTCGACCAGCACACCGCCGCCTGGAACCCGGTCAAACAAGCCACCACCAGCCTCTCTCGCTTCGAAGAAGCTCAACGACGCCGTCGCGCGCGCACCGACTGGCGCGATCGCGTCAACGAGCAACTCGTCGCCAAGCCATTCCGCGAAAAGCTCACCGAATTGCTCGGGTCGATGCTCATGGCCGCCGTTTTTTCCGCCATTGCCTCGTCCATCGTGCCTCTGCTGTTCAGCAACTTAGGAACGTCCGAAGCCATGGCCACGTATGTGTGGCTCATGATCGTGGCCACGCTCGGTAGCTGGGCGATCCTCGTGCCGTCCAAGTTTGCCGAAGGCAAGCTCGAAGACCAGGTGCCGCTCCGCATCACCATGATGTTGCTTGGCGCGGCACTCGGCCTCGTCGCTTGGGGCATTGCCGACGGCCTGATGCTTCGGGTCGCTGGCTGGCGCGAGCCAATGGATGTTGGCCGCGGGTTGTTGAGCCATGAAATGCTCAAATGGACTCGTAGCGGAAATGGCGTCAACCCGCCCGTGGCGGTTTACGTTTCCTACTTCGCGTTCTTGTTTGTCATTCCTCGTTGGTGGCGCCAAACCGAGTACACCCGCAACTCGCGACTGAGTTTGTGGAGCCTCCTCGGCTGCGTATTCGTCGCCTGGTTGATCCATGTCTTCTGGTGGTTCCCGCAACCCATCGGGTTGCTTGCCGCGGTCATTATTTCACTCTCGATTCAACTGGCCAGCCCTTGGATGCCTCCCAGCCAGCGGAGGACCGTTAGCGCGGCCACAGAAGAGGCGGTGATGTAATGGCTATTTCGATCTTCTTTTTGCTGTTTCTGTTTGGTTGTGGCGGTGGGTTGCTGCTATTGATCGTCGCCGCGATCGCGACCAGGCGGATCGGCGTCCTTGCTGTCGGCATTGCATTGGCCGCTCTCCTTGGCTGCGGCTTGTTGTGGATGATCTCTGTCAGATCTACCACCCACTACAGCAACGTCCAGTTCGCAGATGAAGTAATCGTGTCTGGCAGCCCTCGCTTCGTTTACCCGCCATCTGAGGTTGCAGGGGCAAGCGAACCTGCCATCGTTCACCCGCCATCGACCATGCAGTACATCGATGATGCGAGCGGAAGCTCCCACACGATTACGCACGGTACGCATGATATTGGCTCAACAGTTACAAAGAACTATCTGCTCCGGCTCCCGTTCCTGATCGTGCTGATCATGTTCGTGGTGGCGATGCTGGCTCGCAACGGTTCATCGCCCACTATTGCTCGTTTGTTTCGGCGCGGCTGGGCCTTCATTCCAATTGTCATTATCTTCGGTATCTTCGGCCTCTTTTTTACCGAGCGTTCCTCAACGCGAACTTACACCGTCACCCCGCCGCGAAGCACCTACCCGCCGCGAAGTATCGAGAATCACAATATTAAGAAGGTTCGAATTTCGGAGTCCGAAAGGGCCGGCAAAGCACTCCTTGCGCAACAGAAACACTTGGAGGAAACTCGACGTTCGTACCTGGCTGGTCCCCAATCAGCGGTTTCGATCCTTGCGCAACAGAAGCACTTGGAGGAAACTCGACGTGCTCAGCAGAAGCATTTACAAGATACGCTGAGGGCGCAACAGAAGCATGTCGAAGCAACAATGCTCGCGCAGCAGAAACAGATTGCAAAAACGCAAGCAGACATTCGCGCCGAAATCGACCAGTTCGACGCGCCTCGCATTCCACTTCCGCCAGCCGCTCCCGCTGCGGCCGACCCAATCGCCCAATCCAATCCCGCGGCCAAGGCCGACAAGAAGGCTGCCGCCAATGAGAAACCTGCGGCGAAAGTGGTAGCCGTGGACGTGAGAAAAGTAGCCGCAGCCACTGCACAACCTGGCAAGGAAGCCGGTCAGTTGCCAGCGCGTACAGAAACCAAGCAGTCCGAGCCAACTTCGGCTAAATCGGTGAAGAAAGATGTCGCTGCTTCCACCCAGCCCGACATGATCGCCGAGGCCGATCCAGATAAGCCACTGCCCCGCCCCGCTTGGGTCGACGAACCACCAAAGCGCACCGGCGGCACGCGCCGCGAAGTCGTCGCGACCGATTTATACGAGTCGGTCGACGAATGCTACCAGGCGGCCGACGTCTTCCTGCTGCTCAAAGCGTACCAGCGCATGCAGCAATTGACGGAAAAGCCGTTCGCCGACGCGCCCCTCCCTTCGATCACGTTCAAGAACGTGCGGCAAGCCGGCGAAGATCGGCAGGTCGCCTTCTTCAACGGCGAGCCGTATTGGACGGACTGGCGAATCCGCGTACTCGCCAACATGGGCATTGGAGCCGATTACGTGCGTCGCGTCCTCGTTGCAAAAGATGAGGGCAGCGAACCGCGCGAGTACCTCGACACGGTCCAACGCTCCTTTGGCCCCATGAAGAAACTCTACCTGCAAACGGAGTTCAGCAGCGCCGTCGACAGCGAACTTCGCCAGCTTTGGGATGCCTACCAACGCCGCGAGCGGTTTGCCATTGCGGGAGTCGGGGCCGGCACGGTCGTCAGCCTGATCGCTGTCCTCTTTGCCTTACTGAAAATCGACACCTGGACCAAAGGCTACTATACGAAGCGGTTGTTTATCGGCGTGCCGGCAGCGATAATCGCAGTCTCCACGCTGCTGTGGGTTGATCCCCTCCAAATGTTCTAAACCGTCTCGTGCATGCCTAACACACCCCACCCAGACACCTTGTTGGTGGAACAAATCCGCGCCGGCCAGCCCGACGCCTGGAACGTTCTCATTGCGCAGTACGAAGGCCGACTACTATCGTTCGTCGATAGTCGTTTGCACCGACGCGCTTCGAGTGAAGATGTCGTCCAAGAAACTTTTATTGGTTTCCTCACAAGTCTGCCAAACTACGACACTCGTCGTCCGCTCGAGAGCTACCTGTTCTCGATCGCGGCTCATAAGCTGACCGACTACCTCCGCCGCGAAGGCCGTCGCCCCGCTCTGCCGCTTTCCTCGACCGCCGCCAGTACCGGTGGCACCTGGGAGTTAGCCGGCAACGCCCGCCCGGCCAGCAGCATCGCCCGTAGCGGCGAACGCCGCGAACTAGAGGAAGATGCCCTCGCTCAAGGCCTGGCCGAGCAAATCAACCACTGGCGCGAAAAGGATGACTGGCAAAAAGTAAAGTGCATGGAACTGCTCTTCGTTCGTGGCGCCGCCAATAAAGAAGCCGCCATCGCACTCGGCATCACCGAACAACAAGTAGCCAACTTCAAGTTCGACTTCCTCGACCGCCTCCGCAAACTAGTCAAGCAGCAACGCCTCAGCGACGATGTGTTCCCGGAGCTCTATCAAGAATAGAACCACGACGAGCACGACGAGCACGACGAAAGAGAATTTCTCGATAGGATAACGAGATCGGCAGGATGAACAGGATTATGATTCTTTCATCCCGTTTATCCTGCTGATCCCGTTATCCTGTCTTGCTCGTCGTGTCCGTCGTGTCGTCGTGGTGAGTAAAGAAAGCATGTCAACCGGTTTCTCCAACTCCGAACTAGAAGCCTTCCTCGACGAAGCTCTGCCGGCCGCGCGCATGACTGCGATCGAAGAGTCGCTCCGCAGCAGCGAAGAATTGCAAAGCCGCCTGGCGGCCGTCAACGGCCGGCGCGACGCCGGTGTTCATTCACTCGGCGAAATCTGGCGACGTCACCGCCTAAGCTGTCCCACTCGCGAACAACTCGGCAGTCATCTACTCGGCGTGTTACCGCACGAAGAAGCCGACTACATCAAGTTCCATATCGAAACCATCGGCTGTCGCTACTGCACCGCAAACATGAGCGACCTGCAGTCGCTACAATCGTCCGCCGAATCCGAGGTCGCCCACCGCCGCCAGAAATACTTCCAATCCAGCGTGGGCCACCTAAACAAAAAATAACCTCACGCGCTCCCACGGATCGCGCTCCCAGCACGCCCCGGACTGGTCGCTTAAGCGACCAGTCCCATTCCGCGCCGCCTCACCAAACCGCTTCAAGCCCAGCCCCGCTACAGCTACAACCGCGGCTCCTCCAACAACATCGAAAAGTGCCGCCGCGGGTACAAACAAAAAGAATACTCCCGCGACCGCAAGATCGCGTCACTGCGGCGGCGTAGTTGCTGGTCGACTTGCTCGTGCTCGATTCGTTCTCGCAGCAACGTCAGGAATGGCTGCAACGCGTCGTTCGCCGCAACGATTGCTAAATGCCTCTCGCGGGCGTTCTCAGGCGTTTTGCTGGTGCGCACCCAACGCAGCTTTCTAGCAATCAGTTCTGCCGGCGTGCCCTCGCCGTTTTCTGCGACGAACTTTTCAGGGTGGTACTTGAGTTCGCGCAACTGTTGTTGCCATTGTCCCATCTCGGCACACTCAATCGCATCGCATGAAATCGGCAACCGCAGCGTCGCCGAAACCGTCGCAAATTCCGGTGGCTCGAATCCGAAGAATAGCCGCACAATGTGATCGGTCACCTGATCGTACTTGGCTCCGCCGATGCCGTGCAAAAACAAATCGCCTAGCACCACGCGGGCAAACAACGTGGTCGTCAGCGCTCGCGTTCGCAGCTTGATCCCGCGCGCAGGTAATTCGGCCAGTTGTTCAGTGGCCGCTGCCGCATCGCGATCATCACTCAATGAAAGCGATACATGGACCGACTGCCGATCCGTAATCAGCAGTTCATCACCCACCTGCCGGGCAAACAGCGGCCGTCGTTGTGGATCGTCTTTCGACCAGATCCAGAAGGGCGCTTCCAACCAACCATCGGAGACCGTTAAGTCCGGCACCGGTTGAGCATGTCCACGAATTCGGTGAGCCCGCCGATAGTGGGCCAGCGCGTCGTTGTAAGCCGCCCAGAATCGCGGCAAGTTCGCCAAGAGATGAGCCACGAACCAGCCGAACTCCGGCAACTCGCACACGGCGCTCTGCGGCAATTCCAGCGTTTCATTCCGCCAAGTCTCTTCGAGCGCATGCCGTCCCTGCGCCAATCGCAGGCCAAGGTTTATCTGTGCCGGGTTGCGTGCCATCACGAGCGGCCACAGCTCCGCCACGAGCGGCTCCGCAACGAGCGGCCGCAAGAGCGACGACGCCCGCTCCGCAAACGTGCTGAACGTCGCGGCGTCTTGGATCATCCGCTCTTCATGCGGCATTTCTGCCATCGGCTCGTCGTAAGCCACTGCCTGCACGCGCGGCTCGCCGATCGATCCCGTCGGCACGCGAATCGATGCGCTGCGACAAGTATCGCTATCAATCAACAGGTGAATTCCAACTCCATTCAGCCGCCTGGCCAGCGCACCGAGCACAAAGTTCTTGTACCACACTCCCGGATGAAACATTTCCGGTTGATGCCCCGACAGTAGAAACGGCACATCCTCCAGCGCCGTAAGTTTCTGCCAACTTCCCGGCACCTCGCGGTACTGGCTCGTGTAGGAGAGCGACTTCGCCAGCAGCGAGCGTCTTGCGGTTGCGCTCAGGTCGGTCAGCGAGCGACCTTGCACATCGTATTGCAGCTCCGCGAGTAGTTCGCGATTGTGTGCCACCGTTCCCGGCAGCGTTTCCCAAGCCGGCGCAACGATCGTCTGCCCGTCGCCAGACGGTGCGCGTAATATCCGATACTCTCGGGCACTTTCCATCAGCATCATTCGTAGGACGGGCTTCAGCCCGTCGGTCCTTCGATCATACCAGACAAAGCCCGCCCAAGCTTACGAACAACCGCATCGACTCGAATCCGATTTAGCCGCTGCGTGCGACACCGGCAACACGCGATTCGTTCCCGCCTCTCGCCTCAACCCAGGCAACTTCCCGGCCCGCTGCTCTGCTTCGGCAATCTCGATCGCCGCATCGAGCACGCGATGGTAGTACTCCATCCGCTTCCGCCCATCGTCCAAGCTGCCGCCGAAGCTTCGAGTTTCATCCAGGTAAATCAGCGGCACGGGCACCTCGACAATTCGCATCTGGTGATACCCGGCCTGCACCCACACTTCCAGCGGCATGCCGTAGCCAAGCTCCGTAATCGTAAACTTCGCCAGCGCCGGCACGCGGTACGCCTTGAAGCCGCAAAACGAATCGGTGATCGAAAGCCCCAGCCGCTCGTTCAGCTCGCGCGTAAGCTGCGTATTGATTTGCCTGCGCTCAGCCGGCGCCTGCCGGGCCACTTCCTTCGTACACAAGTACCGGCTGCCGGAAGCAAAATCCGCATCTTTGCACGCTTCCACCAGGCTGCAAATCCGTTGCGGCGTGTGTTGACCGTCGCAGTCGATCGTCACAAGCACGTCGTATTGATTTGCGACGGCATATTCGAACGCCGTCTTCAGCGCCGCACCGTAGCCTTGGTTTTTCTCGTGGCGAATCGTGTGAATATCCGTGCGCGCCGCCAACAGCTCGCGCGTGCCATCCGTTGAGCCATCGTCGACGACCAGCACATCCTTCGCGTAACGAACGACCTCGTCGAGCACTTGGTTCACATGCGAGCGCTCGTTGTAAACCGGGAGCGCGGTCAAGAAGCGGGGCGATGAATCCATAGCGATGCCAACCCTCTAAAAAACGCAGGGCAGACTCTTCAGCCTGCCCGTCGATCCTCATGGAAATAATGGTGAACACACCGCCCAACCCATTTTAGATGACCGCCACAAGGGGTCAACCGGCCACGCGCAACTACGATGTTCGCGGGTGACTAGCCGTGCGACACGCATTACCCAAAGGTCAAGATTTGGTGCTCGCTAGCGGTGGAACGTCTACCTCGGCAGGCGCCGTCGGTGCGGCTGGTTGGGTTGCGTCGACTTTGCCAGCATTTGCCGGCGAACTCTCTTGCGACGGAGTGCCGGCGTCTTCGCCAGCCACGAAACGATATTTCAACGTCCGCGGCCCGTTCAGCTCTTCCAATTCCAACCACAGCTCCTTGCCCACAAGATCGGCGCCATCTTCCACGCGATACACTCGCCGATCCGGAGTCTTTCCTAGCCGATACACTTGCACGCGTTGTGGTCGGTGTCCACGAGCACGTAGCGAGCACTTGAAGTTGGTCGTGTGGGGCGCGCTGTTGGTCATCGTCTGTTCGACGATCAGCGTACCGTCTTTATCCAGGTGAGACTTCACTTCGAGCGATAAATCTTCCGTGCCCACTTCCAAATAGCGATAGATGCTGAATTCGTACTTTTCATCCGCCTCGACCGTGAAGTCGATCCGAACCGGCTTTTTGCCGTATCGAACGCTCTTCAATTGAATGTCGAACGGGAACTTCATTTCAGCATTGGGCGCTAATTGAAAGCTCGACTGTGGTGGTTCGATCGTCCAGCGGTCGGTCATGTAGCCGGGCACGGTGTTTCCATCTTGCTCGTCACTGTCGCTTGTACCGCGATCTTGCAGGATCACGACCTTTACCGTTCCACCTACGCCTTGTGGGAAATAGTTCTTGAAGCGGAATTCGTTATGGTGCGGCTTCGAAAAAATGCTCGGTATCTGTCGCTGCGCAAATTCCGCGCTCATCCGCCATCGGGTCACGGCCTCGTGTAGCCCCAATACGAACGTCGGCGTTGGTCCGACGTGAATCACCTGCTCCTTGCCTTGCGTTTCGGCGGCCTTTGATCTGCCCAGGAGATCGAACTGCCGCACGTTCACGCCCAGATACAGCATTTCTTGCGTCGGCTCCTGGTTCCACGCCACCATTACGACCTGGCCGTCGCCACGCAAGAAGATTTGGTTCTCGCTGCCGCTGGGCAGTTGCATTTGGCCGATGTATCGAGCGCCGCCCAGCATCGCCGCCGTCGTTCGCCAAGGGAGCAGCAACTCGGTCGGCATCCCGTTGGTCCGCATTAATCCGTTTTCGTCATGAAACGGCCTGGCCACGATGATGGCGTCGGCCCCGTTCACTTTGGCGGTAACTATCCGCTTTACGAGCTCCGTCGCGCGCGCCTCGAAGGGGATTTGCGTATCATTCCCTTCCGCCGCCTGGCTCGGCGGTTCGATCATCACCCATCGCCTGGCCGAGTTGCCGTGCGGCAGGGCGAGAAATTCGGCAAACTTCGCGTCGCTCGGCTGCTTATCCGTGCAGAACTGCTCGAAATCCCAGCTCACATCCCCTTTGTGCGAATTCGCGCCTGCCCAATCCCAGCTCATCCCCAGGCGCACATCCTGGCCGTAGCGGAAGATCGCCGACCGTAGATCGGCGATTCGCTTCTTCAAGTCTTGCAGGCCTGCGAAGCTCGTGTCGTAGTCGCTGCCCAATTGCCACCATCGCACACGCAACGATAGCCGCGTCATCACCGGCTCCAGTGCGGCGGCCCAAGTCGTCGAGTCCTGCGAAAGCCATTCCGCGATTGGCGTCCCTCGGTTCGTCCGGCCTGTTGAACCTGCTTGTGCAGGCGGCCGATCGATGATTCCCACGACATCGATATTGGATGCACCGAGCAGTTCCACGAAACGAATGATCTCATCACCGCGGCGCGGCTGCGAGGCATCGAACCAGAGCGGCGCCTTTACCCAATTTATTCCAACTTCCGGCAACAGTCGGCTCAGGTCTTGGAATGACAATGGCCGATCGGCGTCCGGCAGCGTCCAACCAAACTCGCCGCGCCGTGGCATCAGCAGCGGTGGCGCTACGACGAGATCCACTGTCCGGGGTGGAGGCTGCCGTTTGGTATCATTGTCTCCTTCTTCCGCCTGTGCGCTCTTCATCAGCACGGCTACCCGATAAAATCCATAGTCCGGAATCTTCGGTTGCCAGGTTTTCTTGCACTCATATTGCTCGGGTGCTTTGTTTGCATCGGCATCGCTCGACCCGCGACCGGGATCGTCAACAATTAGCTTGCCGTCCAGTCGAAAGTGCTCGCGCTGCAACTCATTGTTGGCTTCATCGAGCAATTGAAAATCGACCTCCGGATTCTGCTCACGAATGCCCGAGAGAACGCAATTCACCTCGACGCCGTTCAATTGCGTATAAACATTGCATGCGCTGTTGGTAGAGACATCGATCCGTGGTTGCCGTGCCATCCACACATCGCTCAACGATATCTGCCCTTGCAAGTCTCCCTTGCTGCTCCGCTGCACCGAAAGATTCATCGCCGCGCGTTGGATCGACGGGTCACGAGGTTCCACCGGGCCTAGCTGGATCGTGTGCCAGCCGTTCGTGATCGACAGCGGCTCCGACTTGGTCGTCTGGAGCACGCGTCCTTTCACATCACAAAAATTAAGCGCGATCGTTACTTTGCTATTCTTGATGCCCGTGTTCTTCAGCTTTGCTTCGAACATATAGCTGAAGCGAGGCATCACTCGGATCGATGGGCTTTCCACCTCGGCTGAAGCTCCGTCCAGGTCGATTCGCAAGCATTTCTTGCCGATCGCCGTTTCATCGTCTTGAATCCCGATGTTGACATAGTGCGGCAAGCCAGAGCCGGTCTTGCGCACCCAGCGATCTGGCCAACCGTCGTAGTTCACGTCCCAGTCATCGCCGAACGTACATTGAAAGATCGGCACCGCATCAGAATGTCTGGTCTCTGCCGCGACGAGATTCGTTGATAGAATCAATCCAACCACCAGCACGCAAATCGCCGCTTGCGGCTTAGCGCCCCACCTCAACAACCGTTGCAGTTTTGCAAGTCTCATCCACAAATCTACGGCATTTTAAGCACACCAACTCGAAAACCGCTGCGTTTCAAACGATTTCGCGAACGTCGCCAGCCCCCAGCCCCTAGTCCCCACTCCCCACCCCACATGATCGTCAAAATCGGAATCCAGACCCGCAGCCTCCGCCAGCCCCTTCGGCAAGCCCTTGTGACTGCCTCGCGGCTTGGTGCGACTGGCGTCGAAATCGATGCCCGCCACGAGCTGCGTCCCAGCGACCTTTCGCAAACGGGCCTCCGCGAGTTCCGGAAGCTGCTCGATGATTTGAATCTGCGCGTGTCCGCCGTCGCTTTTCCCACGCGCCGCGGCTACGACGACCCTGCCGACCTGGAACGCCGCGTTCAGGCCACGCAGGAAGCAATGCGCTTCGCCGCCGAATTGCGAGCCGATGTTGTCATCAACCAGATTGGCCGCATCCCCGAGAAACCAGAAGATCCCGCGTTCCAACGTATGATCGAAGCACTCACGGCCATCGCCACCTTCGGCGAACGCTGCGGCGCCCGCCTTGCGGCGCAAACCGTTCATGCCGCCCCGCAAGATTTGGCTCGCGTTATCGCGGCTTTACCCACTTATTCCACGGGCATCGACCTCCATCCCACCGGCCTCATCGAAGCGGGGCACTCCCTCGGCGAAACGATCGAATTACTCGGCCCTCATGTGCTCCATGTACACGTCTGCGACGCCGTTCGCGACCCGGCTACCCGCCGCACCACTGAAGTCGAACTCGGCCGCGGGTCGGCCGACTTCCCCGAAATTCTCGGCATGCTCTCCGAATTCAACTACCAAGGCTGGGCCACGATCGAACGCCAAAATTCCTCCAACCCCATCGAGGAAATCGAAAACGCCGTCGCCTACCTGCAATCACTCTAATGATAACTGCGCGGATAAATATCGGCGATCCGTCCCATCCGTCATTCCCGCCTGCGCGGGAATGACGATAGGGATCATTGGCTACGCAGAAATCAATTCGCAGTAGACGTCGAAGCACACAAGGGTTTTAGCGTCGGCGACAACGCCGAATCTACAACCAATACGCGCCGAATTGGTGCGGAAAAAAGTAATCTGCTCTAGCGAATGATCAGCGTCCATTAGCGGTTTAACTTGTCTCATCCACCGCCGCCCAACCCCACTTATCGTTACCACCGTTGCCGAGCGACCAACGCAACCGCCCCGATTGGACGGGGCGCCATTCTTGTCGTATGTACTTGAGGGCCCAATTTTTCCCTGCACCCTGCATAGGGTTCGCCGCAACGCGGACGCTGAACGATGGACCTATTATCGCCAACCGCCGACATTGCCGCGTCAATCATGTCGACGCCGCTCCCACCTGCAGCGCCTTCGTCGCATCCAGCGCAACAGCCAAATGTCGCGCAGGCCGGTCGCAGCAGTGAAAGCGCGCCCCTCGCCGTGCCGCCCGAGCCTGCCTCCTTGCTCGACAGCGGCTTGCCACGCGTCGAACTTGAGTCGTTGGTTCTGAAAATCCTGCTCCAACGCGGTGCGTGTACCGGCAGCGTGATTAGCGAAGCCGTCTGCATGCCGCGCTCGATCGTTGGCGAGACGCTCGACCGCTTGCGCAACGAGTTGCTGCTGACGATCAAGGCTTCGTCCGGCATTCAAGACTATGTGTTCCAACTCACCGACGCCGGTTTTACCCGCGCGCAGCAGTACGCGGCCCGTTGCAACTTCGTCGGCCCCGCGCCGGTCGTCTTCGACGAATACGTTTCTTCGATCCACCGCCAATCGCTCCAGCGCGCGCCATTTTCGCTCAAGAACCTGCAACGCGCGCTCGCCAGCATGACGTTGCAACCGAGCTTGGTTAGCCAGATCGGACAGGCTCTCAACGACGGCCGCGGCCTGTTCCTTTATGGAGCGCCGGGCAACGGTAAAACGAGCATCGCCGAGCGGGTGTGCGCCTCGTTTGGCCAGTGCGTGTGGATTCCACAGATCGTCACGATCCATGGCGAGTTGATGCGGATCTACGATCCTAGTTGTCATGAGGTCGTAAAGTCGCCGCAGCTTGATGCGCTCAAGTACGATCATCGCTGGGTGCTGATTCGCCGTCCCACGATTGTCGTCGGCGGCGAGCTGACGCTCGATTATTTGGAAACTCGCTTCAACACGGCCGCCGGCATCGCCGAAGCGCCGGTTCAACTCAAATCCAACTGCGGCACACTTGTCATCGACGACTTCGGGCGCCAACGCGTAAGCTGCACCGAGATTCTCAACCGCTTGATCGTGCCGCTGGAAAAGCATTACGACTTCCTCTACCTAGCCAGTGGCCGACAAATTCAAGTGCCCTTCGACGAGCTGCTCGTTCTCTCGACCAATCTCGAGCCGAAAGACTTGCTCGACGAAGCCTTTCTGCGGCGCATCCCTTATAAAATCGAAATTGGCGACCCGACCGAAATTCAATTCCGCGAACTGGTCGTCGCACAAGCGACGTCGCTCGGCTTCGAAGTCGATGCAAGCGCCGTCGAGCACCTGATCGAGCAGCACTACCGCCGGGCGCATCGCCCGTTCCGCTTCTGCCATCCGCGCGATTTGTTGCGTCAGGTGAAAAACTTCTGCGAAGTCCACGGCGAAGCCAAACGCCTCACCGCCGACACCTTCGACCTCGCCGTCCAAAACTACTTCGCCGGCTTCTAATCAAGCCCCCGCTCCCCCCACCGCTCGCGGCTTAGCGCGTCAACCTCCAACATCCTACCCACCCTTCCCGCCGCTAGCGGCTTAGCGCATTCCCACTCCCCGCTCCCCAGCCCCTAGCCCCCAATCCCCAGCCCCAACTTTCTTGGAAACTGGGGACTAGGAAATGGCCACCACATATACTACCGTACAGATCCTAGAAATGTCCGGCCCGCTGGTTAGATGTGGAAGACGTCGAGCCGGTGCGGCGGT
>CAZJWY010000144.1:3995-13632 GCA_964549545.1 uncultured Planctomycetaceae bacterium | reverse complement strand
CGCCGAAGAGGTCGGTTTCGGTCTCTTCGGCGAGCAAGCCGTCCTCTGCGGCGGCGCCGCGGCCCTCGTGAAGGCGGGTTTCGAAACCCTCGTCGAAGCCGGCTACCAGCCCGAGATGGCCTACTTCGAATGCATGCACGAGCTGAAGCTGATCGTCGACCTCTTCTACCAAGGCGGCCTCAACTACATGCGCTACAGCGTCAGCAATACCGCCGAATACGGCGACTACACCCGCGGCCCGCGCATCGTCACCGCCGAAACCAAGAAGGAAATGAAGAAGATCCTCGCCGAGATCCAAGAAGGCAAGTTCGCCAAGGAATGGATCGACGAAGCCAAGAGCGGCGGCAAGAACTTCAAAGCGATGAAAGAAAAAGACAAGAACCACCCCGTCGAAGTCACCGGCGCCAAGCTCCGCAAACTGATGAGCTGGATCAACGCCAAGGAAGTGGATTAGTTTCCTCGTATAAAGCCGCGACCGTTGGTCGCGGAATACACATCACCGACATTGATGTATTTGCTGCTTGGCCGACGTGACCTTAAGCACGCGGCCACCGGTCGCCGTCACCTAGCGGTGTTACCCTGCGTTCTGTGTTGTCTCGAGTTGTAGCCGGTAATCGCATCACTTTATATCAAGCTTCTTCGCCGATACTAAATAGTACGAGTACTTTTGCTGCTTCCCCGTAGGAATCGAGCCGACAAGTAGCGTCTGCCCGCTCTCTAGCTTCGCATCGACGTCGATCGAGCGGCGATTCACGCTCGGCACCTGAATCGAGACCTGAGAACCTCGATACAAGGTTGTCGCGGTCGCCACCTCGCCCAGAGCCTTCATGTCCAAGCTCGCCTGCAGGCGAACGTTCCTACCATCCACCACCGCGCGCACTTTGATCTTCGTCCCCTCTTCCAGCACCACCACCTTTGGCTCTGTGGCTCCCGCCATGCGCTGAAAAACCCCGACGACAAACGGCCGTTGGGTACAGTCCGCAATCGTGGCCTCCATTCCGTTGAACATCGTGACCTTGGGTGCTTGCAGCACATTCGACCTGCGATCACCCTGTGCGCTCTCGATCAGCCTGGTTGTTTGCTCTTCATTCAACGTTGCGACCACGAGCGGCAGATACTCATCGACTCGCGACTCGGCATGTACCACCGGCCCGTCTCCCTGCTTTGCCGAAGGAAAAACGGTCTCACGCTCGGGCGAAAACGCCTCCAGAAACTGCCACGACACGCCAAGCTCCGATACGAGTTCTCGATTGGAGTTTAAAAACCGCGTCTCGATCGTGATTTGGGCCAGACCGTTTTCGCGCCACGCATCAAGCGCTCGCGCGAGCTGTTCGTGAAGCATGGCCGGGGCCGTGGCTACTAGCGTGGTCCCCTCAACCTTGCACATGAGCAGTGAACGATCGACCGCCGTCTTGGCCGCATCACCGAGATTGGCGAGGTCATCAGGCGATGTGCGGCCTTTGATGGTTCCATCGTTGTCTACCCGATGGTGGAAAAAGAACTGTTTCAGTGTAACTTCGAGTAGCCATCGCGCTTTGTCCTTTGAGCCGGCTTCGTCCACTAAGTTATCGATGACCTTGGCGACATCATATCGACGCGTCTCTCGCGGACCTTCGTACGTCTCTTCGACGACGAACGATCGTTTCGGCGTCAAAACCGCGTCTGGGTGGCTTGCCATCCAGGTCGGCAAGTCAACCGGTTTATCAACTTCCTCATTCTTTGCCACCGTGAATCCGCTGGCTGCGACCACGAGCAGCAGCGCCGCCACCAGAGCGGCGTGCCATCGTCCGTACACGTCGCCCGCCTGGCGTAAGGCCGAGAGGCGTACACGCACCGCCCGTCGTCGAAATAGCGAGGGGGAAAAACTTAGAATCGAAGCGGGGAGCATCACCCGCCACGCGCCACTCGTCGACCGCCGCTGAGCGAGTGCAAGCAGCAGTTCGCCATAACCGTGTACCGAGCCAACCTCTAGCGTACGGACCACAAATGCATCGCACGCCTGCTCCCGCAAACTGCGAAACCGTGATGCTGCCAGCCAATAAACCGGGTTCCACCAATGCACTGCTCGAATGAGAACGAGCGCCCAGTTGCCGGCGATGTCCCAGCGGCGCACGTGCGCCAATTCATGCAACATGACCATCTGCAATTGTTCGTCATCGAGTTCTGCCGCGTCTGCCGGAAGAAGCAGCGTGGGCCGAAGCACTCTCATAACCGCTGGCTGGTCGACGCCATCGAACTCCAGCACGCGACCGATTCGTCTTACACCGGCTAGCTCACAACACTGCTTCCACAAACGAACCATCCGTTCATCACCGCCCGCTGCGCTTTGCTCCACGCGCCGGCAGAACCTCACATAGTGAACGACTGTGTAAGCAAGCCCGGCAGTTCCCGCAGCAAACCAGATCAGTGGAAGCGCCGAGCAGACCTGCTCAAGTAACAGCTCCAGCCAGTGGGACTCGCTCGTCGCGGGCAGCGCAGTCTCAGGCAACCTTGAGTCCATTGATTGCGCTGCGTAATAAGGCGTCGGTTTCTTTACCACAATGGCACTGTCTGCCAATGGGATTGCCATTGCTCTTGTTTCCACGCGTCCCTCTTCACTGCGAGGCAACAAACTCTCCAGGCTGAACGAGCTGGCAGGCACGATCGGAATAACAAGCCGCAACAGCACAAGGCCCCACAGTAGGCCCATTTGCGCTGCCGACAACCAACGCCTGAATAGCAAGTTGATCGCCAACACGACCATCGCGAGCAGACCAGCGTAGGCACCGGCCATGATTGCGACTTCGAGCCATTCTCCAAGTGAATCGTACACACCATCAAACCAAGACATCCCATCCATGATCAGCCTTCCTGCTCATCGAGCATTTGACGAAGCTGCGAAATCTCTTCCGCAGAAAGTTTCGAACTACGTAAAAAGTGCGCCAACAGCGACGCCGATTCGCCGCCAAACACCCGGTCCAAGAACGACCGGCCAGCCTGCTTCACGCAATTCGCCCGTCGCACCCGCGAGCGATACACATAGCGATTACCGTCCAGTTCATACGTAAGCACGTTCTTCTTCACGAGCCGATGAAGCATCGTCTTCACCGTCGCCGCCGCCCAATCGGCCTGCCCTTCCAGTCGGCCGATGACATCCTGGGACGTCATCGGCTGCCCGTCCCACACCACATTCATCACCTGCCACTCGGCATCGGAGATCGATATTTCGACCATCAAGCGTTCCTCCCTGATTCGATTACACATGTAAATAGTTACATTTGTAAACGAGGTCAATGCCGGTTTATCTTTCCACCGGCGATAAAAAGCCTCAAGTGGCCAAAAGTGAGTGGCTGAAATCGGTCGCTTGATCTGCTATGCTCCTACCCGACAACGAGCCAGCTACCGCTGGTAGAGCGACCTGCTGCGTTCCCAAGCAGCCCCACCCGTCCCCAAACGTTCTGTAATTGCGCAATTGTTCAATCAACAAATGACAAATACAGACACAAACTCCCTGAATTGTGCGCGTTCATCCGCGTCATGCGCACACGATTTCCCATGCTCCTCGGCAGAACGGTCGCGCAAAACCGCCGGGTTTTGCACGCCCGACGTGGGACCCCTTTTGCTGGCGCGTCCCTAACCGCTTGTCGCCACAACGTTTAGCGCAACGATGCAAGAAACCGCCAAAGCAAAACTACCTGGCGCTCGAGAAATAATGAATATTGCCTTTCACTACCAATCGGCATGTGAGCAAAACTCGACGCGCTGCCAAACAGCGAGCCGCCGGGTTTACCCCGGCGGTCTTCAGCGTCCAAGAAAGAGAGTGACCCTAAGCCGTCTGCTCTTCATCCGCGAGCAGCTTCGCCGCTTCATCATCCGAGAGATTCTCGATCTCCGCCAACAGCGCCGCCAGCTCCACCTCGTTCGGCGCGGGCGGCAGGGGACTACCATTGCTGGTGGTCACGTTGGTGGGCGGCGGCGTGGCGGCTTCGCCCACACCCAGCGATTGTTCCGCCAAGTAACGGGCCAGCGCGGCGGGCGTCGGATAGTTCCACGCCACCACCGCCGGCAGCGGAACCTTGAATTCGTCTTCCAGTTCCTGGCTCAATTCGACCGCCGTCAGCGAATCGACTCCAAACTCCGCAAACGGCCGATCGCGCGACACGTCCTTCGGGTCCATGCCGAGTCGAGCCATAAGCCACTCGAGCAACCACGTTTCGATCTGGTCGGCCACCCGATCGACTTCAATTGCCCCACTTCCATTCCGCTGGAACCGGGTGCGTGTCGAGACCGTGCTTGCGGTTCGCGAGGCCGTCGAACGGAAATCCCGTTGTGTTTCAGGGCGATTTTCGGCCAACACGGCGTCTTTCGGCTGCTGCACGGTCACGCCATCCTCATGTACTCGCACATCCACCCGCCCATTCGCCGCTTGCGGCTTAGCGGCCGCAACCGCCGGATTCGTCCACGCATGCACCACTTTGAGCTCGCCCGCCACGTACTGATCGCGGCACAAGCTCCGCTGCACCTTGCCGCTCGATGTAATCGGCAACGATGTCTGCCGAATCAACACAATCGCGTACGGGTCAAGCTCGTGATGCTCCACGATCGAGCGGCGAATCGCCTGGATGATTTCCTGGTGATCGGCCCCACGGAACTGCCGATCAAGCTGATGCACCACCACCAGCCGCTCGCCGCTGTCGTCGGCCAATGCGAACGCCGCACCCGGCAGCACGGCTTCGTGGGCTTCCTCGGCCGATTGCTCGATGTCCTGCGGATAGTGGTTGCGACCGCGGATAATGATCACATCCTTCACGCGGCCCGTGACATACAACTCGCTTTCGCGAAAGAAACCCAAATCGCCGGTGCGGAGGAATTTGCCTTCGCGGCCCGGCACATGAGCGCCGAACACCTGTTCATTTTCCTCGCCACGGTTCCAGTAGCCCTGCGCGAGCGATGGGCCTTGAATCAAAATCTCGCCCACCTCGCCCTCGGCCAACTCGTTCCCCTTCTCCGGGTCAATGATTACGATCGCGTGACCCGAAACGGGCGCACCGCAGCCGACGAGCCGCTGCACCATCGCCTCGGGTTCGCCACAGGCAAGCGCAACGCGGTGCTCGGCCAACGCCGCCCGGTTGACCGGCAGAATGTGCGGCTCCTTGCGGTAGTCGGGCCCAGAGGCGAGCAGCGTACACTCGGCCAGTCCATAGCAAGGGTAAAACGACGTCATCTTAAAACCGGCTGGCCCAAACGCATCGGCAAAATGGGCCAGCGTCTCGGCACGAATTGGCTCGGCGCCGCAGAACGCCAGCCGCCAGTGGCTCAAATCGAGCGCGGCCCGTTCTTCCGGAGTCGTCCGGCGAACGCAGTACTCGTAAGCAAAGTTCGGCGCGCCGCTGATCGTCGTGCGGTAGTCGCTGATCGCCTGCAACCAACGCATCGGCCGTTGCAAAAACGACGTTGGCGACAGCAACACGCTACGGCCGCCCATATAAAGCGGCGTCAAAATGCCGCCGATCAATCCCATGTCGTGATACGCCGGCAACCAGAATACGCCCGTCGACGATTCACGATCATCTTCCATGTCGCCGATGCCAAACGACTGGCGAATGCAATCCAGGTTTGTCAGCAAATTGCCATGCGACACCATCACGCCCTTCGGGTCGCTGGTCGATCCAGAGGTGTACTGCAGAAACGCGAGATCGTCGCGATTCACTTCCGGCTTGCGCCACAAGTCAGCCAGCTCGTCGGCCAGCTCGTCGGTCGCGATCCATTGGCTTGTCGCGGCGTCGGCCGAGAGCAACTCGGGGTCCAGTGTTTCGAGCGTCTGGGCGGTCGACAGCGCGACGTGCGCGTCGCAATCAATCGCGATGCGTTGCAGTCGTGGCATCGGCCGCTTCGGCTTGGGGTACGTCGCCGGCACCGCGACCACGCCCGCATACAAGCAACCGAAAAACGCCGAGATGAATTCCAAGCCCGCGGGGTACACCAGCAGCGCCCGGTCGCCCGGCGACAGCTCAAGCTGCAAGCGGCCCGCGATCATGCGAGCGCGGCGATCCAACTCGGCGAACGTGATCCGCGACTCGCCGTCACGCTCGTCCAAATACATATATGCCGTCGCGTCGCCATGGTCGGCCGCTTGCGTGGCCAACAGGTCGATCATCGATTGATAAGACTTTTCACAATCCATCAAAGGCAAATCCGAAGGCTCTTGGTGCTTCGTTCCAACGCTCAGCGTCGGCTGAAGCAGAGTATTAATGACGAGCGGTGTTCGATCGTGCGGCTCGGTTGCAAATGGCATCGGCTGATCCACGCCAGCCGGTCTCAAAGAAACCCTGCCAACAACCGGTTTCCCTAGATTAGCATGTAAGAACTCTATTTTAGGTCACGCCAAGGGCCGCGAACAGGTACCGAAACCCCTTAATTTCCAGTGATTTATTCAGCCAAGCCGCGCGATACGCTATAAACAGCAGAGTCAAGCAACCAATGTCGACAAATCGCCCCTGGCCGCCGCTTGCAAACCCGCCAAAACTGGCCACGGGCGACGTGCATGCGTGGATATTGCCGCTCGATGTGTCACCTGGTGACTACGAACGGCTGGTGGCAACGCTATCACCAGACGAACGACAGCGTGCCAGCGAGTTTCGATTAGAGGAGCCGCGGCGGCGTTTCGTCGTAGCCCGAGGCGCGCTGCGAACGCTCCTTGGCAGCTACTTGAGCATGCCGTCGACAGAGATCGAGTTCACAGTCGAAGGCAATCAGAAACCTCGCTTGGCAGAGACGCAAGAAGCGTTTGACTTGCGATTCAATGTATCTCACTCGGGCGAGCTGGCCCTCATTGGGGTTGCGCTCGGCTGCGAAATCGGAATCGACATCGAACGCATTCGCGATATCAAGAACATGGAACAGCTCGCACGGCGATACTTTCACCCCAACGAGATTAACGACTTGCTGACCATTTCAACGGCCGATCGCAACGATGCGTTCTTGCAATGCTGGACAGCAAAAGAAGCGATCCTGAAGGCCGTCGGCCTGGGCATCCAAGGCGACCTCGCGAGCTTCGCCGTGCCGCTCGATAACAACTGGCAAGGCTGGATCGAGTGCATCGCCAATCGTGCCACCGGACAACGATCACGATGCTGGCTCGAGCGACTCGCACCCCACGACGACTATGTGGCAGCAATCGCTTGCGTAGAAAGTCAACGAAATGTGCAGAGCTTCACCTTCGCGATTTAAACTTATTACCCCCTCTTCTTTTGAGACGACTCAAAAACAACTGCCCTATTTCCAGAATAACCACGGAGACACAGAGGACACGGAGAAGAAATACACAGAGAAAGAACACTAATCTACGCTAATCATCACTATTGAGAACTGCGCGGTAATTGGACTCGATAAAAGCTTTCGGCTATCGGCTGTCAGCTATCGGCCAGAAAACACAGGCCAATCGCCACGCAGTCTTCACTAATACGAGAAAGACTATCGAATAGCTTAATTATTTTATTAGCGTAGATTAGTGGCGATTAGTGTTCTTCCACGCTTCTATCTTCTCCGTGCCCTTCGTGTCTCCGTGGTGAATTCCAACTGCCGAAGTTGATCTTTGGTCATCTTTTGGGAGAGAGTTAGGGTGAGGGCGCCTTGGACATACTCGATGCAAACGCCAATTCATCGCTACCTTCAAGACGCCGAGCTCCTCCGCTCGATGCGGCTCGCCAACGCCAACGCCGCGCTCTGGGCGGTCGGCAACGGCCTGGTCTCCACGCTGTTGGTGATCTACCTGGCAAACGATCTCAACGTGGGGCTCGACAACATCAAGCTCAAGCTCGCCCCGACGGACAACAACGCGCCGTTCGTCGCGATCTACCACGCGACGGGTGACCTGGCCAACGGAATCGCCACGATCATCGGCGGCGCGATTTACGATTATCTCGCGACGGCCAAAACGCCGATGGCGTCGTTTTACACACAAATCTTCCTGCTCGGCTTTGTGGCGCGACTCCTCGCCGTGCCGCTCCTGGCTCGGCTTATCGAGCCGGGCGCGAAACGCTTGCGAGACCTTACCCAACCGGCCTTATAGAGGTTCGTCTCGCGTTTCATCGCTCCGCAGACCAAGGTTTCCGTAACGGTGGTAGACATGAGAAACACTTTGCTCCTGTATGTACCACAGCAGCTCGATACGTCCGTTCGGCGAAACAGGCGCGTCGGCGATGTACTGCAAAACTTCGGCCGCGGCGATTCGCATCGGCTCCGGAACACGGTCGGGCATCGCGTACCGCACGCGAGCGACTTGTCCCATACGAATCGCGGCCGCCAGCGTCGTGTCGTCTTCTTCGACAAACTCAATCGCGCCTGCCCACGAGTCGGTCAACCGATCCAGCAATTCCACGGCATCGGCCGCTGGACCAGCAACCGAAGGCGGCAGGCTTATGGTCGCCCGGCAGCCGGCAGCGCGAGCGGCGAGTGCCCGGCAGAATACGTCGCCCAGCGTGTCGCCGGCCTCAACGCGAATTCGCAAGGGTTCGACCGGCAGGTAACGTCGATAATTGTCTTCGCCAAGCAAACGGAAGTGGTCATGCGCCGTCCGAAACTCGTCGCGCGCCCAAGTCTCGTAGCTTTCAATCGCCGCCAACACGCGGCAAACTTCCACATCCGCGTTCGACTTACCACCAGCCGCCCCTTCAGTAAGCGATCGACGAACACTATTCAAATCAGCAACCCAACGAATCTCAGCCGCCGCAGCAACCGTAGAGGCCAAAATCGCCGGAACCGGCCTTGCGCCACGATCCTCCCCTTCTTTTTCAACAATTCGCATCAACGGCACCACATAGTTTGGCCCACCTGCCTTGATTCCGGGCCCTACACTACTTTTCCCCATGCCGCCGAACGGCTGTCGCAGGACGATCGCGCCCGTGGTCGATCGATTGATGTAAAGATTGCCGGCGCGGATACGGCTGGTCCAAAGTTCTTGTTCGCGATCATCCAGGCTTTCGAGACCGGAAGTAAGACCGTAGCCGGTGGCGTTCACAAGGTCGATCGCGGTGTCGATGTCACGGGCTTCCATTACGCCGAGGACTGGGCCAAACAGCTCGGTGCAGTGTGTAAAACCGCCCGGCTGTACTCCCCATTTCACGCCAGGGCTAACGAGACACGGGTTGTCATCCACATGCAGGCGTGGCATGACGGCCCATTCTTCGCCCGGTTCGAGCTCCTTGAGACTCGTTTCGAGAACGCCAGACGGTGGACGGATCAATGGGCCGACCTTGGTTCGCAGTTTCCAGGCAGAGCCAACACGCAGGCTTTCGACGGCATCGCAGAGTGCTGCTCGAAATTTGGCATCGTGATAGACTTCGCTTTCGAGGACGAGCAGCGATGTGGCCGAGCACTTTTGGCCGCTGTGGCTGAATGCGCTGTGAAGCACGTTCTTGATTGCCTGGTCGCGATCGGAGAGCGCGGTAACGATCGTGGCGTTCTTACCGCCGGTCTCGGCCATGAGGTGCATCGTCGGCTTCTTGCGGAGCATCTCGGCAGCAGTCTCGGTGCCGCCGGTGAGAACGATCGCATCGACGCCCGAGTGCGATACGAGCCGCGCGCCGACCGTGCCGCCGCTGCACGGCGCGAATTGCAATGCCGTTTTCGGCACGCCCGCGCGCCGTGCGGCGGCGGC
>CAZJWY010000144.1:0-3985 GCA_964549545.1 uncultured Planctomycetaceae bacterium | reverse complement strand
GCAGAGCAAGTAGGCGATCAGGACCGTATCGGAAGCGGGCTTCAGAATTACATTGTTGCCAGCGGCGAGTGCCGCGGCCACGCCGCCCGTCGGAATTGCGAGCGGAAAGTTCCAAGGAGAAACGACGACGACCACTCCCCTGCCCTGCAGCGCGATTCCCGACAGTTGATGAAAGAACCGCGCACTATCGGCATAGAATCGGCAGAAGTCGATCGCCTCGGACACCTCGGGATCACTCTCGCTGAGCGTCTTACCGCCCTCGGCGAGCATCGCGCCCATCAACTCGCCCCGCGCGGCAACGAATTCGGCAGCCGCTTGATGCAGAATCGCTACCCGTTCGGCGATGGGTCGACGTCGCCAGCTATCCGGATCGGCCTTGGCAACTTCCACGGCGTGGTCGATGTCCGTTTCACTCGCCTGCCGATAGCGAGCAACCACGGTATTCGGGCGCGATGGATCGAGCGAGTCGCGGACGGAGCGATCGCGGGTGATCTCATCGCCAGCGAGGACGAGTGGAACATCAACGGCATGCACGCCGTGACACGACCGCCACTTATCGATGATCGATTGAGCCCAATTACCGTTCTGTGCGAGAGACCAATCGGTGTCGGGTTCGTTCGTGAAGTCACGAATTACGGATTGCAAATTGCCAGCGAGCGAGCCGGGGCGTCCTCGCCCCCGACCATGGAGCCGATTCCAGTCGGGGGCGAGGACGCCCCGGCTCGCTGCTGGCTCTTGATTCTTGTCTCTCGACTCGTGCTCTCTATCTTGCACCCGGCGTGGCGCATGACTCACCGTATCCTTCGCAAAAAACGCCGCCACGAACTGCTGCTCCAACTCTACCCAATCCTCGCTGCCGACTTCGATATTGAACGCGTGACGAAGGAAATTATCAGGACCAGTGTTTTCGTCAAGCCGGCGGACAAGGTAGCCGATGGCGTTGGTGAAGTCCTCCTGTTTGCACGCGGGCGCGTAGAGCAGCATGTTGCCCGTCAGCTCGAACAACGCGCGGCGCTGGTGGTTGGCCATGCCTTCGAGCATCTCGAATTGGACCTGATCCACGGCATTGTTTTTCGTCGCCAACGTGAGGCCGTGGGCCAGCGTAAACAGGTTATGCGAGGCGATGCCGAGCCGAACGGCGGCGATATTCTCCGGCAGCATCCCCTCGTGCAACATGCGGAGGTAGTTCGCGTCGGTTTCGAGCTTGGTTTTGTACGGTGCTTGCGGCCAACCTTTGATACTGGCTTCGACCCGCTCGGCCTCCATGTTCGCGCCTTTTACAAGCCGGATCGTGGCGGGCGTCCCACCCGCAGCTACTCGCTTACGGGCCCACTCGTTGATCCGCTGCTGCGTGAAAAACGAATCGGGGATGTAGGCTTGCAGCGCGATACCGGCGCGGACTTGTTCGAGGCCGGGCCGATCCAGTGTGCGCATGAAGACTTCGGCCGTGAGGTCTTTGTCGCGGTACTCCTCCATGTCGAGGTAGACAAACTTGGGGACGACGCTGCCGTCTTTGCGCTTGAACCGGGCTTTGGCGGCCGCGCGGAACAGAAGCTCCAGCCGGTCGCAGAGCACGTCGATCGTATGTTCGCGGGCAAGCGCCGAGATTTGCGAGTAGATCGTGGAGATTTTGACCGAGAGGACTTCGATCTCGGGTTGTTGCAGTGCGGACAAATAACCTTGCAGCCGCCTGTTGGCGTCTTCCTCGCCAAGGAGCGCTTCGCCCAGGAAGTTGACGTTCATCCGCACGCCTTCGTCCCAGCGGGCACGCAGGTGCTCGGCCAGATGTTCGCGCTCGGCCGGCAAAATCACGTTGGCCGTCTCCTGTTGCATCCGCTCTTTCACAAGCGGCATCGCCACGCCCGGCAGGTACGCGCCGAACGATTGAAAGCCATAGAGCATCGTCCGCTCGATTGGGCTAAAAAACCGCGGCACGCCCTGCACATCGAGAATATGAATCAATTGATCGGCAGCCCGATGCGGCCGCTGCGAGCGAAATGCCTGATCGGTAAGCTGCGTGAGCGTCGCCTTGTCGTGCGGCGACTGGATCATCCGATCCAACTCCGCCTGCTGCCGCCGCTCCTGCGGTGTCTGCAGCTCACGCGCACGTTGGCAAAGCTCGCGGGCGAGCGCGATGGCTTGCTGGACTTCGAGCGTGATTTGGACACTAGATTGTCCCGCAACAAGGCTGATTGGAGAAGTATTCATGTTGCATGAATTGTCGCCCGATTTGTCGCGGCGTCCATATCGGTGGCATTTTCGTAGCCAAGTGAACCATAATTATGTGCCGCTACGCTTGCACGAGCGCATCGAGTTGTTTGGCGCTCAAGAACAGGCGGTAAGGTTGTCCAGGAAACGGGTGAAAGCCGAATTGCGTGTAGAACTGTTTTGCTTGTTCATCGATCGAGTCGAGCAGCACGGCAATGAAGGGAAAGATGCGGCCGCCTTCCCAGCAGTCGCGAAGTGCCCGGCCGAGCAGGAGAGTTCCTAAGCCTCGGCGTTGATGGGCGGTGTCGATTCCGAGCCAGGCCAAAACAGCAACAGGCAACAGCCGTTGGAGTAAATGCCGCGATAGTTCCGGTGGAAGGTCGCCGAAATCGATTTGAGAAGGGGCGAGCGTGTAGTAGCCGGCGATCGCGCCGCCGGCGTCCAGTAATACCTTGGTGGCGGAGAGATGTTTACTTTGTTGTTGGAGGGCTTGGGATGCTAGCCAATCGTCGACCTGTTTTTGACCGGAGCGAAAGCTCTTGCGTGGACGATCGCGGCGCAGCGACTCCAGGCAGTAGCCGTCTGGCAGACGGACCTCCTTCACGCTTCGCCTCGCATAATAGCGCCCAGCTTCTTTTGGGCGGCCGACAGCTTGGGCGGCTCGTTCAAGGCGGTCCACAGAGCAAGCTGCTCCTCGGGGCTGAGGCGGATGATGTTCTCTCTGGCGGCCTGCACTTCGCGCGTGGCCTGTGGAACGGTCACCGTTCTCACGTAGTCGCTGACGCTGATTCGTCGAAGACCGGCCGCTTCCTCGAGAGATCGCTTGCTCTTTTCATCCAGTCGTACCATGAGCGGACTGGCCTTTTTGGCAGATGCACCGCTGGTTTTCCCATTGGCTTTTATCGCCGAAGTTTGGTTTCGTTGCTTCTTCGCCATAATGCAAATGTATTGCAAATCGCAATACAGTCAAGGCGGGCAAAAGGTGGAGGCGGCGATCCGCTCGGTCAGATACCGCAAAATATCGCGGATCGAGATCACGCCGGCCAGCTTGCCTTCAAAAAGAATCGGAGCGTGGCGATAGCCGCCGACGTTCATCTTGTGGAGTGCATAAGCGATTTTGTCTTCGACTTCGAGCGTCACGGGGTGGCGCGTCATGAATTGCGAAATGGGACGGTCAAGATATTTGCCCGCGTCGACGTTGAGCTTCATCAGCGCGTCGCGCTCGCTGAAGATGCCGACGAGTTTGCCATTTTCGACGATCATCACACAGCCGATGCGCTCGTCGACCATTTTCTTGAGGACGACGGCCACGGTCGTATCGGGCGAGACTTTGGACGGCGACTTTGGCCACAGGCGCTCGATGCGATCGTGAAGCAAGTCGGCCTCGACGCTGGAGGCCGGGATGCGGCGGCTCAAGTGCGTGAGCCCTTCGCCGCACTTAGCGCATTCATCGGCGCCTTCGATGATCTCGGCTTCGCAGTAAGGACAGAAGGTAGTGCCGGTCATGCATCTTTCCTGCTATTTAGCCCCCGGTCAGTGACAGGGGGCTAAATGACATTACGCAACGTCCCAAGTGTCGCCGGAGGCGAACAGTTTATCCAAGTCGCCTTTGCCGCGTTCGTTCGTGGCTTGCGTGATTTGGTCGTTGATCATCGCGTCGTACATCGGCGCCTCGACCGCGCGGTAAACGCCGATCGGCTCGGGGAAGCCGTCTTCGTAACGCATCCGGCTAAGGAGATAAGCCAGGCTCGGCTCGGCGGCCTTCTCGTCGTGGAAC
>CAZJWY010000143.1:0-13644 GCA_964549545.1 uncultured Planctomycetaceae bacterium | reverse complement strand
CTAACCCAGCCGAAACGGCTGGGCTATATGGCTCCGCGCCCTCCGTCGTTAGAATCTCCACCATGCCCGTTGACAAGTCATCTGATCGCGTTCGCAATATGTTCGGCAAAATCGCCGGGCGATACGACTTCTTGAACCACCTTCTCTCGCTCGGCATCGACCACTACTGGCGTTGGCGAACCGTCCGCCTCGTGCCCCCAACCGGCTCACTCCCCATCCTCGACGTCTGCACCGGCACCGGCGACCTCGCCCTCGCCTACGACCGCGCCGCCGGCGGAAAAACCCCAATCGTCGGCGCAGACTTCTGCCACGAAATGCTCGAAGTCGGGCGCAAAAAAACGCACAAAAAAAATGCCGACGACCGCATCACGTTCATCGAAGCCGATGCCCAGGAACTACCCGTCCCCAGCGATTCATTCCAAATCGTCTGCGTCGCCTTTGGCCTCCGCAACGTCGCCGACACCGACCGCGGCCTCGCCGAGATGACCCGTGCCTGCGCCCCCGCCGGCCACGTTGCCGTCCTCGAATTTTCCACGCCAACCTGGCAACCCTTCAAAGCCATCTACGGCTGGTACTTCCGCAACGTCCTCCCACGCATCGGCAAATTCTTCGCCCGCGGCTCCGAAGACGCCTACGAGTATCTCCCCACCAGCGTCGGCGAATTCCCCCAAGGCAAAGCCCTCGCCGCCCGCATGCGCGCCGCCGGCCTGACCGATGTCCGCCGCTACCCCCTCACCCTCGGCGTGGCTACACTTTACGTGGGAACAAAACTCAATCAAACCGCAGATGAACGCAAATACACGCAGATGTAAAACATTCGATCTGCGTTCATCTGCGTCTATCTGTGGTTCCTCTGATCGCCTGTTTCATGTCAAAGAAGCTTCCGTTCATCCTCGGCATCACCGGCGCCAGCGGCGCAGTCTACGCCCTCCGGCTATTGGAAGTCCTCCGCGCCGCCGGCCGCGAAGTTCATCTCACGATCAGCCCCTCTGGCCGCGACGTGATCCGACAAGAGCTTTCGCTCGACCTGGATCTCGACAACTTCGAAGCAAACTCGCTCGATAAGGCCGACGGCTTGTTTGCCCACGACACGACCGCCAGCACCGGCGAAGTATATTACTATCATCACCAAGACTTCATGGCCTCCATGGCCAGCGGCTCGTTCCTCACCGCCGGCATGGTCATCTGCCCGTGCAGCGGCACCACGCTCAGCGCCGTCGCCGCCGGCTCGGCCAGCAACCTCATTCAACGCGCCGCCGAAGTTCACCTCAAAGAACGCCGCAAGCTGATCCTCGTCCCCCGCGAAACACCCGTCTCGCTCGCCCACATCGACAACATGCGCCGCGTCACCGAAGCCGGCGCAGTCGTCCTCCCCGCCTCGCCCGGCTGGTATTACAAAGTCCATTCGCCCAACGACCTCGTCGATTTCATCGTCGCCCGCATCTGCGACCAACTCGGCGTCGAACACACGCTCTGCAAACGCTGGGGAAAAGAATAATTCACCACGGAGACACGAAGAACACGGAGGAAGAGAATGAAATGTTCAATGCAAAATATCAAATGCAAAATGCTCAATGAAGAATCCGCTTCCGCATTTTTCATTTTACATTTAGTATTTTGCATTTTGCCTTCGCTTCCCTCCGTGTACTCTGTGTCTCCGTGGTAAATCCTCCGCATGCTCAAAACCATCCGCCACCTCCTCGAACTCATCCGCTTCAGCCACACGCTGTTCGCGCTCCCATTCGCGCTCCTCGCCGCCGTGATGGCGTGGAGCGTAACTGATAACCAGGTGCAGCTGTACAACTACGTGGCAGAATCTCAAGACAAAGCGGCGCAATCAACACCATCGCTGGCACCAATTCTCGACGACTCCGGAAAAACCATTGGCCACCGCGTCGTACCTCTTTCCGGCAATCCAAATTCTGTGGGCTATGTGCCTCTCGAAAAACTATCCTCCTTCCGCTGGCAACAACTCGTCGGCATCCTGTTTTGCATGGCATTCGCGCGCAGCGCCGCGATGGCATTCAATCGCATCGCAGACCACAGCATCGACGCGCAAAATCCCCGCACGAGCGGCCGACACATCCCCGCCGGCATCCTCAGCGTCGGCCAAGTCACTCTCTTTGCCGCCACTTGCAGCGCGGCATTTGTCGCAAGCACGCTGTGGTTTCTGCCGAACCGATTGCCGCTCTACTTATCTATTCCAGTGTTGCTGTTCCTGCTGGGCTACAGCTACGCCAAACGATTCACCGCGCTCGCACACATCTGGCTCGGCGCCGCGCTGGCCCTGTCGCCACTCGCCGTGTGGATCGCTTTGCGAGGCGAAGCGATGATCGCAAATCCCATCGAATTCCTGCCGCCCTTTGTGTTAGGCGCGGCCGTCATGAGCTGGGTTTCCGGTTTCGACATGATCTACGCCTGCCAAGACTTCGAATTCGATCGCGAGGCCGGCCTCCACAGCATTCCCGTCGCCCTCGGCATCCGCGGCGCACTCCGCCTCGCCGCCCTCTGCCATGTCATCACAATCGCCTGTCTCGCTGCACTTCCAATCGTGTATCCATTCTTCGGTTGGATCTACTGGCTCGGTGTCGCAGCGATCGCCATCCTCCTCATTTACGAACACGCACTCGTCCGCCCTAACGACCTTTCCCGCGTAAACGCCGCCTTTTTCAACGTCAACGCCATCATCAGCCTCGGCCTCTTCGCCGCCGGCACCCTGGACCTGCTCCTGCACCGCGTGGGATACTAAAAGCGGCATCAAAACCGAGGGCTAGCGCCCTGCGGCTAATTAAATCAGCCGGCACGCGCTAGCGTCCGGTTCAATTTGAAAGTTGTGAAACTGCTTCTACTTTCTAGCCCTTGGCTCTTGACCCTAGACTCTTGACTCTCCCCATGCTCCGCACCTCCTCCCCCCTCCTCCAACCCATCCGCGAAAAAGTAGAAGCCGGCGAACGCCTCTCGCTCGAAGACGGTCTCGTACTCGAGTCCTCCGAAGCCCCGCTCCCCGAAGTCGGCGAGCTCGCCAACTTCGTCCGCGAACGCAAAAACGGCAACTTTGCCTACTACAACATCAACACGCACCTCAACCCGACGAACGTCTGCGTCTATCGCTGCGTGTTCTGCGCCTTCCGCTCCGACCTGCGTGACCCGAAGGGTTACCTGATGAACGACGAGCAGATCCTCGCCCGCGGCGCCGAAGCCGTCGAAAACGGCTGCACTGAGATGCACATCGTCGGCGGCCTCCATCATCAAAGCAAATACGACTACTACCTCAACGTCATCCGCCTGCTCCACGACGCCTACCCCGAGCTGCATCTCAAAGCCTGGACGCCCGTCGAGATCGATTGGTTCTGCCGACTCACCAAGAAATCGGTCCGCGAGATCCTCGAAGACATGGTCGAAGCCGGCCTCGGCAGCCTCCCCGGCGGCGGCGCGGAAATCTTTCACCCCGAAATCCGCAACCAAATCTGCGAACACAAAGCCGACTCACGCCGCTGGTTCGAAACCCATCGCACCGCCCACGAACTTGGCCTCCGCTCCAACTGCACGATGCTCTACGGCCACATCGAACAACCGTACCACCGCATCGACCATCTCATCCGCCTCCGCGAACTCCAAGACGACACCGGCGGCTTCCAAACCTTCATCCCACTCGCGTTCCACCCCGAGAACACCGGCCTCTCCCACATCAAGAAGCCGTCGAGCCTCGTCGACCTCCGCACCATAGCCGTCAGCCGCCTGATGCTCGACAACATCCCACACATGAAGGCCTACTGGATCATGCTCGGCATCGGCACCGCGCAAGTCGCCCTGTCGTATGGAGCCGACGACATCGACGGCACCGTCCGCCACGAGCTGATCTACCACGACGCCGGTGCGACGACACCGGAAGTCCTCTCCGTCGATTCTATCAAACGCCTGATCACCGAAGCCGGCCGAGAACCCGTCGAACGCGACACCCTCTACCACCGCATCGACCGCGACGGCACCCAATGGCGCACCGGCGCCGCCATCACCGCCGGCGCGTAGTCACCTGTAGCAAGTGCGCGATGCAGCCGCGATGCACAGTGCGAGATGCGAAATGACTCCTCTGGTCCCCTCCCCTTCGACGGGGAGGGTTAGGGAGGGGTGATTCAACGCCGGGTGCCACTGGCTTTGCCAGTGCTGTCTTGGAACGCCACAAAGGGTTCGAAGGAGCTAGACAAACGTGCGCCAGCTTGTGGTATCTAACTGTTGGAACGACCATTTGACAATCGTGCTGCAAGCCTTCGGCACCAGGAACACTGGCAAAAGCCAGTGGCACCCACTACTTCGCGTGTTCCTCTTTCATGATCGATTTCACTTCTTCAGGATCGGTCCACATGCTAGCCGCGCCGCAGTCCAAACAGGCAACGACCGTGACATGCGCCCCCAAAGATGTCGTTAGAAATTTCATGTTCGCCGGCCTGAACCGCGGGTAGTCTCTAGCAGCAAGCGTACCTGGCGTTATATTCTCGCTGCCACACTGAGCGCATTTGGTTTTTATAGCCATATTCCCCACCATCTCGACCAACTCTCTAAACGTCCATCTCATCGCCCCTTTAGCTTGCTAACCATCGGCCGCATCTGCCCCGTTCGCGCCTCACACTCCAGAGCGAGATTATACCACACCACAAAAACCACCCTGGCCGCATCAAGTTATCGCAATCGAACCACGCAATCTTCTCACCAGATTTTTGTTGAAAATGGCCGCGCGCTCTGATATGTTCATCCGTCCACCATTCCAGTCGCAACTGAATGAACTCACTCTTTGACAAACTGAAACCGTCTTCCGGCGCGCCACGGCGCTGCGTTTAGGCAAAACCCCTTGAGTTTCGCCCGCATCGGTTGTGAATCAGCGCTGGAAAACAAGCCGCTATCACAACGGCCCGGTGCAATACTCACGAGTTTCGCGCTGGTGACGAGGATTTTTATCTTTGTGCAAAAATGCAACACAATACGGACCAACACCTTACGATAACCGCTGGCAAAAACGCCAATGCAAAACCCTCTGAACCTCGAAGTTTAAAGCATTTCGCCCCCAGCCACTCGCAACGAATCCTGCAAAACTCGTTCGCGCAAGCAGGAATAACTGGGAACTATTTCTACAGCCAAACCCTCAAAAGTGAAAATCGACCGAAATACCTGAACCCTTTTCACGCGCCCCGCGCACTACTACTCACATGACTGCCATCGATCAGCATCCACCACAGCGAGCCGGGGCGTCCCCGCCCCCGCCCCCACGTTCCCCCAACCTCGCCAGCCTGGTCCAACAGCATCAGTCCAGCGTCTGGCGCTACTTACGATTCCTCGGTGCCAACACCACCGAAGCCGACGACCTCACCCAAGAAACCTTCCTCGCCCTCGCTCGCGGCAACTTTGTCGAACGAGATGAACAACAAACAGCCGGCTACCTGCGCGTGGTCGCCCGCAACCAACTGCTGGCACTCCGCCGCAAGCAGCACCGCGAGATCGACACCGTCGACCTCGAAGCGGCCGACAGCGTCTGGGCCGCCGCGGCCGGCCCCGATGGCAGCCTCACCGGCTACCTCGACGCCCTCCGCGACTGCCTCGCCCAACTCGAAGGCCGAGCCCGCCAGGCAATCGACCTGCACTACCACGACCACACCGCCCGCGAAGCCATCGCCGCAGAGCTCGACATGAAACCCGACGGAGTAAAAACCCTCCTCCGCCGCACCCGACAAATCCTCCGCGAATGCATCGAACGAAAGGTAAAAACCCCAACCACATAGCCCGGCCGTCTCGGCCGGTTTTTAAACAAGCATGCCAAGCTGTCAGGGTGCCATGCCCACGGCTTTGCGTGGGCATGCCGAACAGCCACCAAGGCATGGCCACTCCGAGCAGTGGCCATGCCACCCAATGACTCATTCCTAGCAAACCATTTCAGTCCGCCCCAATCTGCCATGAACGCCCCCAACGAAAATCACGCCCCCACCACCACCGACGACCTCCACGACCGCCTCCTGGACGTCGCCCTCACCGAAGTCATCGGCGGCAAAACGCCGCCCGACCTGCAATCCAGAATCGCTCATACGTTTCAGGAAGAACAATTGGTCACGCCAATTCCGCCAGCGCGCCCAACGCGCATTACCTGGGCGAGAGTAGCCGTCGCCGCAACGCTGCTAGTTGGCATGTCGATGCTGCTTTGGCCAACGCTACGAAACAGCCGCGAGGTAGCGCTAACACGTGCCCAGCAAGAGCGCCTTGGTTCCTCGCAACCACTTCCCCAAACATCAGCCGCACCGGTCGCGGTCAGCCAAAACGGCAGCAAGACGCAACCCACCACGGTCGCCAAGCTGGTCGAAGAATTCAACCGCCTCAACCACGAGCAAAGGTATTTGGAATCGGAAATCATTGCCCGCCGCCTCAAAGAATTGGCGCCGAACGATCCCGTGGCTCAGCAGATCTGGAAAAACAGCAAATTCATCCGCCGCGAAATGTTGAACGGGCAGGTTGCTGACAATAAAGAAACTAGCGTCTGGACGCAGCTCAATTCGATCGAGGAATCAGCAACCGCACCATCGCCAGCGATGGCCGACCGCTTAGGCAATAACACCCAAACAAAAGGGAACGCGCCAGGTTCCGATGGCCTGCCATCTGTGGTCGCGCAAGGTCCCAATCGTGAGTCAGCGAAGGTAACCGTGCCTTCCTCCTCTCAAACAATCACTTGGTACAACGAACATAACCACGCGCTCGCGCCTAGTCCAAGAACATATGGGTTTCCTGCTCCTTCCAATCAAGTGGAAGGCCGCGCTTGGCGAGGCGGCGGCCGGAGTGCCGACTCAAGTGGTCCAGCGTCGGCTCCAACTGGAGCGCCAGACGCCACAATGATGGCGGCCACTCCCCGCATCATCATTCAGGAGGAAGAGGAGCGACTGGGAATTGCTGTGGAGCGAGAGAAGGATCGCCGATGGGGATTCGGCCCCGCAGCCCCCGGCCAATCCGGCGACAAGTACACCCGCATCGTCGAAAACCCGTTCATCAAAGCCGAAGGCGGCGACGCCGTCTCCACGTTCTCGATCGACGTCGACACCGCCTCCTACGCCAACGTCCGCCAGTTCCTCCTGCAAATGAACCAACTCCCGCCGGCCGACGCCGTGCGGATCGAAGAACTGATCAACTACTTCCAGTACGACTACGCGGGCCCATCGCAAATAGCCCCGGCCTCTGGCCGGGATTCTGGCAACGATGCCCCCTTCGCCGCCCACGTCGAAGTCACCAGTTGCCCGTGGAACGCCGAACATCGTTTGGCTCGCATCGCCGTGAAAGGCCGCGAAATCGACCGCACCAAGCGACCGCCATCGAACCTCGTGTTTCTCGTCGACGTCTCCGGCTCGATGGACGAACCGGCCAAGCTGCCACTCGTCGTCTACGGCCTGCGACAGCTCGCTCGCGAGCTAGGTGAAAACGATAAAGTAGCGATCGTCGTCTACGCCAGCAGCGAGGGCCTCGTCCTCCCCAGCACCCGCGGAGACAAGCAAGACACGATCCTGTCCGCGCTCGACAAGCTGAAAGCCGGCGGCTCCACGGCTGGCGGCGCGGGCATCCAGCTTGCCTACCAGATCGCCGAAGACAACTTCATCCAAGGCGGCACCAATCGCGTCATCCTCTGCACCGACGGCGACTTCAACGTCGGCGTCACCAACACGGCCGACTTGCAAAAGCTCGTCGAAAAGAAGGCCAAGGACACGGGCGTGTTCCTCTCCACGCTCGGCTTCGGCCGCGGCAACCTCAACGACGCGATGATGGTCGCGATCAGCGACCACGGCAACGGCAACTACCATTACATCGATAGTCGCAGCGAAGCTCGCCGCGTGCTCGTCGAAGAAATGACCGGCACGCTCGTCACGATCGCCAAGGACGTGAAGATCCAGGTCGAGTTCAACCCCGCCAAAGTCGCCGGCTACCGCCTCATCGGTTACGAAAAACGGGCCCTGCGAACGGAAGACTTCAACGACGACAAGAAAGACGCCGGCGAAATCGGTGCAGGCCACACCGTGACGGCCCTGTACGAGATCATCCCCGTAGGCAAGAAGGTCGAGATCGCACCAGTCGACGACTTGAAGTACCAAACTCCGACAGAACCAACAATTGTGTCGGACGATGTCCGGGCGAAGGGCTCTCAGAATGACCGAGTCGGCTACAAATTTCGTGCAACAGATCCGCCTTCCAAGGAACTCCTCACGCTCAAAATGCGGTACAAAGCCCCCGACGGCGACACGAGCAAGAAACTCGAATGGCCCGTCACCGACGATGGCAAATCGTTTTCTACCGCGTCGGCCGACCTGAAGTTCGCCGCCTCGGTCACCGGCTTCGGCCTTCTCCTCCGTGACTCGCAGTACAAAGGCAACCTCACTTACTCCGCAGTACAAGAGCTAGCCCAGGACGGCATCGGTGAAGACAAAGACGGCTACCGCAAAGAGTTCCTCCGCATGATCGACAAAGCGAAAGAGCTGCGGCGAGAGTAGAGCCAGAATACAAAAATAGACAGGATAACAGGATCGGCAGGATGAACGGGATACATCCTGTTACGCCTGAGTCTCATCCTGTCGATCCCGCCAATCCTGTTATCCTGTCCAATTTTCGATGAACGAAACTCATCCCACATCGCTAATATCCAGCGCATTGCCATACCGCACCAACATCTGCCGCCGCAACCGCGCGTGATCAGCATGCTTGAGACCAGGATCCGCCGCAAAAAGCTGCTGAGCCTCATGCCGAGCCTCTTCCAAAATCGCTCGGTCTTGCCGCAAATCGGCCACTCGCAACGGCGGCAGGCCGTGCTGCTGCGTCCCAAACAAATCGCCCGGTCCGCGCAAATCAAAGTCCATTTCCGCCAATGCAAAACCATCCGTCGTTGCCGCGAACGAGTCGAGTCGCGCACGGGCTTGCTCCGAAATCTCTTCATTCACCATCAAGCCACAAAAGCCTGCCAACTTGCCGCGTCCCACGCGACCTCGCAACTGATGCAACTGCGCGAGCCCAAAACGCTCCGGCGAATCAATCACCATGATGCAGGCGTTATGCACATCGACGCCGACTTCGATCACACTAGTCGATACGAGCACGTTCGTCTCGCCCGAGCGAAAGCGTTCCATCGCCTCGGCCTTCTCTGCCGGCGACATCCGACCGTGAATGATGTCGACGCGAAATGCCGCCAGCTCGCCGTTGGTAAGCCGCTCAAACGCTTCCGAGACGCTTGCCGCCGCGATGTTTTCCGACTCGTCCACCAGCGGAGCGACGACGTACGCCTGCCGCCCGGCTCGCAGCTTTTCGCGCACGAAGTTCCACCACCGCGCCTGCTCGCCGGGCGAAACCACGTACGTCCGTACTTCCTGCCGCCCCGGCGGCATCTCGCGGAGCGTTGTTACGTCCAGATCGCCAAACAACGTCATGCTGACTGTTCGCGGGATCGGCGTTGCGGTCATCACAAGATAGTGGGGCGACTGCTGACCCTGCCGCAATGCGGCCCGTTGGCGAACGCCAAACTTGTGCTGCTCGTCGATGATCACCAGCCCCAGCTTTGCAAATCGCACATCCTCCTGCACGATCGCATGCGTGCCGATCACCAAATCAATGTTCCCCGCCGCAATGTCGGCCAGCGCCGTTTCGCGCTGCTTGGCCGTCAGCCCGCCAACGAGCAATGTGTATCGCACTCGGCTCGCCTTCAACAACTCGGCCAGCGTCTCGGCATGTTGCCGGGCCAGGATCTCCGTCGGGGCCATCAGGGCCGCCTGAAACCCGCGAGCCACGCACACGAGCATCGCATACACAGCAATCACCGTCTTGCCGCTCCCCACGTCGCCCTGCAGCAGCCGATTCATCGGCGTTTCGCTCGCCAGATCGGCCGCTACTTCAGCAATCGCGGCCCGCTGCCCGACGGTCCACTTAAACGGAAACAGTCGCTCAATTCGGGCATCCACGTCTGCCGATGCCGCCAACGACGGCGCGCGAAAGCCAACCTGCTGCTGCCAACGCCGCGCAACGACCGCCAACTGCAAAATAAACAACTCCTGAAACACAAATCGTCGTCGTGCTCGCTCGGCTTGCTCAGCATTCTGCGGCGAATGAATTGCCGGAAGCGCTTCGACGAGCGGCATCAGGTCGTATTGCTTCAAGAGCGGCCCGGGAAAAACCTCTTCGAGCACATGACCAACCGTATCGAGCGCGCTCGCCACCATTCGTCGCACCTGATACTGCGTCAGCCCCTCGGTCAGCGGATACAACGGCAACAGCCGCATCTCCGGCTGATCCTCGGCGCCGTCGAGCCAGGTGACGCGCGGGTGCGTCATCTCCCATCGCCCGCCACGATGCCGAGGAGCGCCCGACAACATCACATACTGCCCTTCGCGAAACCTGTCGCGCATAAAGGGCTGATTGAACCACATTGCCCGCAAATAGTCGTCGCCCTGCTTGACGAGCACGCCGACGATCGACTTGCCGAAGCCCGTGTTGCGCGAATCGATCTCGACAACCTCGCCACGAATGGTTTGCGCGTGCCCCTCTTCCAATTCGCCAATGGGGCGGCGATCGGAGAGGTCCTCGTAGTCGCGCGGAAACAAAAAGATAAGATCGCTCGCCGTGCGAACTCCCAGCCGCGCGAGCAACTCGGCCCGTTGCGCCCCCACGCCCCGCACAAACTCCACCGGCGTACCCAGCACTTCGGCCGGCGTCGGCTCTCGTCGCGCCGAAATCGGTTGATCACTTTCACGCGGTACCACGTTCATAGCACCATTGTACGCACGCCCTTCCATCCTTGGCAGGACGCCGCGGCCAGTCCATCGACTCGCGGCCAGAGGCCGCGGCTATATAGCCCGGCCGTCTCGGCCGGGATGGAATGCGTCTCGGCCAAACATTGCGTATCACACTCGCAACACCTTAACCACCGAACCACGAAGTATCCGTTCGCCAGCCACGTTGCCCGCTGGAAACAACGGATCAATCCAGGCGAACGGATCAGGCGGCAGGCCGAGGCGACGATTATGATCTCGAACGTACTCGATCGCATTCACCAAATGGAGTTCATTAAAGATGAACACTGGAAACTTGCCGGCGGTCCATAACGACCGCGGTACGGAAGCGCCCTTCGTCCGACCCGAAACGGGTCGGCTATATAGCCCGGCCGTTTCGGCCGGATTTAAATGCGTCCCGGCCGTTTCGGCCGGATTGGACTCAATAGTCCTTTGGCGCCGCCTCGCTAAAGCCGTCGCGGCAGATCGGTATTTAAAGCGTGCAACAACCTTCGCCACATCCTCGCCGAGCGGAGCCAAAATCAAATGAACATGAGTCGCTTGAATCGTTGCCGCGAACACACGATGTCGTCGCTCGCGCACGATCTCCCCAAACACCTCGGCGACAACTGCCTGTTCGGCCACATCGAGCTTCGCCGCAGCCGCGCTCATTCGGGCGCGGCACTCGGCTTCCAAGAATGGATCGGGGCCGATCAACCGTCCTGCGCGCCAAGAGCCGCGAAAGTCGCCGTGCAACCAGGTGCCGTGCGTCGCTGCCGCCCAATGGATGGCCAAGGTGTTGCCCATGGTAGGCAGGATACTGCGAATGTGAACCTCTGTCCAGTAACGCTGTGGGGCAGTTTTGAGAATTTCTGGTGCGCTATCCGACCCGGAACGGGTCGGCTATATAGCCCGGCCGTCCCGGCCGGTTTGGAATATAGCCCGGCCGTTTCGGCCGGTTTGGAATATAGCCCGGCCGTTTCGGCCGGTTTGGAATACAGCCCGGCCGTTTCGGCCGGTTTGGAATACAGCCCGGCCGTGTCAGCCTGCTCACAAGTACTGCTGATAGGCCGCCACCGCCAACTCGTCCACCCGGTCGTTTTCCGGATGCCCACTGTGGCCGGCCACGCGGGTGTACCTCACCTGATGCTTGGCCAACAGCGCGTCGAGCTTTCGCCACAGCTCCTCATTGGCAATGGGCACCAGCTTGTTCTTTTCTTTTCGTCGCCAGCCGTTGGCCTTCCATTTCGGCAGCCACTCGGTCATGCCCTTGCCCACGTACACACTGTCGGTAAGCAACTCAACGCGGCTGCGGTTCTTGAGCGCCGCAAGACCTTCGACGGCGGCCGTCAGTTCCATTTTGTTGTTGGTGCTCAACTCCTCGCCGCCGGAGCGCTCCATCTCCTTGCCGGATGCCGGGTGACGCAAGATAAACGCCCATCCGCCGGGCCCAGGGTTGCCGCTGCAGGCACCGTCGGTGAAAAGCTGAACAATTGGAAGTCGAGAGTCAAGAGTCAAGAGTTGAGAGCCAGATGGGGATTACAGGTTTCGGAGTGCGGATTGTTGTCTGTAAATTCACAATCCGCAATCCGAAATCCAGAATTTCCAAAATCACACGCCGGAGCCTTGGCCTTCGAGCGTGTGCAATCCGTTGGGCAAGGCATCGGCCACGCGGGCGGTCCGCGTGAGAATTTCCAAATCCTCGCGGAACTGCGAATCGAGCTTCGCGGTTTCTTCGAGCCGCCAAGGGAGTCGCACGGTGAAAGTACTCCCCTGCCCCAAGGCGCTTTCGAGCGACACATCGCCGCCCAGCAGCTTGCACAGTTCACGAACGATCGACAGGCCCAGCCCCGTGCCCGTGTGCTCGCGCGTCATTGCATCGCCGTCCGGCAGACCGCTCGATCCCTGGCGAAACTTCTCGAATACGAGCTGCTGCTCGTCGGGGCTGATGCCGATGCCGGTATCGGTCACCTTCAGCCGCAGATCGCCCAGGTCGTCGTGCTCGGCCGACACGAGTATCCGGCCACCCTCGGGCGTAAACTTGATCGCGTTCGACAACAAGTTGTTGAGGATTTGCTGAACCTTGGCCTGATCCTGCCGCAATACAGGGAGCGACGCCGGCGCATCGAAATCGAGGTCGATGTTCTTCTTCTCGGCGAGCGGCCGGGCCATTTCGCATTGCGCGGAGATCAGCGCCCCGATCTTGAATTCGCCGAGGCGAATCTCCATCCTGCCGCTTTCCACTTTGGCCAGGTCGAGAATGTCGTTGATCATTTCCAACAGCATCCGCCCCGAGCGTTGGATATTGCCGACGTAGCGCAACTGCTTCTCATCGAGCGCGCGAACGCCGCTAAGCACGTCGCTGAATCCCAAAATGCTGTTAAGCGGCGTGCGCAGCTCGTGGCTCACCGTGGCCAGGAAGTCGCTCTTCAACCGGTTCATCTCGTAGAGCCGCATGTTGGCCTGGGCCAGTTCGTCGAGCCGCTCGTCAAGTTGCGACTTGCTTTGGCGCAGATCGCTCTGTTGGCTCAGGAGTTGACGCAACATGCGGTTGAACGCGGCGCCAAGCTCCTCGAACTCGTCGCCCGTGCGAATCTCGGCCCGCTGCTCGACATCGCCCTCGCGCACCGCGTTGGCCACGTCGCGCAAATGGGTTACCGGTTTCACAATCACGTAGCGCACTACCGCCCACAACGAAAACATCGACAAGAAGCCGACGACAATCGCGGCTGTCCACAACAGCGCCTGGTTCTTGGCAATCTCGCTGGCCGTGGGACCGTAGTCGGTCGTAACGCGAATCATCGCCATCAAATCGCGAGGCTTAAGCGTTGACCGCGAACCGCCACCACTAAGAGTAGTTTTGTGACATACGACA
>CAZJWY010000142.1:0-13719 GCA_964549545.1 uncultured Planctomycetaceae bacterium | reverse complement strand
GCCCAATCTACGAGGCGGTGGTTCCCCTGCCGGAAACCGAGAAAGGGCCCAATCTGCGCATCGGCCTCGTGGGCAAAGCCAAAATCAGCACCCCGCCCCGCACACTTTGGGCCCGATTGGTTCGGTACCTGTCCCATACGTTCAATTTCGAGCTGTAATAGGCCCGTGAGGCAGACATTCTTCTCTGCCAAATCGATGTGTGGAGAGCACCAAAGCCGGCAGACAAGAATGTCTGCCCCACGACACTTCTCACATTGCTAGCACTTCTAGCTGGTCGCTTCCCGCTCTAGGCCCCTCCACGCAATCTTCCTATCATCCGTCGCATGTTTGGCCAACATGCCCACCGCCGCTTCCTCGGCAAGCGAAGAGTCTTTGTGCGCGCTCCTCAACTGGTGCGCGCGGTGCCGCGGGTGCTGCGCGCCGGCGGCGTCAAAGCCAAGCTGCTCACGTGCCTCGCGCTCGTGCTACTTACGATCGGCGTGCTGCCAATCATTGTGGCGAAAACGCCGCTGCGCAACTGGCTCCTTTCCTCGGCACTACCGCGCGACTCGGTGAACGTTACGGTCGGCGATGCTTCGCTCAATTGGTTTGGCAATCCGTCTCTCTCGGCGATCGAAGTGAAGGACAGTGGTGGCGATGCGCTGCTGTCCGCCGAATCGATCCGCATCGGTCGCACGCCACTCGGTCTCATGCTGAACACCAGCGACCTGGGCACGATCGAAGTCGTCCGGCCGGTCATCCACATCAAGCTCCGGCCAGACGGCAGCAACGTGGAAGACGCTCTCAAGAAGCTGATCCCCGCCAGCGCCGAACAAACTCCGACAACCGCGCCTTCCACAAACAACCCAGTCGCATTCGCATTCAATCTCGTCGACGCAACCATCATCGCCGACGACCTTGCCACCGGTCGCCAATGGCGACTGCAAAACGTCAACGCTCAGTACGATGCAAATAACACCGCCGGTCTCGGTTCGCTCGCGGGCGACATCGCCGTCTCCGACCGTGGCGCGGCCCCCATCCCGGCAGGCCGATTCGCACTCGCAGTGAAGTCGGGCGACAACTCTCAACAGCAGCTTACGTTTCAAGCCGACCGAATTGCGCTCGCGCTCGTCGAGCCTGTCCTCCGCCGCTACGCGCCAGACAGCCAGCTCAGCGGCACGCTCTCGGGTCAGGCCACCGCCGCCTGGACTCAATCGGCCAACAACCAGGTTTCGGGCCTCTCGTCGACCGGCTCGCTGGCGATCGACCATTTGGACGCCACGGCGCCTGAGCTCAAGGGCGACCGCATTCGACTCGCTCGCATCGAGTTGCCCTGGCAAGTTACATCGCAGCCGTCCGGCCTCGCGATTGAAAGTCTGCAACTGCGTAGCGAGGTGTGCCAGTTCGCCGTTCGCGGCCGGCTCGACCCAAATCTGACGGCAGGTCGCCACGACCTCGAAATGCGCGGGCAAGTCGACGGCGCCAAGCTCGCCGCGATGCTCCCCCACGCACTGAGCATTCACAACGACACCACGATCACCTCCGGCAACTTCGAGTTCACCGGCAGCATGAAGCCCTCCACCGATGGCGAGGCGATCAACGGCTCGCTCCGCACTGCACAAATCGCCGCCACCAAGGCCGGCAAGCAGCTCAGTTGGGATCAACCCATCAACGCAAACTTCGCGATTCGTAGCACGAGCAATGGGCTCGCGCTCGATTCGTTGCAATGCGATTCGAAGTTCCTCCACATCGAAGCGAATGGCACGGCGCAGCAATTGGTCGTGAACGCAAACTTTGACCTGAACGCCCTCTCGGAGCAACTCAGCCAGTTCGTCGATCTGAGCGGCGTGCAGCTTGCCGGCACCGGGACCGCTCAAATCTCGTGGCAACAGCCCGTTGCCGATAAGTTTACCGCCAAGGCTTCGAGCGATCTCTCGCAGCTGCGCGTTGCGCTGGGAAGCGGCGCAGTTTGGGCCGAGCCCCAACTGTCGCTCCGTGCCGAAGCCGGCGGAGCGATCAGTCCTGCTACGCATCTCCCGACTCGATTGGAAGCGGCCCAGTTGCAAGTGAACGGCCAAGGCGATCTGCTCGACGCCAAACTCGCGAGCCCCGTGGACCTCGCCAACACCAACACGGCTATCTTCCCGATCAGCGTTCGTTCAACGGGCAGCATCGCGCGCTGGCTCACGCGAGTGCGCCCCTGGTTCGCCCCCGGCAATTGGAACATCGACGGCGCCAGCGACTTCACGGCCGATCTCCGCGTCGCCGGCAATGCCTTTGAAGCCTCGAACACAAAACTTGTCATCACCAATTTGCAGGCCGCCAATCCCGATTGGAACATCAACGAGTCGCGCATCGAATTCGTCGGCGATGCTCGCTGGAACGGCGCGACCGGTGAACTGGCCGCGAATTCGGCCCAACTCGTTTCCAGCACCATTGCCATCGCCGCGAAGGGCGTTCACTACGGCGGCCAACCGGGAGCGAGCAACCTGTCGGGCGTAGCCGCGTTTCGCACAGACATAGCCCGGCTGGCCGCTTGGCAGCGATCGACCACGCAACCACCCGCCTACCAACCCAGCGGCGAAATCACTGGCAACATCCGCTTTGCACAACAAGCCGGCCGCATCACCGGCGAAGTCAGCGCCGTCGGCCAAAACCTAGTACTAACAAGCCTCGCCACTTCCACACCCACAGCGAGCCGGGGCGTCCCCGCCCCCGGTTCCCCGGCCCCCGCCTACCAAACCATCTGGCAAGAACCCCGCGTCACCCTCCAAGGCACCACCAACTACGACGCCACCGCCGACCGCCTCACCTTCGACCAATTCCAAATCCAATCGAACACCGTCCAAGCCAACGTCGCGGGCCAAATCCAAAAACTATCAACTGTCGCCGAATGCGACGTAAAAGGCACGCTGAACTACGACCTCGCCCAAGTCACGCCGCTGCTGCGTCCGTACGTCGGTCCCGGCGTCCAGCTCACAGGCCGCGAACAAGCCCGCTTCCTCCTCGCCGGCCAACTCAGCGCTCCCAACACCGTCACTGCAAAAGCAGTCGCATACTCGCCGGGCTCCACGCTCCCAGCTCCCGGCTCCCAGCTCCCCTGGTCCCGCCGCGTCCGCGCACAGTTCGAGCTGCCCTGGAGCGGAGCCAACCTCTACGGCCTGCCTGTCGGCGGCGGCAAACTCGCCGCCAACCTGGGCGACGGCTCACTTCGTATTGAGCCGATCAATCTATCCGTCGGCGAAGGACAACTCACAGCCGCCCCAAACATTCGCTTCGACCCCGAGCCCTCCGAACTCACGCTCCCGCCCGGTCCGCTGCTGACGAATGTCCGCATCTCGCCCGAGGTTAGTGAGGCGATGTTGAAGTTCGTCGCCCCGGTGCTCGCCGGCGCAACGCAAAGCGAAGGTCTGTTCTCGTTACAGCTCGACGGCACACGAGTGCCGCTCGGCGAGGCCCGCCGCGCCGACTCGAAGGGCCAACTCACGGTCCACTCGGTTCGTGTCACGCCGGGCCCGATGACCGCCCAATGGGCCAGCCTCGCGCAACAAGTCGAGGCGCTCGTCAAACGCCGCGAAGTATCCAACCGCCAGGTAACACTCGTCTCGATCCGCGATCAGCAGGTGAATTTCCAGGTTGCCAACGGCCGCGTGTATCACCAGCAGATGGAGTTCCAGGTCGGCGACGTGGTCCTCCGCTCGCAAGGTTCCGTCGGCCTCGACGAAACCGTCGACCTCACGCTCGACATTCCCATCCAGGATGCCTGGGTCAAAGAGCCGTTGCTGGCGGGCCTCAAGGGCCAATCGATACAAATCCCCGTCAAAGGCACGCTGACCAAACCGCAAATGGACCAACGCGCCATCGCCGGCATCACGACACAGCTTCTGCAAAAGAGCGCCGGCCAAGCGGTGGGCAACGAACTGAACAAAGCGCTCGACAAACTACTCAAACCACGCCAATAACACCCTCCACGTAGCCGCATTCGCCAGAATGCGGATCCGCAGCGATCACGAGAGGCCTATATGAAACGCCCCGCCAATCTCCAAACCGCCGCCCTAGCTGCGATCCTCTGCACCTTCGCGTTAGCAACTACGACGCGTGCTCAATACCCCGTCGCGCAGAACCCGTCCGACGCCACGGTTGTCGAAGCGATAAATGCTTTCAACGCGGCAATGGCCACGCCAGACAGCCAGATCCCGCGAAACGTCCTGGCCACCGCTTACGGCATCGCGATCATCCCCAACACGTTCCGCGGCGCGTTCGTCTTCGGCGTCCAGCATGGTCGCGGCATACTCCTCACCCGCGACCCCAACGGCCAATGGGCCGCCCCGCGATTCATCCAAATCACCGGCGGCAGCTTCGGCTATCAGATCGGTGTTCAGGCAACCGATCTGATTCTCGTCTTCCGTTCGCCGCAAAGTGTAAATAATGTCTTGAGCGGCACGTTGAAGGTAGGCGTCGACGCCTCGGCCGCCGCGGGTCCTTATGGTCGACAAGCGTCCGCCGGCACCGACATCGGCCTCAGCGCGGAAATCTTGTCGTACTCACTCGCCCGCGGTGCGTTCATTGGCGCGTCGATCGATGGCTCGGCGCTCTCACACGATCCGAGCGCCGAAGCGACCTACTACCAACCGCCCGGCACCTTCCCAGCCTCGGCCATGACGCTCCTGCAAACCGTGAACGCCTATTCGGCGGTTGCACCGGTCGTCATGCCCACGATGCAGGTTGCTGCACCCGCCGCCGGCGCGGGCGGATGGGTCGCTGCCGGCACCCGCACGGGCGGCGACACCGAAACTACGCGCCAACAACTCGACGCCTCTTCGCGGCAACTGGCTGCCAGGGTCGACGACGGCTGGAAGCAATACCTGGCCCTTCCGCCCGAAGTCTACATGCCCAACCAAGTGCCCAGCCCCCAGGCAACCCAACAAGCTCTGCAAAAATACGAAGACATCGCCCACAATTCACAATATGCGGCACTCCACTCCTGCCCCGAGTTCCAACAAACGCTGGCCGCCCTTCGCAAGCTCGGCGACGTGCGAACCGCGTCCAATACATCGACATCGAACACGCTCTCATTACCGGCACCACCACCGCGGTAATGCCGCGATTTTTGGCTAACTTCCTGCCCGGCCGCGCGGTATCATAGATCGCACGGCCACGCGGCAGCCACTCGACGGAAGGTCGTCCCATGGGCTGGTTATCTCGCACCGATTTGGTCCTGTTGCTCGTCGCCGGCTACGTAGCGGTCATGACGCTTGTCCGACTGATGAAACGGCGCGAAGATGATGTCGTGGCCGACGTCCAGCGCCAAATCGACGCTCTCCACCGGGAAAACAAACGCGAACCAAACATTAACCGCAAAGCCGCTTAATCAAGATGGGGAGAGGGGGAGATAGGGAGGAAGCCAGGCAACCCGTTGCCAGTAAACCTCCCCCTCTCCCCTCCTCCCCCTCTCCTACTCTCACTCCCTCATGAAGCTCTACATCGAAACCGTCGGCTGCCAGATGAACGAGCTCGACAGCGAGCTCGTCGTCGCCAGCCTGCGCAAAGATGGCTACGAGCTGACCGCTAGTCCACACGACGCTGACACGATCCTGTTCAACACCTGCAGCGTTCGCCAACACGCGGAAGACAAGATCTACAGCGCGCTCGGCCGCCTGAAGAACGCCAAGCGCGAACACCCCAATAAAGTCATCGGCGTCCTCGGCTGCATGGCCCAAAAAGACCAGGGCGGCATCTTCAAGCGTGCTCCGTACGTCGACCTGATCGTCGGCCCCGGCCAACTCCATCAGGTCCCCGACCTCGTCAGAGAGATTCGCGCCGAGGGTGCTAATCGCACGCAGCGCCTCGAAGTCAGTCTCGGCCGCAAAGACGGTAACCGCGAACAGATCGAGCGCAGCCACGAAAGTTTCGACCCGCTCCGCGATCCCACGATGCGGCCCACGCCTTACCAGGCCTACATCCGGATCATGATCGGCTGCGACAAATTCTGCACGTACTGCATCGTGCCGAGCGTGCGTGGCCCCGAGCAAAGTCGTTCGCCTCAGCACATCCTCGCCGAGTCGCGCCAACTCGCCAGCGAAGGCTGCCGCGAGATCACGCTGCTAGGCCAAACCGTCAACAGCTACAAGTATGATGAAGGCGGCCGCCGCTGGCGGCTTAGCGACCTATTGGCCGCCCTCCACGACATCAACGGCATCGACCGTATCAAATTCGTCACGAATTATCCCAAAGACATGACGAACGACCTCTTGGCCGCTGTGCGCGACCTGCCCAAGGTCTCCAAATACCTGCATGTCCCCGTGCAAAGCGGCTCGAACGAAGTCCTTCGCCGCATGAAGCGCGGCTACACGGTCGAAGATTACCGCGAAGTCCTCGCCCGCATGCGCGAGTGGATTCCCGGCGTTGCCGTGACGAGCGACTTCATCGTCGGCTTCTGCGGCGAGACCGACGAAGAATTCCAAATGACGATGGACCTCGTCCGCGAATCGCGCTTCAAGAACAGCTTCATCTTCAAATACAGCGAACGCCCCGGCACCAAGGGCGCGGAGCTGTATCCCGATGACGTCCCCGACGAAGTCAAACGCCGCCGCAACAACGAGCTCCTCGCTCTGCAAAACCAAATCAGCGAAGAAGACAACCACGCCTTCATCGGCCGCGCCGTCGATATCCTAGTCGAAGGCCCCAGCAAAGCCGCAGAGCGACAAGCCCAGCATGCGGCGATGGAAGCCGCCGACAGCCAACAGCCGACAGCCGACAGCCTTCCCTCTGACACCCGACACCCGACACCCGACACCCATCAGCTTCAGCTGACAGGCCGCACCCACTGCGACCGCATCGTCGTCTTCGACGGCAACCCACGTCAAATCGGCCAAACCTTGCCGATCATCATCTACGACGCCAACGCCCACACGCTGTTCGGCGACGTGGCCACTCGGCACACCGGCATGGAACTTTTCGCGCTCAGCCTGCCGCCGGTGTAGCTCTTCCAATATTATGGAAAGAAACGATAAAGATCGCGCCGGTGAAGACAGCGAACGAATTCCACTGCCTCGCCTTCGACAACAACACCGATACGAAAGTCGCCGATGCGAATTCGATAGAAATTTTCCGTCCCAGCTAGCTTTTTCAGATTTGCAATTTCGGATAGAGAACCAGCCGCTTCGACGTTCTCGATCGCCTGCTGGGCGCTGGTCAACACGTGACGTTGCTTGATCTTCCGTAAATCGCGCGTGAAGCTGCGACGGAATACCGTTCTCATTCTTTGCTCCGCAAAGCCCGCATCACGGCATCGCGACTCACAGGCGCGGACTTCCGGCCCTCCCGAATCGATTCCGCCAGCGCGAAGTCTTCGAGCACTTCAGTCAGTACTTCATGGAGAAGCTCTCGTTGCTCGCACAGGCTCTCCGCGACAGCCTCTTTCACGGCATCTTTGATTGCTTGATTCGTTGCCTTTGCGTTTGCCATCCGAGCGTCTCCGCTGATTGCTGTCAACCTGCACTTTTTCCACTGACTCCTCAAGTATACGCTCCGCAATCTAGTAGGCACATTCCATATGTCGCAATCTTCCGTGGCAATCGCAACACTTAACCCCGCTACCTAATCTCAAACCTAGGTAGCATGCACACCACGACCGGTTATAATAGGAGTTCCTCCAGGCGGTCCCCATCGACCAAACTACGCGCTGTCATGATCGACCTCGACCGCCTACGATCCTTCCTCGACGACCCCCAAGCAGCCGAACCCTGGCTTCGGTCTCTCTGTGTCGCCGATCTCCCTGCCGCCCGGGCTAACTTCCAGCGCATTGCCAACTACGGTGTCACTCTCGATCTGCTGACGCAAATCAGCGAGCAATTTGCCGCCGCCGCGCCGACGCTCGCCGATCCCGATATGGCGATCAACAACCTCGAGCGGTTCATCGCGGCCTCGCGAAATCCGATGGCCACGGCCGCCCTCTTCGAGCGCGATCCCGATGCCCTCCCCAATCTGCTCCAGATCTTCACCACCAGTCAGTACCTCAGCGACCTGTTGGTGACCGACAAGGAAGCCTACGACCTCTTGCGCATGACCGAAGGCGAGCCGGTCGCCGCGGCCGCTCTGGTCGAAGAGATCGTCAACGAAGTCCATGCGATGGGCAACTATGCCGAGGCCCTCGCGTCGCTGCGCCGCTTCAAACGCCGCGAAACCCTTCGCATCGCCTACGGCGACATCGTTCGTAACCAGCCAGTCGAAACGGTTGTCCGCCAAATCTCCTACCTGGCCGACGCCATCGTTCAGGCGGCAGTCGACTATGCCCGCCGCCACTTGGAGCCGCAATACGGCATCCCGCTTCGCTCCGACGGCGAGCGCAGCCGCTTTGCGGTCCTGGGGCTCGGCAAGTTGGGTGGCATGGAGCTGAACTATTCGAGCGACATCGATCTGATCTTCGTTTACGAACAGGATGGCCAGACCGACGCCCGCCGCATCGTCAGCAATCAGGAATACTTCGAGCGACTTTCGAAAGAGGTCATGCGCCTGCTCACCGAGCAAACCGATCTCGGCGTAGCCTACCGCGTCGATCTGCGCTTGCGGCCCGAGGGCTCGCGGGCGCCGATCTGCACGGGCTTCGACAGCACGCTCTCCTACTACGACGTGAAAGGTCGCACCTGGGAACGGCAGGCGTTCGTCAAAGCCCGGGCCATCGCGGGCGATCGCGAACTTGGCAACGAACTGCTTGCCCGCCTCGAACCGTGGATCTACCGCAAATACCTCAGCCTCGCCGACATCACCGGCATCAAATCGCTCAAGCGCCGCATTGAAGAACACTCGACCTCCGCGAGCGGCGAAGTCCGCAACGTAAAAACCGGCCACGGCGGCATCCGCGACATCGAGTTCGTCATTCAATTCTTACAACTCTTAAACGGTGGCGACCTGCCCGAGGTTCGCTCCGGCAATACGCTCGACGCCATCGCCCGCCTCGAAAAAGCCGGCTCGCTCACACCCGACGAGCGAAACAAGCTCGAAGACAACTACAACATGCTCCGCAAGCTCGAACATCGCTTGCAGATCATGTTTGACCTGAAGACCCACGCCCTGCCGAACAATCGCGACGAGCTGGCCCGCATCGCTATGCGAATGGGCTACGCGCCGACACGCCACAAAACCGCCCTCGACGCGTTTCAAGACGATTTCACCCGCCGTACGCGGCAAAATCGCGAAATGCTCGACCACCTGCTTCACAACGCCTTCCCGGGTGACGGAGCCGCGGAGCCGGAAGTCGACCTGGTCAACGATCCCGATCCCACGCCCGAGCGCATCCAGGAAGTGCTGGGCCGTTACCCGTTTGCAGACATCCCAGCCGCCTATCAAAACCTGATGGCCCTGGCGACCGAAAAGATCCGCTTCCTTTCCACTCGCCGTTGTCGCCACTTCCTCGCCGCCATCGCGCCGCGCCTGCTCGCCGCGATCGCCAAAACGCCCGAGCCGGACACGACGCTCGTCAACTTGAGCCGCGTCAGCGATTCGCTCGGCGGCAAGGCAGCACTGTGGGAACTGTTCAGCTTCAACCCGCCGTCGCTCGAACTCTACGTGCGACTCTGCGCAGCCTGCCCCTACCTGGCCGATATCCTGACCAGCAACCCAGGCATGATCGACGAGCTGATGGATAGCCTGCTTGTCGAGCGTCTGCCGACGCTCGCGATTCTTGAAGAGTCGCTAGCCGATCTGTGCAAAGGGGCCGAGAACATCGACCCGATTCTGCACAGCTTCAAGAACGCCGAGCATGTGCGCGTCGGCGTTCGCGATGTAGTCGGCAAGGACGACATCCGCTCTACCCACGCCGCGCTGGCCGACATCGCCGAGGCCTGCCTCAAGCAAATCGCCCAACGCGAATACCAGAAGCTCGTCGATAAATTCGGCGTCCCGCTGATCGGCCGACCAACCGATGAAGAGCTGGCCAACAAAATCGTCCACGGCTATTGGGAACACTTCGCTCCGCGCGACGGCGACGTCTGCCAACCGGTCGTGTTGGCCCTCGGCAAACTCGGCGGCCGTGAACCAAACTACCATAGCGATCTCGATCTCATCTTCCTGTTCGAGTCGGGCGGCTATACCAAGGGACGCAGCCGTAGCATGTCGTCGAACTCGCCCTTCCTCAGCGGCGAAGATCGCACGATCAACAGCCACTTCTTCAGCGAGTTCGGCCAGCGACTGATCCGCGTCTGCAACCAGCTCGGTCCATACGGTCGGCTGTACGAAGTCGACGCGCGGCTCCGGCCCACGGGCAAGAGCGGCGCGCTGGCCGTTTCGTTCGATGCGTTCGACCGCTACTTCGCCGACGGCCCCGCTCAACTGTGGGAACGCCAAGCGCTGTGCAAAGCGCGTCCCGTTTATGGCAGCGAAGAAGCGCAGCGGCACGCCATGGAGATCGTCGCACGGGCCACGTTCAGCACCCCCTGGCGTCCCGAGTTCGCCAAGGAAATTCGCCAGATGCGGATGCGCATGGAGGAAGGCGCCTCGAAGCGCAATCTCAAACGTGGCCCCGGCGGCACCGTCGACATCGAGTTCCTCGTGCAAATGTTGCAACTCAAGCACGGCGGCAACGATGCCTCCGTCCGTGTGCCCGGCACGCTCGACGCCCTGACCGCCCTGGAACAGGGCGGCTATCTGGCAAAGGACGACGCCGAATACTTCCGCCGCAGCTACCGCTTCCAACGCAGCGTCGAAGCCCGCATCCGCCTCATGGACGCCGCCGGCCGCCACGAACTGCCCGACAACGAACGCGACCTCGCCAAGCTCGCCTACCTGCTCGGTTACTCGCGTCCGCAAGAGCTGGTCGATGAAGCGCAAAACACCTTTGCCGAAAATCGCACCCGCTTCAATTACCTTTTCGACGCCGCTGAGAACTCGTAGCCGAGTTTGTGTGGCCCAGCATTCGCATGGCTAAAGGTTCCGTCGTAAGATATGTTTGTAGATAGGAGCCTACTATGCGATACCGTGTGCTGATCGATACCGATGAAGATGGCGCCTTTGTGGCCGAAGTACCGACTCTGCCTGGTTGCGTGTCGCAAGGAAACACGCGCGCCGAAGCGGTCGCCAATATTAAGGAAGCCATTACGGCTTATCTCGAAAGCCTAGAGAAGCACGGTGAACCAATCCCGCCTCCTGTCTCGGAGGAGGTAGTGGAGGTCAATCTTTGAGCCGTTTACCTTGCATCTCGGGCCGAGAAGTAGTCCGAGCACTGGAAAAGGTCGGCTACCTCACAGACCATCAGCGGGGCAGCCACATCGCGCTCCGCCATAAAGAACCGCCACATCGACGCTTGACCGTACCCGATCATCGCGAGGTCGCCAAAGGCACCTTACGCGCAATTATTCGACAAGCTGGACTGACCGTCGACGAATTCAAGGCCCTGCTCTGAAAACCTCTTCCTCAGCGCGCCTTACCACTCGCCCCCGATTGCTTCTCCAACTCCAGCACCGGTGTGTATCCGTGTTCCTCGGCGTATTCCTTCGTTGTCAACAAGACGCCATAGTCCCGTAAGACAAATACCAGGTCGGAAGAGTTGTCTTCGAACGCTTCGATTGCGGCTTGCAGCGACACTTCGTTCGTGCGAATTGTTATTGGCTGATCGCTGCCAATGCCGGCGTCCTCAAGCATCCTCTTTTGCAGAGAAAATGAAACGCCGGATTTTTCCGTGAGATAACTCATGATCTCCTCAAGTGGAATCTCTGCAAAATCCAGCTTGATCGGCTTCTCCAAGGCGACTTTCATTTTCTCAACGACCGGGCCCTTCGGCGCCTGCCGGGCTTTGACTGCCGCATTCGTAGCAATACCCAGCCTTTCGCCCGAGTCTCTACTGGCTACCGGCGAGAGTTTGCCGACCAGTAGTCGCAACTCTCTTTCGGCCTGTTCTCGTTGACTCGAGGCAAGCGCCAGTTCTGCTTCCGCCGCTTTAGCTTCGCCAACGGTCCCCGTCGAGGTCTCGGCTGCCGCCTTCGCTCGGTTCATGGCCGCCTTCGCCACATCAACCTGTAATTCCAACTTCTTCAAGCTTCCATAGATCGCAATGACTTGTCGCGATACTTCGATACGCTTGCCATAAAGCTCTGCATTGGCCAACGCAACTTTCGCTTTCGCCGCGACGATGTCGGGATGATTTTCGAGCGCCAGAGCCAACGCTTGATCCTGAGTGGGCAAGCCCTCTTCAGCACTTGCCGAACCAATCGCAGCCAGCGCCAAGATAAGACAAAGTTTGATTGAACGACTGGAAAGGAAACAGTTCATCGTCTTTTCTCCGTTGGAGATGCGTACTAGTTATTCGATTGCTTCATGGCCATCAACAGCCACGTATCTCGATCCGGCGCAATCACACGTTGCTCTGCCGACGCTAGTTGCAGCGCTTTCTTATAACTGTGCGCGGCGGCCCGAATGTCGTCGTTTTTCTCCAACTGCTGATCGCCGTCGCGGCAAAAGCGCTCGTACGGCGTCAGCCGGACCGCCGGTCGCGGATTCACATCTACAACTTGATCGTCTTCCGGTCGGACGAATCGTTGCACATCAGGTCCATTGCTCGGATCGACCCCACTCACGAATCGATCCGCCGAACGACCTGCCGACCATAGCGACATCGTCGCGATTCCGCCCAAGTAGCACGTCACCAGCGTAGCGGCCAATCGCGCATGCCGCATTCGCCGACGGTTGCGAACCGCTCGCGTCGTTTGGCTGAGCACGGCATCGCGCAACTGCGCGCTCGCCGGCGCTTGTGCGCCAGTCGGCGTCAGTGCTTCAAACAGTTCATCCGAGAAATCGCTGGATGTCATAGGTTTGTTCTCCGCGAAACAAACAAACCAGACGCTAGCGCGTGCCGGCTGATCCGATCAGCCGCGGGGCGCTAACCCCCGATTTTGAAACTGCTTCTACTCCACAGTACTTGTCAATTTCTCAAATCGTTCCCGAAACGCGTCGCGAGCCCGGCTCAAGAGCGACTCGATCGCCTTCGGTGTTTCATTCCAAGCGGCCGCGATCTCGGCGACCGAGAGCCCCTCGAAATACTTCGCTCGGAGCACGCTTTCCTGCCGCTCTAACAATCCGTCGAGCGCCGCCGCAATTTGTTCGCTTCGCTCCTGCTCGTCCACAACCGACTCGGAGCGCGCCACATCACAAGACACTTGCTCCGCGGCCGACTCCCTCCGCGACAACCGCCGCGCACTCCGCAGCTGGTTTCGCCGCACGTTGGCCGCAATCCCGCGCAACCACGCCAAAAAACTGCCTTGCTGTGGCTGGAACGACCGAATCTGCCGCACCGCGGTAAGCCACGTTTCCTGCACGATTTCGTCCGCCTCGTTGCGCCGGCCACCACACCGCCAAACAATAAAACGGTCTAGCTCATCGAACACTTCCAAACACCACACACGCCACGCGTTCTCGTCCCCCGCCAGCACCGCCCGACGCAGCATTTCCTCCCTGTAGATGCGGTCTTCGGGATGCATGCGGCCGGCTCGCTGGTGGCGATCAGTGTTTCCGAAGTATTATTGTCCGGCGACGAGAAAATCCTTCGCAAAAATTTTGCCGCGGCCAGCAGAAATTTTAGCAAGCGAAGCCCACTTGAGACCGGATAGCTTCGCCGCGACAAAGACCGGGGCATCTCACTTACTCTGAAATGATGAACGCCGCCGGCCGGCATGGGCTTCCGGAAAGTAAACGCGAACTAGTGGTCTGTCCACGGGAAGGCGTCAAGGGCTAGCATAACGTCTCCTGGAA
>CAZJWY010000141.1:0-13739 GCA_964549545.1 uncultured Planctomycetaceae bacterium | reverse complement strand
GGCTCGCGGCGGCGGCGGGCGGTTGTTCGTTGATAACGCAAGGCTCGGTAAGGCGCGGCGATCGTTGACGTGTGCTCATCATGGCGACTCTTTCCTCTCGATGTGCACCGTCTCTATGGGATCGTCTGGGTCGATTGCCGTGATGATGAAGTCGTAGATTTGGTCGCCGACGCGTAGCTCTTCGTCACCGATTACCGCGACGTACTGGTCGCCTTCGCTGGAGATGGCGTTCACGCCGCGCTGTTTGAGCTCTTCTAATACCAATCGTCGTTGTTCTTCGGCTTCCGCCAGTTTCTTGGCGTCTTTGGCGGCATCGTCGGCTATGAGTGCATCGCTATCTTTGCCGGTGCCGCCAGCTCCCACTTTTGGTGGTTGAGGAAAAATAGGCGGCAGCGCGAAGGGATCATAAGCGACAATGGCTTCCAGCTTGGGCGCCTTCCAGCGATTCTCATCGATGATGAGGCTTGCGATGGCTTTTTCTGGTTCCGGCTTGGCTGATGTCTTGGCGAACGGCTTCGCGGAAGCCAGCGTGATGGGCGCGGCCTTCGCTGCCTCACTCGCCGGTTGCACCGCGATCGTCGGGCGCGGCGGACGCTGGGAGGCCGGCTTACTAATCGGCGCTTCTGCTTGGCCTCCAAACTGAATGTAGAGAACCACCACTAGCACCAGAGACAAGACACCGATCAGAATCGCCTTACCGGTTGTCAATCCTTTCGAGGACGATTGTGCTTCAGCCACGGCGTCCCTCCTGGGCGGGCGCCTCGTCGCTGCCGCGCAAACCAAAATAAATGACGAGCGTCGCTGTCATCGGATACTCGGCCGCGTTGTCTGCAACCGTGAGCGACAAGTCCTTGATTTTGGAGAGGCGCGTCAATTTGGCGAGTTGATCGAGAAACGTGCAAATATCGCCGAAGCTCCCCTCCCCCCTCAATGTGACCTGCATTTCCGCATAGCCGGTTTTTACTTCGGGCTTCTCGGGGTGGAAGTCCTTGATCATCAGGTGGCCGGCGCCGGCTAGTTCGGTAACCTCCTTGAGAAACGATCCAACATCAGCCTCGCTGGGCACGCGGCGCTGTAGATTGGCAATGCGCGTGGTGACTTGAGTTAACTTCTCCGTGGCGATGCGGTGGTAGTGGCGCGTGATAGGGCCGTTGCGCACCGACGCCAGCAGCTCGTCGATTTTGGCCGATGCTTCGGCGATCTCCTGCACTGCGGGCGCGTGCAAGAACGAGTAACCGATCGTCGCGCAGACGACGGTCGCCAGCACGCCTGCATAGTGCAGCAGGCGGCCAATGCGGCGGGTGTTTTCGTCGATGATCGGCATGACCTGGTTTCTTAGTAATAAACGAGGTGGGTGGAGCGCGGCGTAAACGCCGCCGCTAACTCTGGGGTGGTTTGTTTGGTAATGGTTGGTTTAAAACTCGCATCGTATTTCGTAGTCTCGCAGGGCGGCGTTTTTGTCTTCGCGCTGCTTGAGCGTCAGCAGCTCGACCCGGCGAAAAATGCCCGAGTCTTGCAGCCGGTCGAACAACTCGGTCACCGCCGGATTGTCGAGTGCCACGCCGCCAAGCGTCAGCTCGGGGGCCTTGACTGCGGAGTTCTCTACCTTTGGCTGAGCATCTTGAAAGTTATTGATGTTGAACTTGGTGACGCGCAGGCGGCCTTTGGCGCCCTGGGCCGATTCGCTCACCAAACCCAGCACGGTGAGCGCGTTGCGCTGGCAGTCGAGCACCTTGGCAACCGCCTCCTCCTCTTCCAGTTGCTTCAATTGCTGGCGCATCTCGATAAGCTGCTTGAGCATCGCCTGGGCGGGGGCATGCTCGCGCGCCAGCGTTTCAAGCTGTTGAGCGAGCTGGCGGCCTTCGCGCAAGTCGTACCAATGCCAGGCCCAGCCGACGACGAGCACGGTCGAGATGATCGAGGCCCATTGCACCAATCGCTTGCGCAGGATTTGCTGCCGTCGAAACGATGGTGGCAGTAGATTGATAGCGGTTCTCATGCGGCCCTCCACACGAGAGACGACAGCGCGGCCGCGCTGCCGAATACAGCGGCCCGATTCCCAGCCGCGCAATCGATCGGCTCCGCCGCGTGCTCCAGTTCCCAAACGCGCACGGGCATGGCCAGCGCGGCAGCCAGGTAAGGGCCGACGTTGCGCAACGAGGCGCCGCCCCCCAACAGCCATACGGCGGCGGGTTGCAGGTGCCTTCGCTGCATTTCGGCGAATTGCAGCGTACGAGAAACCTGGCGAACCAGCTCGTCGAGCACACCAGATGCGGCGCTGGTGATCGCCCTGGCCGTGGCCACATCGCTGCCCGCCTCGCCCTCGTCGGCCAACAGGCCCTCGTGATCGATGAGGTGTTGCGCTTCGTCGAGCGTTACATCGAGCTCTTTGCAGATGGCGTCGACGACCCGCCCGAACGAGCAATCATGAATCCTCCGGCTGTACAGCGGCCGATCGTCGCCCGCGATGCAAAGCGTGGTATTGGAATAGCCCCAATCGACCACGAGCGCGCGTTTGCCGCCGGAACAACCGCCGGCCAGTCCCACGGTGCGAGCCATGGCGAGCGGCAAGCCGTCGACCGACCAGCAATCGAGCCCGCCGCGGCGGCAGTCGCGCCACAATTGGGAAATCCACAACCGCGAGGTGGCCAATACATTGACGTTGAGCGAGTCGGCCCCTTTCTCGGTTTTCCCCGGCTCGGTTTCCCAGTAGTCGAACTCCATCGGGCTACGAAGCGCGGCCCAATCCTCCGCCAATTCGTCGGCAATGATCGTGCGGCGTTCGTCGTCGGTGCCGGGCGGCACGTTCAGGCTGCGCAATTGGCAAATGTTCATTGGCAACGTGCTGATAGCGTTGCGGCCCACAAAATCACCACACTCGATCGCCGCGCGAATTTCAGGATACGACGAGATCGGCTGCGCGAGCGCCAAGTCATCTCCCCCGGACCACGACGTGGGCCGCTGGATCACAGCGGCTCGATGCAGGCGCACATGCCCCCCGTCTCGCACGGTCTGTGCGAGCTTTACCGTGTGCGTCCCGACATCGACGCCGATCCAGCCGTATCGCTGCGAAGAAAACATAGGTGTCAGGTGTCAGGTGTCAGGTGTCAGGTGTCAGGTGTCAGGTGTCAGGTGTCAGGAAGTCGTTTTTATCCGACACCTGACACCCGAAACCTGACACCTTCCTCTTCCAATCGCTCCCGGTTAATTCGTGCCTTCGTCGGCTTGCTCGATCGTGGTTGTGCGGCGCGGGCTCATGGCGGTTTTGGCGGCCATGCGTTGCGCGGTCGCTTCCAGCCGCGCCAGCCGGGCGTCCATCTGACGAAGCGTTGCCGAAATCTCTCGCAAGATCGGCACCGACCGATCCTCCAACACGGCTGGTTGCGCCAAGCCGCGGGTTTCGCCGTGCGCTTGGTTGGTCAGCGGCAACGAGGCTCCCGCGACCATGCCACCGGCCGCAAGCGCCAATGCGAGTAGCAGTTTTTGCCAATTGAAGTGCTTCATAACGATTCCCTTCGTTGTGAATGTTTTTGAGGGGGTTGGCAGTCGTTTCAAATCATCCGAATTAACCGGCGCTTAGCTCCCGGTTTCATAAGTTGAATACCAGTGAATGCAAAATGCAAAATGTTTAATGCAAAATGCAAAAGTCAGAAGGGGCTTCCGCATTGAACATTTTGCATTTTTCATTGAACATTCTTTCATACCTTCGTAGCCTCTCTGGCAAATCCCATTTGTCGAAGTTGTTTTTTGAGTTATTCCTTAGCGCGCCATGGTGGCGATATCGAACATGGGCAACATCACTGCCAGCACAATCGTGGCCACGATGACGCCCATCATGACGATGATGAGTGGCTCCAGCAGCGTGGCCAGCTCGCGCAATTTCGATTCGCCTTCTTCTTCGTAATGCTCGCCCATCAGCTCGGTGACCATGCCGAGGGTGCCGGTCCGCTCGGCGGTGAGCACCATTTCGGCCGCGACAGCCGGCACGAATCCCGCCGTGATCAGCGAGTTGGCCAGGCCGCGTCCGTTGAGGATCGAGTCCTCCAGGTCATCAAACAGTTTTCGGTACAGCAAGTTGCGCACGCTATTCCGCGTAAGCCGCAGCCCTTCCAGCAGCGGCACGCCGCTCTCGATCATGAGCCCCATCAAGCGAAACGTGCGGCCGATGTAAAACGCGCGGGTAATATCGCGCAGAATCGGCAGATTGAGCATGGCGTAATCCCATTTCCGCCGCCCCCCTTCGACATGCCGCGAGGCAATGACCCCGACGATCGCACAGATCAGCAGTGGCACCCAAATAAACCAGTGTCGTCGCAGCACATCGGACGCGGCCACGACCACCTGCGTGATGACAGGCAACGCCACGTCGAACTGCCCGAAGATATCGACAAACTTCGGCAACACGAACGTAACGAGCCCGACCACGACCAGGCCCGATACGCTCGACAACAAGAGCGGATAGGCCAGCAGCGTGCGCACGGTCGCGCGCACGCGCATTTCGCTCCGCTGGAACTGCGAGAGCCGCCCGAGCACCTCGGGCACCTTGCCGGCCGCTTCGCCAGCCGCCACGCTGGCGACGTAAGCATCGCCGAAAACGGCCGCTTGCGCTTGCAACGCATCGGAAATACTTTTGCCGCCGGTCACATCTTTGTGAACCTGGGCCAGGATATTGCGCATCGTCGGATTGCTGCATTGCTGCGACAACGACAAGAAGGCCGAGGCCAGGTCGACTCCCGAGCGAGTCATAATCGCCAACTGGGTAGTCACACTCAATAAGTCGCGCCGCGAAAGCGACGACTTATCGCGCCACCCCATGAGCGCCTTGAACGCCGAATTCGTGACCTTCTTGCGAATATCGATCGCATACAGGCTCTGCTCCCGCAGCGCGCGCTTCACCGCCTCGACATCGGCCGCACTAATGTGGCCGGTCTGGATGTCTCCAGTCTTCGATTTGGCGGTGTAGGTGAATTGCATTGCTAGGTGTCGGGTGTCAGGTTTCAGGTGTCAGGTGGAGCGTTTTGAAATCGAACGATGAAGTGCGCTGAGCATTTTTTGGATTTGGATTATTTCAGCAACATGCGTATTCGCTTTGTCGTGTGCGAGGAGCTTCGCGTCGCGAAGCTTATAGAGCCAGTTCTCGGTTTCATTGGCTTCACCCAGTCCGATATCGATGCAGTTCAGGTATTTGGCTTTACTGCGATTAAATCCTTCGGCGATGTTCGCACCCACGGATCTGAGCGAGCGAACACTCTGGTCGGTCAAGATCGTGGCTACGCGGGTGTTCGGAAGGGTCTCCAGGTCAAGAAGCAAATGAAGAAACAAATCATGAGCTTTGCGCCATACCTCCAAGTCGGTAAACCGTTGCACCTTACCGCGTGATTGCTCCATCACCCCTCTCCCTTCTGACACCCGACACCTGACACCCGACACCTATTCGAAGTACGCCACCCTCATCACTTCCTCCAAACTCGTCTGTTCCTTCTCTGCCAACCGAATCCCCTGCTCCAACAACGTCTTGCCGCCGTTGCGGCGGTAGCAGTCGCGGATTTCATCGGTGCTGGCGCGGATTGAGATCAGCTCGCGAATTTCGCGATCGACCGGCATCACTTCATAAATGCCCGTGCGGCCCGAGTAGCCGGTGTCGTGGCACTTGGGGCAACCTTCGCCGCGGATGAAGCTCTTGCGCTTATCGCCTGTGTAGTGAATCGTTTCGAGCAACTCGGCCGACGCATACACGAACGTCTTGCACGACTGGCAGACCGTGCGAATCAGTCGTTGAGCCACGACGCCGACCAACGCGGCCGCGATTTTGAACGGTTCGATCCCCATATCGGTGAGACGGTGGATCGCGCCGGCGCAGTCGTTCGTGTGAAGAGTGCTCAGCACAAGGTGGCCCGTCAGCGCGGCCTGCACCGCGATCTGCGCGGTCGCCACGTCGCGGATTTCTCCGATCATGATGATGTCGGGGTCTTGCCGCAAAATGGAACGCAACGCTGAGGCAAACGACAACTGCCGCGATTCATCTACCTGCACCTGGTTGACCAGCTCGACTTGGTACTCGACCGGGTCTTCGACCGACACGACGTTGCTATGGACGTTCTTGATCAGCTCGAGCGCGGAATAGAGCGTCGTGGTTTTGCCGCTACCGGTCGGGCCCGTGACCAGCAGCAAACCGTAAGGCTTGGCCAGCAAGGCCTTGAGTTGCTTGAGCATGTCTGGCGGCACGCCCAAGAGGTCGAGATTGAACGTGAGGTTTTCCTTATCGAGAATACGCATCACGATCTTCTCACCCAGCACCGTGGGAAGCGTCGAGACGCGGAAGTCGACTTCGCGCCCTTCGACCGTGACTTGAAAGCGGCCATCTTGCGGCTTGTTGTGCTCGGCGATGTCCATCTTGGCCATGACCTTGATGCGCGAAACCAGGGCCGGGTGCATGTCGCGCCGCGGCCGCAGCGCCTCGTACATTTGGCCGTCGACGCGAAACCGCACGACGGAAAACTTCCGGCTAGGCTCGATGTGAATATCACTTGCCCCCGCGCGAATCGCTTGCACGAGCAGATAATTCACGAGGTTAATGATTGGGCTGCCGTCGACCATCGACTCGACGTTGGTGAGATCGACCTCGGCGGCATCGGCCTGCAATTGGACGGTCGACTCGTCCATGTCGGCGGTGACGGTATCGACCTCGAAGCCTTCTTCATAGCAGCGCGGCAACGTACGTTGGATGCTGCTGCGAAAGGCGAAGACCGGACGAACGTGTAGCCGCGTGATTCTCTCGATTTCGTCGAGATGTTCCAGGTTCTGCGGATCGGCCATGGCGACGCAGATTGTATCGCGCACTTTGAAGAGCGCGATCGTGTCGAGTCGCTCGGCGGTCTTTCGCGGCAAGAGTCGCACGGCGATGGGGTCGATCATGCCGTCGCGCAGGCGCACGGCCGGAACGCCCAGGTGCCCTTCGATGAAGGGGAGAATGGCGTCTTCCTGGACCATGCCCATTTCGACGAGCACTTCACCGAGGCGGAGGCCCTTTTGCGAGCCTTCGGCTAACGCGAGATCGAGTTGCTCGGGCGTGATAAGGTCGGCGCCGACGAGCTGCTGACCGAGTGTGGCGCGGGTGGCACGGGAAGAGCCTGCGTCGGATTTTTGCAACGGCGCGGCGTGAGCCGGGCGGTCTTCCGCCCCGGTCAATGGCGCAGCGTGAGCCGGGCGGTCCTCCGCTCCGGTCGGGGTCGGAGACGACCCGGCTCGCTGGTCTACGATTGTGGCGTCCGTGGCACTCATTGCACAAAGCTCCGCACCGCGCCGCCCGAATCGCGGAACATTTCGAATCGCGCTCCCACGCCTGTCGCCTTCAACACTTCCCGACAGAGCGTGCCGACATTCGCCAGCTTCAGTGCGCCCCCCATCCGCTGGCATTTCTCCTGAAAGTCCAACAATAACTCCAAGCCCGCGCTATCGATCACCGCGATGCTCTGCAAATCCAACACAATCTGCGGCTGCCCCCGTTCCACCCGACTCGCCAATAGCGCGCTCAACTCCGCCACGTGCTCACCGGAAATCCGGTCGCCGCCAGTAATCACGTCTACCGCGCCTTGGCATTTTTGTTGAAACATAGGTGTCGGGTGTCAGGTGTCAGGTGTCAGGTGTCAGAGTGCCGTTTTTCTGACACCTGACACCCGAAACCTGACACCTCATCTATCCCAGCGGCAGCATCATCGTAAACGTGCTGCCTTTGTTGATTTCGCTTTCGACCGTGATCTTGCCGCCGTGGAGGCGGACGACTTCTTGTGACAGCGCCAGGCCCAGGCCGGTGCCGGTTTGCTCCTGCACGCGCGGGTCGGTGCTCCGATAAAACTTCTCGAACACTTTATCCAACTCATCCACCGCGATGCCGACGCCCGTGTCGGTCACGCTGGCTTCGATTTGCTTGTCGGTAATATTCACGCGGAGCACGACGCGGCCGCCGTCCGGCGTGTACTTCACGGCATTGCCCAGCAGGTTGACCAGCACCGTGGCGATCTTGTCCTTGTCCAGTTCCGGCTCGGGCATCTTCTCTGGAAAAGCAACCTCGAAGGTGAGTTGTTTCTCGTCGACTTGCGGCCGAACCTTCGCAATGACTTCGTTGAGCATCCGCCGCAGGTCGGTCGTTTGCTTGTTCAGCGACAGCGAGCCGAGTTCCATGCTGCTGACGCTGAGCAGATCGTCGACGAACCGCGCCAAGCGGGTCGCTTCGGAGTTGATCGTGTTGAGGAACTGCTTTTGCTGCTCGATGTCGATCACATCGGCCAGGGCCAGCGTTTCGGCATAAGCCTTGATGTTGGCCAGCGGGGTTCGTAGCTCGTGAGTGGCGGTGTCGACGAACTGGTCGCGCATCTCCTCGGCCAATTTTTGCTGGGTGACGTCGCGAATCGTCCAGACATGGCTCTCCGGGATGCCTCCTTCGCTCATAATCGGATGACGCGCCACACGCGCGATTCGGCGCTCGCCGTTCTCTTCCTTCGTAAGCTCGGTGACGACCGCCCGATCGCGATTCTCGGCCGCCAATAGCGGATCGGACTCTGGCAATCGCCACGCCGCCGTTAATTGCTGCGTCATGCCCGGCGCGCCCTCGCCTTCGCTCGCGCCGTCGCCGCCTTGTACGACTACCGGAAGCCCAAGCAGAACCGACATCGGCATATTGGTATAGGTTAGGTGCCCACTGGCATCGGTCGTGGCGATGCCGTCGGGCATGCTGTTGAGCACCGAGTCGAGCCGACTCTGGCGGCCCTGCTCGAGCGACTTGCGAATCCGCTGTTGCAGCGATTCCGATTCCGCGCCGCTGGAGCGCTGCTGAACCACCCGGTTCCACCCCATCGCCGCGGCGCCCACGGCTGGCACCTCGCGCAACTGGCAGCTTTCAACCGAGGGACTCGTGGCAACGTGATGAAGCTGTTCCTCGATATCCGCCACGGGGCGAACCATGCGATTCACCAATACGGCGCCGACCACCATGCAGCAAGCGGGGCCAATCAAGGCGAACGGCGCGAATTGCGCTCCCGTGATCAGATAGCTCCAGAGGCTAGTCCGAGCGAAACCGAGCCGCAGCGTTCCCAGCGCCTGGCCGCCCGGCTTCACGGGCACGCGATACTCACAAACGGCTTTGCCCCCCTCGTCGATGAATTGAAGTTTGACGATCTCGCTCCAACGGTCGACGATATTGCCCTGTTCGGTTGCCGGCTTGCCTTTTAATCCTTGATTCGAATGGGCCAGGTACTCGCCCGAATCCAAAACGACCGCGCAATAATCGGCTCGACCTTGGTTGCGAAGACCCGCAAGGATCGGTTGAAAATCGGCGGCCTTGTCACGGAGATAAGTCAGATTGAAGCGCTCGCTGGCTTGCCCCAACGCGCGCAACGCCGCACTCTCGGATCGGCTCTCGGTCACCGAGTGCGCGATGTAGACAATCGCCACGCCCAGCCACAACAGCGCAGCCATCCCGAACAACAGGAAGTAGGCGGCAACCCTACGCGGCAATCGAACTTGTAGCTTACTGGCAAACATCGGAATCCGTTCCGTATGAGCGGGGAGCTGGGAGCGAGGAGCCGGGAGCAAGAAACTCGTCTTACTCCCCGCTCCCCGCTCCTTGCTCCCTGCTCCCTGCTTAAACTTTGCAACCAACCGCGAGCGCTTCCTCGATACAAGTAACTAGCTCGCTTGGGCTAAACGGCTTCGGCAGTGCCTTGGACACTCCCAGCTTTTCTTGCAGCCGGATGAAATTGATCTCCATGCACTTGGCCGTGAGCAAAATAAAAGGCGTATGCCGATGGGCCGGCAACTGGCGCAGGTTCTCGCACAACTGGATGCCCGTCATCATGGGCATCTGTTGATCGGAGAGAACCAGGTCGAAGCTCCCTTTCTCCAGAGCGTCGAGCGCCAACCGGCCGTTGACGACGCTCGTCACGTCGAAGCCAGCCCGAACCAGGTTGAAGCAAATGACGCCCGACAGCGCCACGTTGTCTTCGCAGACCAGGATTTTTGCCTTCTCTTTTGTCACGGATGCCAGCCCTTGTTGCTTCTGTCCAAGGTCAACACGCAACCCGGCATCGCGCCTGCGAGCCGGGTATGCGCATTGGCTCAATCTGTCTATCGGCCATTGAGTGGCCCGATCTTTGTTGTGATCCGAATACTTCACCCAATCCACAAGCAGCCCGCGAAGCACCCAGATTCACATATTTGCCCAGTCACAATCAACCGTGGTGATAGCAACCACCCGATTAGAGCTTGTCGTAGGTAACTGATGGAGTGCTCTTGGTAGCGTCACCAGAGTTGCAAATGAATTGGCCAGTCGTGCTGTTATACGCCCAAGCCTCAGTTCCATCCGCCTCCAGATCGCCAGCAGCAGACACAACCCGCACCGTAACAGCGGCTGTAGGATCCGCAATAAGCGGCGATTTGGGGAACACGCGAATGTACGGCTTGAGGTCTTCTGCAAGATCAGTTGGCAGCGCACCGCCATTGTCGGCCGCATAGCGCTCGATCGCATCGCGAACGACGCCCAGCGATGCCTTCAAACTATTGTCGGTGGCCGCGCTCGAAGTACCAAGCAACTTCGGAGCCGCGACGGCAGCCAAGATGCCCAAGATCATGACCACGACCACAAGTTCGACCAGCGTAAAACCCTTATGCTTTCGCATCTCAATGTCTCCCAAACAAATTCGATTGTGACTTGTTGACCCCAGAGACCCCGGCATCGAAGCGAGCAAAGTCAATCGACCCAGTTGGTTCCTGCAGCATGCCCCACGCAATCGAGGACGTTTTGCTATGGGAAGACTAGGGCGCGAATGCATGTGCGCGCCCTATCCCCCCGAAATACTTAAGATTCCGCTTGATCGCGCTTGGATTCAACCTGCACGAACCGCATAGCTTGCACGTCCGGCACGACCGGCCAGCGACAGCGGCCCGCGGGCGAGCCACTCTATTACAGAGATGCACTCACGGGCGACCTATCTTTTAGCACTGCCTGCCAACTATTGATTCCAGCGCCGCGATTGGCCTTATGTTCAAAGCGAGCCGGGCGGTCCTCCGCCCCGTCGGACCATGCCATTAACCCTACAACAATCAACCGCGGATCAAACACAGATGGCGCGGATAGAAAGTGAATGAAGACCACGATGCACTCGCTATCGGTTGGATGAACGGTGCGATTCGTCGGGGGCGGGGACGCCCCGGCTCGCTTGGCTCGATGACGCGCATCATCAACCGAGGCTTTTTCAGGTTCCGTATCCATGCAATCGTTAAGACACCAACTCGGCATCGAAGGCTCGCGAGTAGAGCCGCGCCTAGATAAGCGCATGCGCCCGCGCCGCGCCTTCACGATCATCGAGCTGGTCATCGTGCTCCTGATCCTGGGAATCGTCTCCGCCGTCGCGATGCCGACGTTTTACGACTCGCTGTTGTTTCACCGCGTCGAATCGGCCGCGCGTCGCGTGAAGGCCGACCTCGAGCTGGCTCGCAGCCAGGCCCGGCTCACAAGCACCAACCAGTCGATCACATTCGCCAACTCCAGCTACACGATCTCCAACACTAAGAGCCTCGATAACGCAAACCATCTTTACACCGTCGACCTGACGCAGCAGCCCTACTCGCTCGATAGCGCCACGGCAAACTTCTCGAACACGGCCACGGCTTCCTTCGACGGCTACGGCGCCCCGGCGAGCGGCGGAACGGTCGTCCTCATGTCCAAGTCGCACCAATGCACCATTACGCTCGACGGCGCTACAGGCGAGGCCACCATCACCAGCAGTCATCCGCGCGGCGGCACGGCACAAACGCCATCGATGGCGAATTGAGTTGACACGAAGAAACCGATGAACCGACCCCATCGAACCATTCGCCCTGCTTACGCGTTCACCATGATCGAAATGCTGGTGGCGATGGTCACCAGCGCCGTGCTGATCGCCGGCTTGGGGTCGGTGATGTATATCGCGCGCCAAGTGGCGTACACTCCGCTGGCCGCGGCGAGACGAGCCAAAACGGCCGACATTGTCAATCAAATCTCCGACGAGCTGCGCTACGCCACCGTGATCACCCAGCAATCGGCTCGCGTGCTCGAGTTCGTCGTCGCCGATCGCAACAACGACGGCACGAGCGAAAAGATCCGTTACGAGTGGTCGGGAACAGCCGGCGCCCCCCTCCGCAAAAGCGTGAATGGCGCTACCGCAGCCGATGTGCTGCCGGCAGTCTATTCATTCGTCGTAGCCCCGCAGCAAAAATCGGTCACTACCACGCTCACGACCACGGCCGACTCGACCGAGTCGCTCTTGCTCGCCAGCCCGACGGTCACGAGTGGCTCTTATCGCGACATCGACACCAGCAATTTCATCAGCACCACGATCGTTCCCACGTCCGCCAACGGGCTCCCGGTCAACGCGCTCTCGTGGAACCTGACCAAAATCGAATTTCACGGCAAGCAATACGGGGCAGCGTCTGACACGCTCACTGTCCAGTTGCGCCACTCCGGTGATCCCTACGACAGCCCGACGGGCGACGTGATCGGCCAGGCTACGATCGCCGAATCATCGATCTTGTCCTCGGCCGGCTTCAACACCGTGACTTTCACCAACAGCGTGCGAAATCTGGCGCTCAACCGCAACTACCAACTCACATTCTTGCAGCAAAGCGGCAGCGGCAAAGCGGCCCAAATCACGAATTACGATTCCACATCGGGAACGGCCCTCTTCGAAACGAACGACGCTGGCGCCTCATGGCAGTACGTCACGCCACGCCGGATTTACTGCAAGGTCTATGGCACATTCACGACTCCCGGTTCTTCTTACAACGTGGTGCGCACCTACGTGCCTTGCATCCGGCTGATGCTCCAGGCGGGCAATCAAAGCCATGCCCGCATTGACGCCAGCATCCCCCTCAGCAATTTGCCCGAGCTCTTGAGCGGCTACTGGCGAACCGACTTCGATCGCGATCCGACGACGACCAACGCGAACGGCGACACCATCTCCGACTGGGCCATGTCCGATGGTAGCCCATTCGACACTTCCAAGTTGTTGAATGGAGTGTGGACCGCCGCCGGCGCGCTTCAAACCCGTCCGCTCAGCGACTTCACGACCACCACGACTGTCGAAGCCCGCTGCCGCAATACCAGCGTCGGAGGCAACGGCACGACGATCGCCATCTATGCCGACCGGCAAAACGGCAAATATGGGCCAGTCCTCGTGAACATCCAAAAACAAGCAAACGGCACGCAAACCCTCTCGCTCAAAGGCAAGTCGTCGGACGCCGCCACCAAGCAATTGTTCAGCCGCACCGGCCTGCCCAGCGACTTTGTCCGGATCCGCATCACGATCGCCCCGGCCAACAGCCTGGTGAACTTGCAGATCAACGACGAAGACCAGGGAACGTTCACCTATCCACGATACGCGCCCTCGTCGACCACCGACCGCTACCTGTCGATTTCGTCCGATACAAGCTCGTCGGAGTTCGATTACATCGAAGTACGATCGGGAACTAACTAACTGGATTCATCAAACAAGCAATATTGTCTCACGCAAAGGCGCTAAGGAACGACTCAATAATAACTTTCCCATTTCAGAATAACCACGGAGAAGAAAGCTAGGAGGATAGGAACACTAATCTTCACTAATTCCAGCTAATATCAAAGAAGAGACTATTTCCGTCTCATTCTCGATTCTGATTGATTAGTGGCGATTAGTATTCTTCTGTCTCTACTTCCGTCTTCTCTGTGT
>CAZJWY010000140.1:10666-13748 GCA_964549545.1 uncultured Planctomycetaceae bacterium | reverse complement strand
TCCAACCGTTCACTATCAATGAAAGTATCAATAGATAGCCGGATCATATAAGAGCTGTCCGGCCCATCGGGAAGCTATCACTGTATCACAGCGCCCCCCCTTTCACAAGCTAGATGCGCTCGCCTTGCGCTCTCGAAAACACCTATTTCCCGCACAAAAACAGTGCTATCGCCGCGCCGCCAAACCGCTCTGGATCATCGCCGCCAAACTGCTATCGTATCCCCGCTCGTCGCGAGCAACTCTTTTCTCGTTCGGCATCCAACTCATCGCCGCCGGACCAATATGAAAGCTTCCATCGCTTCGATCGTGGTCGCGCTCTCTGCATGCGCGTTAAGCACTGGCTGCGCATCAATCATCAGCGGCCGCCACGCCGATGTCTCCATCAACAGCTACCCGTCGAACGCCCACGTCGTCATTCGCGACAACGAAGGCCGGCAGGTCGCCTCGTGCAACACGCCCGGCACCGTGTCACTCAAGCGCAATCGCCGCTACTTCCTCCCCGCCCGTTACACCGCCACCGTCGAAGCGCCCGGCTACGCGCCGACCGAAGTTCCCATCCACTCCACGGTCAATCCCTGGATCGTTGGCAACATCGTGGTCGGCGGCATCCCCGGCCTCGTCGTCGACAACGCCACTGGCGCCGCCTGGGAACCGTCGCAATCCGAATACCACACCCAACTCGCGCCACTCAGCGGACCAGACCAAGGCGCGATGTACTCAAGCAACGATTCATTTCCTCCCAACCCCACCGACGCGCCGCCCCACGTCGCCGATCGCACCTCTGCATCACCTCTCACGAAGTAGCGACTAGATAGCCGACCCATCCTGGGTCGCTTGATCGGCCACCCACCAGCAAACCCCCATATCACCTCTTACGAAATAGAACAAATAACTGTTTTGTTTCCAGAATAACCACAGAGACACAGAGGACACGGAGAAGACAAAAGGAGGAAATTCAGAACACGAGAGCAACTTACCAAATTGCATTCCGCAATAAATCAAAGAACAAGCGCAGTTTAGCGTCGGCCGCCAGGCCGAATCTCCCACCAACACGGCCTCCTGCGAGAACGAATAAAGTAATTTGCTCTAATCGCCACTAATCAACGATAGTAAATCAGAACACAGCAAAAGACGGAAATAGTCTTTTCTTCTCATTCGTGGAAATTAGCGAAGATCGGTATTCTTGCCTCCTGTATTTCTTCTCCGTGTCCTCTGTGTCTCCGTGGTGAATTCCATCTGCGAAGTTATTTGAGCCGTTCCCTAGCCCGACCGCCACGCGGTCCGATAATTCTTCGGGTGGCCAAAAAAAGTTTGCCACTATCTCATTTCCACCAAAATATTCTCACAAAAACTTCCAGAAAACATTTTTGTTGAAAGTGGGCCAGCCCTTGTGTTAGGCTCCTCCCAACGTTGAACGGTATCCCACGGAGCGTCGCCCAAACGACGTATCCAAAGAGCCCGAGATCGGACACACGTCCGGCCTCGGGCTTTTTTTGTTGCCTCACACTCGCCGCTTGCGGCTTAGCGCCTCAAACCAAACGCCCCCATGAACACTCAATTCACTCCAACCCGCTGCCTCCGTTTCGCCCACGCGAAGCACCACATCGCCGACGGCGACCTGCTCCTATTCCGCCGTCGCAACCTGATTTCCATCGCCGGCCGCGGCACGCACTCGCACGCTGCCAAAGCCGCCTGGTGGAACGACGACCTGTTTTGCCTCGAAGTCCGCGAGTGGCACGGCGGCCGCGCCGTCACGCTCGAAAGCCAGGTCCAAAAGTTCCCCGCACGCATCGACGTCTACCACACCAATCCCGCCAACCGCTGGCCGGAATACGATCGCACACGCTCCACCACGATGATGCGCCGCCTCGCCGGTTGCGACTATGGTTACGCCGCCGTCCTGTCCGCCGCCATGCTCCATCTGCCACTCATCCGCATGGCAGTCCGTGCAGCCACCGAAGATGACGCAATCGATCGCCGGCCACCGTTTTGCAGCCAGGCCTGCGCGATGACCGACCGCCTCGCCGGCGGCGTCGACCCCGTGCCCCATTTAGCCGACCGCCTCACCGAACCCACCGACCTCGCCCGCAGCCCCTTCTACCAATACGCCTTCACCCTCACCCCCTAACTCCCTCTCCCTCCGGGAGAGGGCCGGGGTGAGGGTGCCTTACACACAAGCTCACCACCATCCCATAGCTGAATTCGCCAGAATTCAGACGCATCAGAAAACAGCACGCCACACCAACCATTTGCTAATCCGCCCCGGAAACCACCATGAAAAATCGCTCCCCACAATTTGTTTTGAACAGGAGGACGCAGAGAGCACAGAGAACTCTTCCTCTGCTACCTCTGCGCTCTCCTGTTCATTTTCTGCTGTATGCAACTTTGGCGATTAACACCTGCTCGGTCGCTCCCGCTCAATGCTACACCGACCCCCTCACCGGCCAACGCATCTGCACCCGGCAAGTCGCGCCCTGCCAACCATCCGTTGAAACATCAAGCCTCGACCCAACTTCCCACTGCCGCATCAGCGTCGGCGACGGCACGCTCGGCAGCGGTTCGCTCGTTGCTGGTAACGAATCGATCGGCCTCGTTCTCACCTGTGCTCACTTATTCAACACATCGAAGGCGAACATCGTCGTGTCGTTTCCCAACGGCCGCCGGTTTGCGGCCAACTTAATTGAATTGGATCGAGCCAACGACCTAGCCGCACTCACCATTCGTCGGCCAGACCTTGCCCCGCTCGCCGTCTGCGAAACCGAACCAACCGGCGCTTTAACCGCTTGCGGCTTCGGAGCAAACGGCGTATTCCGCGGCATTTGCGGAACCATCACCGGCCATCCGCTCGCCTCCGGCGCAACCTATCCGTCGACAACCATCGTCGGCGCCGTTCGCCCCGGCGACAGCGGCGGCGCAGTCCTCAACGCCGCGGGCCAACTCGTCGGCATCGTCTGGGGTCAACGCGATGGCCAAACCTACGCCACCTGCGGCCAACCCGTCCGTGAGTTCCTCGCCCGCATCCGCGCAAGCCTGTCCAACAACACCGTCGTCGCCACAAAACCCACCAGTCCCCAGCCCCAAA
>CAZJWY010000140.1:0-10656 GCA_964549545.1 uncultured Planctomycetaceae bacterium | reverse complement strand
TCCCAGCCCCCAGTTCGACTGGCAAACATGGACCAATGAACTCGACGCCCGCCTCCGCGCCCTCGACGCCAAGAAGCAAGACCGCGGCGATTACCTTCAACCCGACGACCTCAACCGCTATTTACAAATCGATGAAGCCAACAAAATCACCAGCGGTTTCCCCTCGCGCACCGAGATCGAAGCCAACCTCAAAGGAATCACCACCAAGTTCGAGTCGGTTCACACCACCGTCGAGTCGATCCGCCAACGCGTCGATCAGATCGCCACGACCCGCACCAGCATCCTCGAAGGCATCTCGATCGGCCAAGTCGCCGCCGGCGCCCTCGGCCTCAGCAGCCCCGTCGCCATCGCGTTCATCGCCGCCAGTACGCTCGCCGCAAGGCGAGCAAAGTCAAGAGTCAAGAGCGAAGAGACAAGAGCCAGCAAGTCTCCGGCTCTTGACTCTCGACCCTCGATTCTTGACCCTCCCCACCCCATCGCCATCGACACCCCACCGCCGCCCCAACGCACCATCCCCGAAACCCATTACGTCCCCATCGAACAAGACACCTTCGCCAAAGCCCACCAATGGGCCAGCGAACACGTCGCCAGAAAATACCCCGGAGCTACAGAAGTTCTGCAGACGCAAGACTCACTGATCAAGCAGTATTTAGCCGCGAAATGAAGAAGGTGTCGGGTGTCAGGTGTCAGTGAAAACCTTTGATGCCTTGTCCTGACACCTGAAACCTGACACCCGACACCTAGCATCACCACAAACCTCACCACCTTTACCCGTGCTACGAAAGGACACCCCTCCCATGCCCATCACCAACACAGACGCCGTTCTCTGGTACAACGTCGGCGAGTTCGGCAAAGCCGGCTACGCTGTCCCCAATTGGTCCGATGACATCGGCAGCCTCAATCCGCAAATCCTGGATTGGACGTACCTCGTCGGCCGCAATCTGTTTCACATCATGCACCACGAAGACGCCGACCTACGGATCCCGCCGTCGATCAACACGATCAAGCGGATTCACAAGCTCTACGTCCGCGCCGGCAACATCCTGGCCGGCCGCGCCGTGCCGCCCGGCGAGAACAACATGGAAGTTGCCCATGCTCGCCCGGCCGGCGAAGTCTTCCGCGTCTTCCCCGTGCCGTTCTTTACGGTCCGCAATCAGTTCATGCGCCGCTGGGCCGAGCTGATCCTGATGTCGCTCGCCGAGGCGATGCAGCACACCGAGAACCGCAAAAGCCTGGAAATCTCGACCAACTTCGCCGGTCAGGTCGGCCAGTACATCAAACGCGTCTACATCAACATGGCGATCGAGCTGTTCGGCAAAACCCGCGAAGCCGCCTCGGCCGACGGTTTCATCCTCACCGACGCCGACTTCTCCGCCTACAACCCAGCCAGCTTCTTCACACAAACCGAAATGGTCGACACCGTCCCGCGCTTCGATCGTGTGTTCACCGAAGACCAGCTCCAAGCCCTGGCCGAAGGCCTCGCCGTCACCGACCTCCCCAACATGAAGCCCTGGCCCACGAACCTCACCAACTACTACGCCGCTACCCGCACCGACGCCACGATCGGCAGCGTGGCAAGCAATAGCGGCGCGACAGCTACTGCCGCACCAATCATTCCGGCAGCGCCCGGACCGTGATGAGGAAGGTGTCAGGTGTCGGGTGTCAGGTGTCAGACCAAGGCACCCAGCCCCGACACCTGTCACCTGACTCTTACCTGACACCTGACACCTAACCATGGACTGGCCCGCCGCCACTGTACTGCTCGGCACAATCGGCACGCTTGCCGTTGGTTTGTTCAAACTCGTGCCACGGCGCGAACCGCCGCGGCGCGACGAACCAACCAACGGCCGCGTCTACGCTCGCGCCACCGACATGGCCGAGTTCCGCGCGCGACTCGTCGCGCTCGAACAAGCGCACCACACGCTACGAGCCGAAATCCGCGCCGACATCAAAGAACTGCAAACCACGATCCGCGAAATAATCAAATGAAAGCAAGGTGTCAGGTGTCAGGTGTCAGCCAAGGCACCTGCTCCGATCCCTGACACCTGAAACCTGACACCCGACACCTAACCTACTCCCATGCAAATCCGCGACCGCATCAAAGAACTCCGCCGTGTCCCTGCCGACCAGTTGCGGCCCAATCCGCGCAACTGGCGGACCCATCCACCGGCGCAACAAGACGCCCTCCGTGGCCTGTTGGCCGAAGTCGGCTATGCCGGCGCGCTCCTCGCGCGTGAACTCGACGATGGCTCCCTCATGCTCATCGACGGCCACTTGCGTGCCGAAACCACGCCCGACGCCGTCGTGCCAGTGCTTGTCCTCGATGTCGACGAAGTCGAAGCCGACAAGATCCTGCTCACGCACGACCCCCTCGCCGCGATGGCCACCGTCTCGGAAGAAAACCTGCAACAGTTGCTAGCCGCAGTCGAAACCGAAAACGCCGCCGTTCAATCGATGCTCGACAAGATTGGGGAAGGTGTCGGGTGTCAGGTGTCGGGTGTCGGAAATCAAGGGTTCGAACCGCCGGAGATCACCATTCCCGAAAGCTACCAGGTTGTCGTCGAGTGTCGCGACGAAAACGACCAACAAGCCGTCTTCGAGCGCATGCGCGCCGAAGGTTACCGATGCCGCGTTCTGACGTTGTAGAGATGTAAGGTATCGGGTGCCAGTAACACCCCGATGCCTTGCCCCGACACCTGACACCCGAAACCCGACACCTAACTCCACCATGCCCACTATCACCACCACCGTCACCTGTCCCATCCACGATTCATTCCGCGTCCAGCAAGTCGCTGGGATGTTCGACGTGCCGCTGGCTGAAAAAGCGTCGGAGCACTTCGAAGTCGACGTCCCCGGCCTCGACGAGAACTGGCAGATCGGTCTCGTCGTCGGCCCCTCGGGCAGCGGCAAGAGCACGATCGCTCGCACCGCGTTCGGCTCGAACTTGTACACCGCAAATGAATGGCCAACCGACCGTGCCGTCGTCGATTGCTTCGGCGCCCTTTCGGTCCGCCACGTCGTCGAGATATTCACCGCCGTCGGCTTCGGCTCGCCGCCCTCCTGGGTAAAACCGTACCACGTACTGAGTGGCGGCGAACGTTTCCGGTGCGACTTGGCACAGGCGCTGGCTACGGGCTATAAAGCCGCGACCGTTGGTCGCGGAATGTGCAACAACTCAACCACCACGGCCGAAACAACCACAGCGCCGCCAGTCCGCGACCACCGGTCGCGGCTTTCTGCACCCCTCGTCGTTTTCGACGAATTCACCAGCGTCGTCGATCGCAACGTCGCCAAGGTCTGTTCGGCCGCAATTGCCAAGGGCATTCGCAAAGGACACTTGCCATGCCGCTTCGTGGCCGTCACGTGTCACTACGACGTCGCCGCTTGGCTCGAGCCCGATTGGATCGTCGACATGGCGACCGGCGAGCTCACACGGAGGTGTCTTCGGCGCCCGCCGATCCGACTGGAAATCCATCGCTGCGAAATGGCTGCGTGGCAATTGTTTAAGCGTCATCACTATTTGAGCAGTCAACTGCCCGTGGCCGCTCGCTGCTATTTGACGACCTGGGATGGGATTCCCGTGAATTTTTGTGCCACGGTTCCCGTGATCACCAAAAAGAATCATCGCCGCTTCACGCGCATCGTCACGCTGCCCGACTACCAGGGCATCGGCATTGGAATGCGCGCCGTCACGGCGGTCGCCGAGCTGCATCGCGCCGAAGGGCATCGCATCAACGTCACCAGCAGCCACCCGGCGCTCATTCGCCATTGCGACCACTCGCCGCTGTGGCGAACCGTGAATGTGAAAAAGTCGGGCGGCAGCAGCCAACGCGGCAACAAACGTTTCCCCACGTACCGCAGCGCCGCCGGCCGGGCCGTCGTCTCGTTCGAGTACCTCGGCGCCAAGGATGTAACTGAATTCGCCAGAATTCAAACGCCATCAGCCGGAACGCGCTAGCGTCCGGTTCATTTGGCGGGCACGCCGAATTCCGGCAAATCCAGCTACGAGACAGGAAACCAATCCATGACGTTCGACTCGAAACAACGCACGCTCACCGCCACGCAGCAAGACCAGGTCTGCGGCATCCTTGCCGTCGGTTGCGACCGCGAAACCGCCGCGAATTACGCCGAATGCACGACGGCCGACATCCACCGCACGATGGAGCGCGACGTTCGATTCGCCGATCGTGTTCGTCGCACCGAAGGCAGCACCGAGCTGACCTACATGCGCACCGTTCACAAAGCGATCGAAGACCCGAAGAACTGGCGGGCAGCCGTGTGGTGGCTCGAAATGCACGCCGCCGACCGCTTCAAGCCACGCGGCGCCGGCGAAGTCTCCATCGCTCAGTTGCACGAGTTCCTCAAGGTCCTGTCGACGATTTTTTGCGAGGAGATTCAATGCGAAACCGACCGCCGCCGCGCAATTGGGCGAATGTACGAGTCAATCCGCGAACTGGAAGAACTCGTGCGCGCCGGCATCCGGCTGTCGAGCGCCTCGGTCGCCCCGCTGGAGAATCCCCGCCTGCTCTTAGCGCTCACCGACGACCGCGATGATGAATCACTGGATGAGGACGATTGATCGATTCGACGAGAAGATTAACCACGGAGACACAGAGAGCACGGAGAAGAAGAGAAAGAGTAGCTGAATTCACCAGAATTCAGACATCATCAACCTACCAGGAAGACGCATAGAAGGTATTTAAGGAACCGCGTATGAACACAGATGAACACAGATAAGAGGAGCTAGTTGTCTTGAATTATTATCTGCGTCCATCTGCGTTTATCTGCGGAAAGAACTCTTCTCTGTGTCCTCCGTGTCTCCGTGGTGAATTCTTCCCCCTAACCAACCAACCCGGCGTCATGCAAAACCAACTCCCCGAATTCAACCAGCGCGTCGCTCCGGCGACGTTAATGAGTGACTTCATGAAAATACTGGCCAACAACGCGACCACGCAAATTCGCCGCGAGGCGATCGGCGAGCTTCCCGGTTCGATTCTCGCCTGGGGCAAAATGTTCCTCCCGGCCCACTTCGTTCACGAGCCGTCGCTCATGCACGCCTGGCTCGACGAGGAGCTGAGCGGCCTGCACCGCACGCGCGGCACCAAGATCAACCTCATCGGCCCGCGCGGTAGCGCGAAGTCGACAGTCGCCACGCTCTGTTACGTTCTCCGCGCCGCGGTCGAGCGTTGGGAACGCTACATCTGGATCGTTTCCGATACGAAAGAGCAAGCCGAGGCCCACTTGGAAAACGTGAAGACCGAGTTGGCGTCCAACGAGCTGTTTGCCCAATGTTATCCAGACGCCGTCGGGCGGGCCGCGCGTTGGCGAGCCACGTCGATCGAGCTGTCGAACGGCGTCGTCATCGAATCGTTCGGCACGGGGCAAAGCATCCGCGGCCGGCGTCATGGCGAGGTCCGCCCGACGCTCATCGTCTGCGACGACCTGCAAAACGATTCCCACATGTCGTCGGCCGCTCAGCGCGAGGCCTCGCGCAACTGGTTCCACGGCACACTGCTCAACGCCGGCACGCATCAAACGAACCTCATCAACCTGGCTACCGCGCTCCATCGCGAGGCGCTCGCGCTGGAGTTGGATCGCTCGCCCGGCTGGCTCTCGCGAAACTTTCCCGCGATCGTCACCTGGCCCACGAACATGGAATTGTGGAACGAATGGGAGTTGATCTACTGCGACGTGAACAACGAAGCCGCCCGCGCGACCGCACGACAGTTCTACGACGATCATCAAGCCGCGATGGACAAAGATGCAATCGTGCTTTGGCCCGCTGGTGAGAACCTTTACACGCTCATGCAGCTTCGCGCCGAGATCGGTCAGACCGCGTTCGACCGCGAGAAGCAAGGCTCGCCAGTGAACCCGGCGAATTGCGAGTGGCCCGAGTCGTACTTCGGCGAGCATATCTGGTTCGACGCCTGGCCCGACGACATTCAGGTTCGCACCGTAGCCCTCGATCCAAGCAAAGGCCGCGACGCGCGGCGCGGCGATTACTCGGCCTTCGTTCTGCTAGGAATCGATTGCAATGGCGTTCTGTATGTCGAAGCCGACATGGCTCGCCGGCCGACGCCACAACTCGTGGCCGACGGCGTGGCGATTTGCGATCGTTTCCGGCCGAATGCGTTCGGCGTCGAAGCGAATCAGTTTCAAGAACTATTGTGCGGCGAGTTTGCCTCCGAATTCGCCCGGCAGGGCATCAGTCACACCACGCCCGCGGCCATCCACAACACGACGAACAAACAAATCCGTATTCGCCGCCTGGGGTCGCATTTGTCGCAACGCCGGATTCGCTTTCTGGCGAATTCGCCTTCGACGCAAATGCTCGTCGACCAGTTGCGCGATTTCCCCACCGCCCGCCACGACGACGGCCCCGACGCGCTCGAAATGGCGCTGCGTTTGGCCGACGACGTCTTGCAAAGAAGAACGATCGACGATGGCTTGGGCAACAGATTGCCAATCGGAGTGTAGGAGTCGCCCATATGCTACCTGTTCAGCCAATGAGTCTTCGGGTGCCATGGCCACTGCTCGGAGTGGCCATGTTTTATCAACCTTTTCAGCATGCCCACGCCAAGCCGTGGGCATGGCACCCGGCGTACATGAAATATATAGCCGCCCCGTTTCGGGGCGGAGGATGGTGGTCAATTTATCGAAAGATTCCTCGAAACCACCGGGCAAGATAAGCGGGCGAAATGACCGGCCGAAACGGCCGGGCTATATATGACACCGTACAACCATTTGCACATTTGCAGAGCACCACCACGCAACAGATCACACACCCTTTCACCTTTCGGCCTTTCAGGCCTCAACCATCGAGATCAAAAAATGTCGGCGACTTCAAAACTTAACCGTCCTGTTACTTCCGACCACTGGGAAACTCGCCTCCTCGAAGCGTTCGACGCCCTCTACGACGACCTGGTCGATCCGCGCGAGGCGTTTGCCGATGCCGATGGTTGGTGGCAACCCATCGCCGCGACTGGCAGCGTGGCTCGTCCCGGGGCCGTGCCGCCCAGCGAGCAGACGCTGGCCGAGCTGCGCAACCAATGCCGCACGCTCGCCGCGACGAATGAGTTCGCCATCAACGGCCATGAGAATCGCATCAGCTACATCGTCGGTCCCGGCCATAGCTATCGCGCGGCGGTCTACAAGAACATGAACGAGTCGATGAAGCTCATGGCCAGCGTGCAAAAATTGCTCGACGATTTCATCTACGAAAACCGTTGGCAGCAGCGGCAGCAGGAGATTGTTCGTCGCCTTGATCGCGACGGCGAGGCATTTCTGCGGTATTTCGTCGACAAGGACGGCATGACGCGCATCCGGTTCATCGAGCCCGAACAGGTCGTGACGCCGCCCGGCCTGGCCGGCGATCCCTCGGCCAGCCTCGGCATTCAAACCGATCGCGACGATGTCGAAGCGGTTTTGGGCTATTACGTCGACGGCGAATTCGTCGACGAGCGCGACGTGCAGCATCGCCGCGCGAACGTCGATTTCAATGTCAAACGGGGCTTGCCGTTGTTCGTGCCGGTGCGAAAGAATCTGCGCCGCGCCGAACGACTGCTGCGCAACATGAGCATCGTGGCCGAGATTCAATCGGCGATCGCGCTGATTCGTAAGCATCGCGGAGCGAGCCGCAGTGGCATCGAGCAGTTCGTGGCCAATAGCGCCGACGGGCAGGTGACCAATGGCCCGGGCGCTCGTGCGAGGCATTTTTCGCAGTATGGCCCCGGCACGATTCTCGACGCGCCGGCCGGCATGGAATACGACTTCCCAACTCGTAATCTCGATGCGTCGAGCTTTGTTGTCGTGCTCCAGGCCGAGCTGCGGGCGATCGCGGCACGGCTCGTGATGCCCGAGTTCATGTTCACGTCCGACGCGTCGAACTCGAACTACGCCTCGACGCTCGTCGCCGAAGGGCCGGCCGTGAAAATGTTCGAGCGCCTGCAGGCCAGCATGATCGAGCACGACCGGGCCGTGATGTGGCGCGTGATCGAAAATGGCGTGGCCGCCGGTTTGCTGCCGGCGGGCGTGGTCGATGTCGTCGACTTGCAAATCACGCCGCCGTCGCTGCATGTGCGCGATCGGTTGCAACAAGCGCAAGTGGACCAGATCGCGTTCAACCACGGCGTGCTGTCGCCACAGACATGGAGCCAGCACCTGGGGCTCGATTACGCGCAGGAGCAAAAGAACCTGGCGATGCACAGTGTGGCGAAAGCAAGAGATTAACCACAGAGTACACAGAGGGCACGGAGAAGAGGTTTATCCGCAGATAAACGCAGATGGACGCAGATAATAAAAGAATTCAAGGCACAATCATCCTGACCTTATCTGCGTTCATCTGTGTTCATCCGCGTTCCTTAAATGCTTTCTCTGTGTCCTCCGTGGTGAAAAAAAGCAAAGTGGCCAAAAGTCGTGGATAGTATTTATTTGTACATATGCTATAGTCACCCCCATGATTCAAACACGAACGCAAACCACCTCGAAAACGAACAAGATTCAGCAGATCGAAGCCGCCCTGGCGAAGCTGCTGGCCGAGTCGTCCGAGCGCGGGTTCTACGGCGAAGCCGCCATCACGCTGAGCGTGCAGGATGGCGTGATTCAGCATATCCGCGTGGCGGTGGAGAGAATGATTAAGTAGTTGGCTATCGGCTTTCGGTCGTCGGCTATCGGCCAATTCTTGCCGATAGCTGATAGCCGAGAGCGAAAAAAAGGTATCGCATCGAGCCCGTATTCGCTATTGCGAATCGAGTATCGAAATCGAGCCCACTGGAAGACCACGGTCTTCCAGTGGGCTTTTTTGTTTGCTGTAGGTCAGGCTTTAGCCTGACTTGTGCATGACTCTCGTCAGGCTAAAGCCTGACCTACAACGGAGAAAACACATGTCTGAACTACTTCAAGAATTCGTCGATTCGCGCTCAGAACGGCTGCGAGTTGATCGCACAGCGGGCGTCATTCGCGGCGTGAAGCTGCTCGGCCTCAGCTCGCGCAACGGCCGGCGGTATCGCGAAGACGCCCTATCGGGCGCCATCGGCCTCTATGAAGGTGCGAAGGTCAACATCAACCATCCGAAAGGTCACCCGCTCGCTCCGCGCGACTATCAAGACCGGCTGGGCGTGGTGCGCGGCGTCGAGTTTCGCGCGGGGCAGGGGCTGTTCGGCGATTTGCACTTCAACCCGAAGCACTCGCTGTCGGAGCAACTCGTATGGGATGCCGAGCACGCGCCGCAAAACGTCGGCATGTCGCACAATGTGCTGGCCCGCACGCGCCGCGACGGCGACGAGACCGTGGTCGAAGCGATCACCAAAGTGCAGAGCATCGACCTGGTCGCCGACCCGGCCACGACCAGTGGGCTGTATGAGCAGGAAGATAGTCAAGAGCGGAGAGTCAAGAGTCAAGAACCAGAAGCTCGCGATTCGTCTCTGGCTCTTGACCCTAAGCTCTTGACTCTTGACTCCCTGCGTCTTCATCGGCCGGACTTGATTCGTGAGCTCGAAGAATCGCACGCGGCGCAATTGGAATCGTTGCGGAACGATTTGCGCGAGTTGACCGTCCGCGAATCAATGGCGAAGCGGCGGGAGTTTGTTCTTGAGCTTTTGCAGGAGCACGACCTGCCGCTGCCGACGACCAGCGGCGCGGTCGATTCGTATCTCGTCAGCTCGGATTTCGTCGAAAGCCTGTTGAACGCGGCCGACGAGGCGACGGCTCGCCGGCTGGTCGAAGAGCGAGCCAGGCTGGTGCGCTCGGCCCACGACTGGAGCGAACGCCGGTCGGCACGCGATCGTCGGCCGCGTTCGCGCGATCAGCTCGCGCTTGCATCGGCGACCAATCGTAACAGCGGTCAAACAGCAGCCGAATTTGCCGCGAACATTCGAGGCACGTGACTCGACCAAGAGCACATCAGTTTTAACCACAGAGGACGTGGAGAAATGCCGAGCGGCGAGGAGTGAGGAATTAGGAGCGAGCAAGGACTTGAATTTCTCGCTCCTCGCCGCTCGCTCCTATCTTCTCCGTGCCCTCTGTGAACTCTGTGGTTAATCGTTCTTCAACTTGAATCACTTACCAACTTTTACTCACTCACCAATCCACAAGGAGAACTTTCAATGTCAAACACCATGCGCTGGCGGTACGGCGATACGTGCCCCGTGATGCTGCCGGTCGATTCGGCAACCGTGATCGAGATCGGCGACATGATCTACCTCGACACCGACGATGCCAAGCCGGCTTCGGCTCAGGCGGATCAAGGCACGAAGACGTCGAATCAGCAACTGTTTCACGATGTCTTCGCCGGCGTGGCGATGCAGGCCTCGCGCAGCGGCGATACGCAGCCGATTCGCGTGGCGACCGCGGGCATTTTCGAGTTCGATTGCGTCAGCACGACGCTCGAAGTAGGGGACCTGATGGGTCCTGATGAAAACCTGGCCGGCACGGCCTTGCTCAATGGCACCTTGATCAAGGTCTCCAATGCCAACGCGGCGGTAGGACGGTGCGCAAAGCGATTGAACCCGGCCGGAACGCATGTGCTGGTCGACATCGTCAGCGCGGTCCTCAAGGGCGGCCCCCAGGCGGCGCTGTAGGAGAGGAAGGTGTCGGGTGTCAGGTGTCAGGGCCAAGGCATCCTGTTCTGACACCTGACACCTGACACCTGACACCTGA